>NZ_JBNPXH010000010.1:0-240835 GCF_050433395.1 Anaerotaenia torta
ATCAGTAAAGATTTCCATTGCCTTTTAATTATTAGATAACAGAAACTGCGCCACAGCCTTGGCAGGCCATCGCGCAGCGATTTTGTTCAATTCCAATTTAATAATCAAACAAATAGACATTAGATATCACACGGTTATCTAGTACTTTGTGATATTTAAATACTGTATAAAATATTCTCTGGTGATATGCTATCCTTATAATAGAGGTTAAGTGGGAGGATATCATATGCCAAAGAAAAAATATGATATTGAGCTAACCAATAAAGAACGCATAAAACTTACAACCATCATTAAAACAGGAGCTTCACCAGCAAAAGTTATTACTCGCGCCAATATTTTGCTGGTATCTGACGCATCTGTCGGAAAGCTTCTTACTGTCGCAGAAACGGCGGAGCGTTTCGATACAACACCTACTACTGTTCAGAATGTAAGAACACCATTTGCCGAAGTTGGCTTAGATGGTGCCCTTTATAGAAAAAAGCGTGAAACACCGCCTATACAGCCTAAAGTTGACGGAAACTTTGAAGCCCATATGATTTCTATTTGCTGCAGTGAACCTCCGGAAGGCTATGAACGGTGGACATTACGCCTGATTGCTGATAAATGTGTAGAACTTGGATACATTGATTCTATTTCTCATATGACGGTCAAGCGCACATTAAAAAAAACCAACTTAAACCTCATCTAAAAAAATGTTGGTGCATACCACCCAAACATAATGCTGCATTTGTTGCCGCAATGGAGGATGTCCTCGAAGTATACAGCCGCCCCTATAATGAAACATTTCCAGTTGTATGCATGGATGAGAAACCATTACAGCTTCTTGCGGATGCACGTTGCAAAATCAAAATGGAACCAGGGAACCGGAGCGTGTGGATAGTGAATACATCAGAAAAGGAACATGTTGCATCCTCCTTTTCACAGAACCATTAAGCGGATGGCGTTGTGCCGATGCATATGAGCACCGGACAAAGATTGACTGGGCACATCAAATCAAATGGCTGCTGGAGGAACAATATCCGGATGCTGAAAAAGTTGTATTGGTAATGGATAACCTGAATACACATAATATTTCATCACTGTATGAGGCATTCTGCCCGGAAGAAGCATTGTTTATGGCAAAACGGCTTGAAATACATTATAGGCCAAAGCATGGAAGCTGGCTTGACATTGCTGAGGTGGAGTTGTCAGCACTTGGCCGTCAATGTCTGGGTAGCCGACGTATTGATAACTTGCAAGATCTCAATCATGAACTAAAAGCCTGGTACGTAGACCGTAACCGGAAACAAAAAGGTGTTGACTGGCAGTTTTCAACCGATGATGCAAGGATAAAACTTAAACGGCTATATCCGATTGTCAAATAAAACTTTTAGGTGTTACAGAGTACTAGTTTCAGCAGTAGATTAAGATGACTAGTCAAAATCTACACTAAACAATAAAGAAAGAGATTTTCAGCTACAATTTACATAAGCTCATGGGAGATATGTCTTTATTTCAGCAAAAGCGTATGGTATTATGTAAGCAAATAGAGAGTGAAAATCATTATGTTTTATATAAGACAACTTGGGAAAAGCATTGCGATTATTTAGGAAGGAGGTGACTGAATGAAAATCCATATTATACCTTACCGCGAGGAATGGGTGCAAATGTTTCTGGAGGAAAAGTCGCGGCTGGAACAGATTAACGGATTGGAAGCCAAGAACATTGAGCATGTCGGGAGCACCTCTATTCCGGGACAGGCGGCCAAGCCGGTAGTAGATATTTTGTCGGCGTTAAAAAACTGATGCCGCTTAATTATTACAAAGATCTGCTGCAAGCACCCCGCTATAGATATACGGAAACCGATATGGAAGGTCGCTGGCTGTTTGGCGGCTATGAGGATGGCGTGTGGAAATACAACATCCATCTGCTGCCTGTAGAGGGGTTCTACAACCGCACAGAGTTTATCATCCGTGATTTCCTCCGTAACCACCCCGATTATGTGGAAAAATATGGGGAGGTTAAGCGCGAATGTGCCCGAGCGGAGGTGGACACAATGGCGGAATACACCCAGGCCAAGACAGCATTTCTGCAAAAAGTTTACGATACCGCCAACGAAGAAAAGGGATTTCCTAAACGGCCTGTTTGGGAGGGGGACAACAACCCGCTGAATGAGCGATAAAATGAGGGCTCCATGGAGATATCTCATTTAATTATTGAGAAGCCTTCAATAGTGTTATTCTTTTGTCAGAGGATGGATCACATATGCGAAAGCCTGCCCCAAAAGCTGAAATTGCTTTATCGGCAGGCTTTTATAAAATGAATTAAGACAAAACCTTATAAATCAACCTGATCAAAACGTTTTGCAGAAATCCGGTATGCAGTAAACATTCCGATACCATATACTGCTGCACCGGCAACCAGTATGGGAAGCTGCCGCAGCATCATATTTGGCACAACGCTGTCGAGCCACTCAAACTCTGGGAAATGAACAAGTACCTCCATTATAACCACTGCAATAGCAGCCGGTATGATGGCCAGCAGGAACGCCTTATCAATTTTATAGGCTGTTTTGAAAAACTGTGTCAGCAAAATTACATCGAAGATAGCATATATCATCAGCCCAAAGCCATAGTAGGCTACATTTGCCTCAATACCAGCCGGATTGCCTTCTGGCAAAACGCGAACGCGCAGTATGGCAAAGGGCAGGGAAATGAGTAGTTGTGTCATCTGGGTCAAAATCATAAGAAGGAATTTGGCCTTCACCGCATCCCTCTTTTTTACCGGCAGCAGAGCGGTATAGTAAATATCGTTTGTTTCCCGGCCATACATAAAAGTAATATACGGTGCAAGGCAGCCGAACAGGAACACCATACCATACGGATATGCCGGAACAATAACCAGCGCTCCAAGCAGGGTGAAGATATACAGATTGGGATGGGCGGCCAGCCGCAGTTCCTTGTAAAGTAGATTAGATATCATAGCTTCTCCTTTCCGTTCGTATCATAATTTCCTCCAAAGACAGCTTCCCGCCTTCACCTGGCTCCTTCAGGTTCTGGAAGGACTGGATAAAGGCGAATTTTTCAGCACTTTTCAGCAGTTTTCCCTCCTTGATATAGGTAATATCATCGGCGCATTTTTCCAAATCAGAGGTAATGTGAGTAGAAAAAAGAATGCTTCTTTCCCCGTCCTTCACAAGCTGGCGGAACAATCCCAACAAATCGTCGCGGGATACCGGGTCAAGCCCGCTTGTGGGTTCATCCAAAATCAACAGCTTGGCATTGTGGGATAGTGCAAGGGCTAGCATATATTTAACTTTCATACCGGATGAAAGTTCCTTTACCCGTTTTTGGGGGTCGAGCGCAAAAGCCCTGAGATATTTTTGATAGGCTTCCTCATCCCAATTTTGGTAAAAGCGCTTTGTGACCGCTGTAATAACAGCTAACTTCTTATGCTTGTAGAAATCAATCTCGCCCAGAACCACACCGATGTTTTGCTTGCAGCTTTCCTCATTTTCCATAAAGCCGCGGCCAAACATTTCGATTTTCCCGCTGTCCGGGCGCACCAGATTCAGCATGGATTTTAAGGTTGTGGTCTTTCCGGCACCATTTTTCCCGATCAGTCCCATAATCCTGCCCTGCGGCAGCGAAAACGTAATGTCACGTAGTGTAAAACTCGGATAATGCTTTGTTATCCCTTGCACAGACAATATATTCACGTATTATCCTCCTTGCCCTTAAAAAAACTATCAACAGCTCCGCCGGTCATTCGCAGAAAAGTATTGCTGTTTACCAATGCAATTCCGGCGGTCACCGGATTGCTGTCCCCCAGCACCACCAACGTATCGCCGGGTTGAAACTTCATCGTGTCCCGTGCCTTTTTAGGCAATACGATTTGTCCCCTTTCGCCTATGGTTACCGTGCCGAAGATGTGTTTATTTTTGGGGCCGATAGGAATCCCCTCCTGTTCAGAGTCATAACGCACCAAGTCATTCAGGGAAACCTCAAATAAATCAGCCAGCGCCTCACAGTTGAGAATGTCAGGCAGGGAGTCTCCGTTTTCCCACTTTGCCACGGCTTGCCGTGTGACGCCAATTTGCTCGGCGACTTCCTCTTGCGATAAACGGCGACGGGTTCTCAGATGGCGTAGGTTGATAGCAATATTATTTTTAGAATTATTCATACTTTTCATACCTCCTTATTTAATAATACACCTAAAGTCAAAGTAATGAAACCAACTGTTATGCACATATTATGTTCGTTTTAGTTGCATTTATTTTTGTATATTACAGATTATACTAATTACATAAATTTCTTATAAATATCGCTTGACTCCAACCTGAGGCAAATTCTTTAAAAAATGGTATAAGTGTCAGTTATAGCAGTGTATCGGATGCAATTGAAAGGCATATCCGCTTTATGCAGAAAGATATGAAGATTGACGCGAAAGGTTTTGCTGCTCAAGCAAAATTTTTAATGACGGATGATTTCCATAGGCGGAAGCTTGAAGGTCAGCAAGTAGGATTAAGTTATTATATCTGCTTTGCGGCAGAAAGCTATGCAACAAAATGGTAAAATAAAAGAAACTTTTTCGCAAAGGAGTATTTTACCTATGACACGAGCAGAGATATCCACAATAGCTGTTTTCCATAAAATCAAGCATATTTAAAAGAGTTTACCTTTCAGAGCTGAGACCTCTACTTGTTGCTTGTAATATTGAGGAAGATATTGTATACTAATATTATTATTTTTAAATGTTAATCTATTAATTATTAATATAATGGAGTACCATATTAAATTATATCAATTCGGAGGATATGTTGTGTATAACCAGAATTTTGATCCTTTAAGTGCTAAATATCTTGGCAACGATGAGGTAGTAATAAAATCGTTGAAAAGAGAGATACAAAACATTTTAAGTTCTTATGTTGGTTGGTTTGACACTTTTTGCGAATTAATTCAGAATGGGTTAGATGCTTTAGATGCCCGTACAAAATTGAAAGAGCCTGATTTTAAACCGATGCTTCATATCATTATTGATTTAAAACAAAATGCCGTGGCTGTAACTGATAATGGAATAGGTTTTGAAGAACAACAATATACAAAATTTTTGGCTCCCAACTTTTCTTTTAAAAGTGGTAATACGAGGGGGCATAAGGGTGTGGGATCAACTTATCTTGCATATGGCTTCAATTATATACAAATTGCAACGAAGGCTCCTTCATTTACTGCACTTGGTAAAATGGAGAATGCGAGAAATTGGCTTTCCGATGAGAATCCGGCAGGAAATCCAATGGTAATTCCAGATGACTCGGAACCTTATGATCCTTTGTATAATGATATAGACCGAGGAGTTTCAGTTTGTATTAAGTATGATGAGAATACAAATCCAAAAGACTTATCTTGGATGAAAATATCTAATGCTGAAAATTGGTTGAAAGTCCTTAGGGTAAAAACCGGTTTGGGAGCAATAAAGGCCAATAACAATATTTTGGTCAAAGTAACTGTTATTGATAAAAACGGGAAGCAAACCGAGGCGGAATGTCAAGGAATAGGGTATCTTTGGGCAAATGAAATGTTTGAAAAGGTGCAAAAATATACGGATATTAAATTAAAGATGGATCAGCTATATCGGATAAAGGGTGATACCTATCGATTGCCATCAAAATATTTAAATCTTAATGCTATTTATGATATGTGGGATTACAATCGTCTACAAGAAGAAATAAATATAGAAGAATCTGAAAATAAAATAATTGAACAATGCAAACCTATAGTTTATTTTTGCTATGTATATTCTACAAAAATATGGGATAAGTTTAGTGAATCTCTTGGTTTAAGAAATGGAATAAATATAATGTCAGGCGGTATACAAATAGCAGCAAATAACATGCCTCAAGGAGAATTAATACTTATACCTTTAAAAAAGAGTGCAGGTAGACAATTTCAACTTCATGTAGTTATGCATTTTGAGAATTGTTTTGCTGATTTAGGCAGAAAAGGTTTTCAAAAAGATATTGTAGATTTTTCAAAAAGTATTGCTAGAAAAATGGCAGATGGTCCTTTAAATAAAACTAAAAGATGTTTTAGAAAAAATACAGGTGCTACACCTGACGATTTGATGAGACAACAGCGTTTAGATGATTGGAAAGTTGATATGAAAGCTCACGAAAATGCTAAGCCCTTAGTTTTCGAGAATGAAAACTTTTTCCTCCCAATGAAAAGAGTTTCAATAACATCAGAACCAACAAGGGAGCAAGATGTGATAGCTTTATTTAATCAATTATTAGCTGGCGGTGTAATACGTGGCATTAAAATAATGTCAACAAATGAACGATTTACATATGACGGATTATACCATATTATAATTGATCCACCGATCGATAACCACGTTTTTAATGATGTAAAAAATCCTTTAGGAATTTTGAAGGAAACCTTGGGCGAATTAAATGAGGAATATCCAGAAGGAATATGCTCTGAGCCAAAAGTATTGGAATATAAATTTAGTCTTGATGGGTTGATTGAGGATATAGAAAGCGGTATAAAGAATAGTAATGACATAAATCTTGTTATAGCCTGGGAAGCAGGTGATTTATATAAGGAAAAGTTCTATATTACTTCACTCCTATTAGATGAAAATATATATATGCGACAATATCATGGTGTCACACATAAATTATTGGATGTAACAACGAGTCAAGTTGTTTGCGATTTGATCTTATTGAAAGATTTGATAAAATACTTGAATGATCCGGAAAGTTGTAAAATTGAGCAAGAAGAATATGATGAATAATTATATTTGTCTTTTCGGGATCGGAAATTGGTTTGTTTACACGTTTTCTGGAACTCATGGGCAGTGGTGTTGAAATGAAAATAACGCATACCTACTGCAATTTCCAGGAGCTCATTGATATTGCAGGCGGTTTTGTGCAGAAAAACAGTGCTCAATTCAAAATCAATTAATATCACCCAAACATCTTTCCAATCCTATTGTTCTTATTGAATTTGATGATAATACAAGACCGGATTATGCTATGGCGGAAGCGGCAGAGGAAACGCTAGAACAAATTATAGCGGAATATGGTGAAGACAAATCTGTTTTGATGATCGGACGTTACAATTATGACAATTACAAGTCGTGCCGGTCCGGCCGCTTTTCAGAATTGCCTGGAAACCGTATTAGAAGTGAAAAATATTCCACGGTCAATCTGACCTTTATAACGACACACAGTTGATCTATTTCGATTGAGACGCCCGATCTGTGGATATCCGTTAAAGTATGAGTTTAATAAAAATTATGATATGGGACTGTATCTCTGTGAAGCATATGAAAGATGCCATCGATTATCGAGTGATGAGTTATTATAGGAATAGAGGTAAGATTAATCACGTAACATATTAGGCGTGATGCTTTTTATAAATAACCTACTGAAGTTTTCTACTGATCTGATAATCCCAAAGCATTTTATGTCCTACATAAGTTTTGCGAAAGAGGAATCCAATCTGTTCAGGAGGATTTTTATAAATAATCATTTTAAGGTCAATAGCTTTATAGAAGTGATAGATGAGGAGGAGCTTCTATGTTGGTGTCCAATAATGGGGTCTTTCAAGAAAAATAGAGAGGACAAATGTTCTGCAACGCATTCGGCGGGTTTTTAGGGCGAATTACCCGTGCGGAGGCAGCCGTATTCCTGCAGCGGTACCTGGAACCGTAAGAAATGTAAGCTTCTACCCATATTCTACTCCTGGTAGGAAGACATTTATCTGAAAAAATTATATACTCAGCCTATGAAAAGCAAGGAGTGATGGATATGGATCAAGTAAAGATAGGCAAATTTATTGCCCAAAAAAGAAAAGAAAAGAATATAACCCAGGAACAATTAGCAGAGCATCTAGGAATTACAAACAAGGCTGTTTCCAAATGGGAATGCGGAAGAGGCCTTCCGGATGCGGCGCTGATGAAACCATTAAGTGAAATACTGGGCATCACGGTAAGTGAATTGCTGAACGGGGAAAGTTTGGAGGAGGAACAGATGACGCATTCTGAAAAAACAATCCTTGATCTTACAACAATCATCGAAGCCTTGAAGAAACAAAAAAGAATGATTATATACGCCGCGATAGGTTTATTATCGATGAATGTAGGCGATCGGCTGCCGGAGCTTCTCAAGCTGGATATGGAAAGTATGAATTCACAGCTTTTACCGGGGATACTTGATGGTTTATCAGCAGGCTTGTTTATTTTAGGAGTTGCGTTCTGGGGAGCAGGGGCTGCGCTTTTCATAAGAAATAAATGAAAAGATTGAAAACAAGGGATTTTCAAGTGTTTGGAGCTATTTGCAGTGTAATATGGCAGAGCTTCAGTACCTGGAAATCCCTTGTTTTAATTTTGAATACATTGTAAAATTATCTGATTAGGTCTATAATACATATAATGGTTAAAATTTCAAAAGTCACAGACCAGATAAGTAAAACCCAAAGAGAAATTTATCAGCATATCATTAACCGTCATGATTTTGATTTTGAGACAGTAATAATAGAGAAGCTGAAAGAGCAAGAGGAAATAAACAGATTACCGGAGCATCTGGCTTGGATTATTGCAAAGCATACATTCTGTGAGGGACAGTTCTATGCGCTTCAGCAGTTCCAGCTTGCTAAAAAGGGCGGGAATTTGGCGGTTAGCTGTTTAGGAATTGGATTGGAATATAAAGATGTACGGCTTCGTGGATGAAGGAGGCGGTGAGGATCTGGGTGAACAGGGAAAAGCCTCAGCTTCTCGGCAGACAGGTCATGATTTACACCTTTTTACTGAATGGACTTAAAGGCAGAAGAATCATTGGAATAATACCAAATGCAGAGGATGACGGCTTCTTCCTTTTAATTGAAGGGGGCAGGAAGGTAAGACTGGAAAGCGGCGTTATCCCATATATATGGGTGAGCAGATTGGCTATTATGATATTAACATGTTGCTGTTGTCCGTAGTATTGGAGAAATTATGAAGTAAAAGGGAAGAAGACGACGCTGTTATTCAGTAAAGGCGGAGTGACCCAAGCGGCAGCGGATGAGATTCGGCAACTGGCTCTGATGGGAGGATTCGTTCTGTGTATTACCAAGGAGGATTTATTATCCGTCACGAAAAAGGAGGACTTTTATGATATTCTGGCTCGGAAATGGAGTGAGCTGGAGAAAACGATAGAAAATGATCTGGGCCTATTGGGGTAAAGATCAAGACTCATTGCGATAAATACAAAGGAGAGAGATCATGTTTGACAAATTCCGTCTAAAAGAGGTTCTCGTAAGCTATAAACGAGATTTTATCTTACAGCAGTGGCCAAATGAAAAATATAAATGGGAAGCCGTAAAGTGGTTTCAAGACAATTGGAATGTCAATGCATCAGATTTTGCGGACATGCTCACACGTGCTCTTGCCAAAACATATAATCTGCTTGCTTCTGTGAATAACTTCCCGGCCAAAATGATACAGATTTTTGCCAACGCAGCGCCAGAGGAAGTGCGCGCTATGTTCATTGATCTCTTTGATGAAAGCAGGGAGGTCTATGAACGCATTGAGAATTTTAAAATGAAGTCCGCCGCAATGCTTGGCAGGTACGGCAATGGTGCGGGTCAGCATTACCAGAACGAAAATTCCATCAGTACATACCTGTGGCTTCGCTACCCGGATAAATATTTTATCTATAAAATAAGTGAGATTAAAGTTGTTGTAAGCGAACTGGAAAGCAATTACGGCTTCAAGAGAGGCGCATATGCGGACAACATCAGGAATTTCCTAAAGCTATATGACGAAGTCTGTACTGAATTACAGCAGGAGGAAGAACTGATCGGTTTGCTGAAATCACAGCTTACTGACAGCTGCTACCCTGACCCTGCGCTTCACACTCTTACTATTGATGTCGGCTTCTATATTAGCCGCTATTATAGTGAGCAGAAAGGCGGATATGCCAAAGAGTGGTGGCCCGCGGATTATTCACCGGAGCTATCCGTCGGCGACTGGGTAAAACTCCTGCAGGACAACACCATATTCTATACCAGCAGCCTCGAAATCATGAAGCGTATGAAGGATTACGGCGGACAGGCCACCTGTACCCAGCTTTCTATCAAATACGGTAAGACAAAGAATTTCTACAATACGGGTTCCTCTGCTTTGGCAAAGCGAGTAGCCGAGAAAACGGGATGTCCCGTACTGGACGAAGGCAGTGATAATCCCCGCTGGTGGCCGGTTTTATATATTGGGAAATATGCGGCCAAAGAAGAGGACGGCTCTTATACATGGAAGCTGCGTGATGAGCTGGCGGAAGCATTGGATAGAATTGATCTTTCCGGCATACAGCTGTATGCCTCCGATGATGCCGGCAAGGAGGAGCGAAAATATTGGTGGCTGAATTCCAATCCAAAGATTTGGAGCATTTCCAGCCTTCCGGTCGGAGAGGTTCAGTCCTACACTCTTTATAATGACAATGGCAATAAGCGCCGGATTTTTCAGAATTTCCTGGATGCGAAAGCCGGTGATATGTTTATCGGATATGAATCCAACCCTGTAAAGCAGATTGTTGCTATTGGTAAAGTCAGCGCTGAACAAGACGGTGAGGAAATCTATTTTGAGAAGACGGAAGGCCTTGCTGTTCCCATTGATTATTCCGTGCTGAAGAGCTGCCCTGAATTGGAGCATATGGAATACTTCAATAACCCGCAAGGCAGCCTGTTTAAGCTGACTAAAGGAGAATACGAATTTATAATCGACCTCATCCGGGAGGAAAACCCGCAGCTGCCGAAGCCGGTAACCATCGAAAAGTATACCAGAGAGAACTTCTTGGATGAGGTCTACCTGGCCGGGGAGAAATATGACCGCCTTGTATCCGTTTTGAAAAACAAGAAAAATCTTATTTTACAGGGAGCCCCGGGTGTTGGTAAGACTTTCGCTGCAAAGCGCCTGGCTTATTCTATCATGGGTGAGAAGGATGAAAGCCGAATCGAGTTTGTACAGTTTCATCAGAATTATTCCTATGAAGATTTTGTGATGGGCTATAAACCCGTTGATGACGGCTTTGAATTGAAGTACGGTATCTTTTACCGCTTCTGCCAGAAAGCTGCCAATCAGCCGGACAAGGATTATTTCTTCATTATCGATGAGATCAACCGCGGCAATATGAGCAAGATCTTCGGTGAGCTGCTCATGCTGATTGAATGTAATTACAGGGGCACCAAGGCTGCCCTTGCCTATAATGGCTTGGGCTTCGCCGTGCCGGAACGGCTGCATATAATCGGAATGATGAATACGGCTGACAGGAGCCTTGCAATGATTGACTACGCCCTTCGCCGCCGTTTTAGCTTCTTTGACATGGAACCGGGCTTTGATTCAGACGGTTTTATAAAATATCAGAAAGGCTTTGCCAACGAAACCTTCCATGAGCTTATTGCCAGGATCAAGGAACTTAATAGGGAAATCGCCCTGGATAAATCTTTGGGAAAAGGCTTTTGCATTGGCCACAGCTATTTCTGCGGAGCAAAGGAATGCACTGAGGACTGGATGAAGGAGATCATTGATTATGATATTTTGCCCATGCTCAGTGAATACTGGTTTGATGATAATACAAAACTTCAGCGCTGGGAGAATATCCTGCATGGTATATTTCAATGATTAAGAACAAAAATACTCTGATAAAGAATATTTACTACATGCTGTCCTATGCGTTTCAAAGGCTAAAGCATTCCGTGTATGATGATGTTGCCGTGGAGGAATTCGAGGATATGCATAATCTCTTTGCAGCTGTTCTTGCAAAGGGAATTGGCCTTCAGCTAAAGCAGGGCTTATACCGCGAATATCTGAATCGCCAGGAAGATATGGTAACGATGCGCGGTAAAATCAACATGCCCGGAACAATAAAAAATAAATTTGCCCGCAAGCAGCTTCTGACTTGCGAGTATGATGAGCTGTCTGAAAACAACCGGCTTAACCAGATCTTAAAAACAACGGTTATGCTCTTGCTTCGCCATGCAAGGGTGAAACCGGAGTATAAAGATGATCTGAAAAAAAAGATGCTATTCTTCTCCAATGTAGATACCCTTGATCCATCTTCAATAAAGTGGACATCGCTTCGTTTTCAGCGCAATAATCAAACTTACCGAATGCTGATCAGCATTTGCCAGTTGATTATGGAGGGGATGCTCATCACAACGGATAAAGGAGACTATAGGCTGGCTTCTTTTATAGATGAGGAAAGAATGTGGCGCTTGTACGAGAAATTTATATTGGAATATTATACACAAGAATTTCCTTCATTAACGGTAAGCGCATCACGGATTCCCTGGAGCCTGGATGATGGAGCGGGAACGATGCTGCCGGTTATGCAAAGTGATATCACCCTGCAAAAAGGGAATAATGTGCTAATCATTGATGCGAAATATTACTCACATACGACTCAGGTGCGATACGACAAGCATACGCTTCACTCAAATCATTTATATCAGATTTTTACTTACGTAAAGAATAAAGATTACCAATTCGGCAAAGCACCCCACGTGGTTTCCGGCTTGGTTCTGTACGCAAAGACGGAAGATGAGATTCAGCCGGATGGCAGCTATCAGATGAGCGGCAACAAAATTAGCGTGAGGACATTGGACTTAAATTGCGAATTTGCTGAGATTGCGAAACAGTTAAATGCAATAGCTGAGGAACACTTTGGAGTTACAGCGGGTTGAGGGATGGACATACTCCAACAAGCAGAGTGAATGGGTCATTACAGATAAATGCTTCATACAATTTAGTCTGCTAATGTGCGGTAAAAGAGTCTAATGGAAAAAAGCTGCGCATAACCTGGAAAGGTCATTTGCGCAGCGATTTTGTTCCATTAGGCTATATTCTATCTTCTCTTTGTATCGGCATACAAACGCATTTGATTTCTTACCGTCTCTGCAAGGGCGGGAGAAACTTGTTCCAAATGCCATAAGACCATACGCTGTGTATTAGGCTGGGCGTCCACAAGTCCTGACGCAATATTATCTGCGAGATTCTTTTTCTCTTCTGCAGAAAAAGCTTCATACCTTTGCGTTGCTTGCGTAAAATCATCTGGATTCGGAATTTCGGCACGCATAATTTCACCGGCGACATATCTGCCGTTTCCGCTGGATACCATATCTGCAGGGGACCAGTTTGGCTGTTTGTTGACGGAGATATTACGATAATCAGGACCCAGCCTGTGACGCTGTGCATCGGAATAAATAAAGGTACGCCCCTGCAGCACCTTGTCATCTGAAAATTCCAGACCGGGAAGTAAATTCGCCGGATTAAAGGCTAATTTGTCTACCTGCTCAGCATAATTGTCCGGGTTACGGTTTAAAACCATACGTCCGACAGGTAAAAGGGGATATCGGGCTTCATCCCACACCTTGGTATCATCCAAAGGGTCAAAGGGAAGCCGTTTTTCATCTTCCGGATTCATCAGCTGTACACGAAGTTCGTATTCAACTGTATTTCCTTTTGCTATCGTGTCATATAGGTCACGCCCGGCAATATTAGGGTCTTGGCATGCCAGCCATTGAGCTTCCTGCTGGTCAATGTGCTGGGCTCCTGCCGCGGGGAACCAGTGATACTTCACATAGCGGCGAACACCCTGTGCATTTCGCCAGACATAGGTGTTCACACTATATCCTTTGATATGGCGAAGGCTCTTTACTGTTCCCAAATCCGAGAAAAACCACATCATCATATTTGTTGCCTCGGGATACTTGGCAAACAGACTCCAAAGCCTCTCCGGATCCGGCAGATTATTCACCGGTGAGGGCGAAAGACGGCTGATGACATCCGGTACATGAATGGCATCCCGTACAAAGAAGACAGGGAGATGATTGCAAAGCAAATCAAAAAAACCTTCATCGGTATAGAACCTGGTGCTGAACCCCCGTACATTTCTTAAGGTGTCCGGTGTTCCCTGATTACTGGAGGCGAGAGAAAAGCGCACCGCTACCGGCACCTGCTGGTTAGGCGTTTGCAAAAATCCGGCCTTGGTATATTCTTTCATTGAATGAGTGGTGTAAAAATATCCAAAAGCACCATAGCCTTTTGTATGAATCCGTCTTGGTAATGTGGTGGAGAATACAAATTCTTCTAAAGACTCGTGCAGAACAGTATCCTGTATAAGTACAGGCCCCCGAACACCTACTGTCTGGGAATGGGATACATCTGAGCCCCTTGACTTTACAGGTGTTACGTTTGGACGGGGTGCTCCGGCAGTCATCGGATTACAGTTCTGATTGACACCGGAGGGGGTTGATTGGGAGCGATTGGAACGGATGTGTTCATTTTGCCTACCTGTACACGAGGGATTTCCTCTTTTAGATTGAAACCATTCGTTATTGCCATACATATAAGAGACCTCCAGGACGTGTTAAAACACGGGAATAATATATGATACAGTGTATTCCTGATTTTTAAAGATGACACCGTTGTACATGTATGCTTTGATTTTTTCGCAAAGATAAACCAAGGGCATGGAGGTTGTGCGGATATGGAGAGGAAATTTGCCAGAGGCGAAGGGAATGGTTAAGACACATGGAAATAGATTTAACTTCTGCCGGAAAGAGGGATTTTATTGAATGTTGTAAAACAATGGTTTATAATGTCTATATATTATTAGATTGGGGGCGGTTATCTTCTTTTTCTTCTTTTTCTTTTTTGAAAATTTAAGTGATAAGCCGATTATACTTGAGGCGTTCCGGGAGATTTGCGCCAACAAGCTTTCTTTGGACAACTACTGTGATATGGAAGAATATATCTTTGGCAGAATAGATAAGAGGGAAATGCTCCACTCCCTTTCTTCAATAAGCTCGCCTTTTGCAGCATTATATAAGGGTTCCTATCCAACATTGGATAATGCCAATACCCGGTGGGATGAGTTTGAAGATACCTATCTCTCAAACTGGCAGATTAAAAGCTTGAATGATAATACATATTCGGATCTTCAGCCTCGTTCCCTGCTCAGATATATTGAAGCAAAGGCCATTGTAAATTGGGTATACCAGGCATATAAAAATATTGAAGAGCGGAAGAATGCCACAAAGGAGTTCCTTCATGCTATGAGTGAAATCTATAGTGTAAAGAACCTTGCATTTGCCGATAGTGTTATTTATGTC
The DNA here is from genome assembly GCF_050433395.1 of Anaerotaenia torta. NCBI lineage: Bacteria > Bacillati > Bacillota > Clostridia > Lachnospirales > Lachnospiraceae > Anaerotaenia > Anaerotaenia torta. Next base: position 15,126 of record NZ_JBNPXH010000010.1, read on the forward strand.
AAAACTAAAATAACGATCAACATTATTACTTCTTTCACAGGCTTCATTAAAACGATTCAAGATAATGGACAGGGACACAGGTTTTATTACCGTGGACATTCTAATTCAAACTATGTTTTATTACCGTCCATAATGCGAAAACCAAATTGGCTGATACATGAACGTGATATGTATAATGAGGCAATCATTGAATGCCCGGATGAGTTTGCCCATTGTTCCACGCATCTGGATTATTTAGTTCACATGCAGCATTATGGATTGCCTACCAGGCTTTTAGACATAACAAGAAATCCTCTCGTTGCATTGTATTTTGCATGCGAACAAAATCCTAAAAATTCAGGGGAGATAATTGTATTTGATGTGGAAGAATGTAAGATAAAGTATCCGGGAAGCGATGCGGTATCTATACTTGCCAGCTTGCCGCAATTTACGCAAGAAATAAAAACCGATTTTTCAAACTGGGCATCGGATCCTAAAATAAGTAAAGCAGATTTTAATAAAAAAGCAATTCGGCTTCTGCATGAAGTCAGATTGGAAAAACCGGCCTTTAGAGATGAAATCCATAAGGAAGATATCATGGATTGCTTTTTCGTTCTGTCTGCAAAGAAAAATAACCGTATCATCAAGCAAGACGGTGCATTTATCATTTGTGGGTTATTCGATGAGAATCAAAATCCGATTAACAAGTATCGCTATAAAGAAAAAAAGAAAACCCAGATATATATTATAAGATCAAAAGCAAAAGAGGGCATTTTAAAGCAGCTTGACAGATGTTCCATTAATAGAGCCTCTCTTTTTCCGGAAATATCCGATGTGGCAGAGTTTATAAAACAGAAATATTGATAGAGTGCAAACGATAGAGGAGTTGGGATTTTGAACCATAAGAGGGAACAACTTATATTAGAATTAAGAAAAATCCAGGAAAATCAATATAAGGTAACAGCACTGCGACAGATTGGATATTATAAATGCAATATTATTTAATGCAGAAGAGAAGCTAAACCGATTCCTTATAATGGATAAGGAATTAATGGGATTATAACACCGCTGCCACGGCCCTCTGATAAACAGCCGCTTAGGAAGATAATCGGAGCAGAGAATAAATCCGAAAAACGGTTATTCGCCATCCAATAAAAGCGCTGTGATAAGGATGAATTTCCGGAGATTAAGAGCCTCAATTATCGTGGTCTGTATCGAATAAAGCAGTTTTATAGGCATAAGGAGCAGGTATGAACATACAGATTTTTGGCACGAATAAGTGCTTTGATACAAAGAAAGCCATGCGGTATTTCAAAGAAAGAAATATAAAATATCAATTCATTGATATGAAAGAAAAGGGCATGAGCAAGGGGGAGTATAACAGTGTGAAACAGGCCGTCGGCGGCCTGGATCATATGCTGGATACCAATTGCAAAGAGAAAGACATAATGATGCTGGTGAAGTATATCTCTGATGAAGATAAGGATGAAAAGGTGTTGGAGAACCAAAGAGTTTTAAAGACTCCGATTGTCAGAAATGGCAGGCAGGCAACCGTTGGTTACCAGCCGGAGGTATGGAAAGATTGGCAATAAAAAAGGATTACGTATAAGCAATCCCTTTTAAGCCAAAGTATTTAATTATGCGATCTGTACGTTAACAGCCTGCATTCCGCGCTGACCCTTTGTCAAATCAAAGGTTACGGCCTGACCTTCGTCAACAGACTTGAAACCGTCCATAGCAAGACCGCTGTAATGTACGAATACATCATTGCCCTGGTCATCAGAGATAAAACCAAATCCTTTTTGTGCGTTAAACCATTTTACAGTACCTTTATTCATGAAAGATACCTCCTTAATATTTATTTATATTTCAATAAAATAAAAAACACATATCCCAGTAAATCAAAAAAAGATTTACAAAAATATGTGAAATCAATTCTTTATTTAAAATACTCTCTTACTATAGCATGTAAAATTCCGTAAGTCAAGGGAAATAAAATAATATTTCCTGATATTTCATGGATCTGATATATTGGATACAATTGTTCCCTGGAAATAAAAGAAAGCACTCCGGCCGGGGCGGGAAACAGCCTGCCCGGGATCGAAGTGCTGTGGATAAATGATTGACGGGAACGGCTGTCATTACGTCATGAAAGCTCGCAATCATTTGCTTTGTTGCTATTGATGCATTTATCATTTCGTTCTCTTTGCAATAGGATGGTAGAAAGGGTATCTCCAAGCTGACAAAAGACAACCGCTAAAAGCGATATTTCATCCGTTGAGCAGCATTTTGATATGGAGCAGGCTATCATTGAAACTAAAGCGACCAGTTCACATTCATCCACATTTATCACCTCATAAAAATATATGCAGATGGAAGCATATGGTGAATTGTCGGACAGGCCCGCCCATTAACAGAAGCTATTCATTATCTGCGATAGAACCGGGCAGAGGAATATTCCCCAGGGAAATAAGCGGGATTCCCTTGTAATGGGTGCGCTCTTCCCCCTCGGTTAATACACAGGCAATTACGGAGATTTCAAAACCGATTTCTTTTGCCATAATCAGGGCCGCGTCTACCGTACCGCCGGTAGAGACCACATCATCAATGAAGCAGAGCTTCTTACCCTGGAACTGCTGATATTTCTCCCTGCCGATCCACAGCTCCTGCTTGCCCTGGGTGGTGATGGAATCCACCAACACATGCTTAGGGTCCTGCATAAAGGACTTGCGGGCTTTGCGCAGCTCAAGGTAGGAGGGCATTTCTCTGGCCAGCTCCTGGCAAAGGCCGGAGGACTTGGTTTGTACGGTGACAAAGCCCTCATAGCTGTATCCGGCCAGCTTTTCCGTCAAAGCCTTTGCGGCGTGCCTGTTCCACTGGGACTCACCGGTCATATCAAATGAATAAATATAGAAATTATCGCCGAGATCCATCAAAGGCAGCTCAATCTCGTAATCTGTGCCAAGGCTCACTTTCCATACAGAGGGCCATTTCTTGTTATCCATCGTTCTCCTCCTATACTAAACCTACATAAGAACCAAAGTAGCGGATAGCCAGCCCTGCCACCATACCCAGGAAGGGATTTTTGGACCAAGCGGTTACCCCAAGGGCGATATAGCCGCTCATGGGACTGTCGGAACCGCTTACCGCAGAGAGATTCGGGGCAAATGTGAGGGCGAAGCCGATCACAACTAAAAAGCCCGCAATGCTTTGACTGGGGAGATATTTGCCCAGCCGGCCAATAACACCTACTAAAATCAGTACACCGGTAACCAGCATGAAAACGATGCCGCAGGCAACGGGCCAGGGGGCGCCGGCTGTGCCGGAGATAATGGCTTCGATAGGCGGGCCGCCAAACAGGGCGCTGGGGATGTCAGCAAGCGAATTGATCATAGAAAGATGATCAAAGTTCTGTGTGGTGCCGGCGATGCTGGAGGTAATGGCGCCGAAGGAGATATTAGCGCCGATGTTGAGCATAACAAGGCTAAGAGCTCCGAGGATAACCGTTACGTTAATGGTAGGCTGGATGATTTTAAAATCATGCCAGTACTCCTTTTTCCAAAAACGCCATTCGCTGCTCATCTGCAATTGGTCCCGTCCCTCTTCCAGTACGGCGGAAAGGTCTACTCTGCGCTTCTGCAAAAACAGGAAGTCAGCAGTGGATATCACGACAGAGAAGAAGATGGTCCAAACCACCTTATTAGGGCTGTTAACAAAAATGGCATAGGCGGCAATGGCAGTAATGACGGAGATCAGCGTAGTACGTTTTTCCTGAGCGAGCATATCCCAGGACACACTGGCTAAGATCAGTCCCACGCCGCTCATCATGCCGGAAATAATGGCTACGCCAGCAAAATCAGAGATTTTGGTGACTCCGCCGAAGGCAGAAAGCGTCATCATCAGCAGAGCGGCAAGAAGAATGGAGCTGACATTGTTGCGCATATTCTTCTTAATGCTGGCTACAGTAATCGTTTCTGCCTGAGCAGAAATCGGAGTTACCGATCCGGTAAACAGGTTGCCAAGGGAGCCTACCAAATAGGCAAATCCGGCAGGCTTCAGAGCGAAGCCGCGGGCTTCGGCATAAAGAAGTTGGGGTACGCCGTTGATAATGACGGCCGCTACCGCAAGAATAAACGGGCCAAGGTTACTAAAAAAATCCATAAATTATCCTCCTCATAGTTCATGATGTAGATAATATAACATTATTCAGCCGGATCTGACAATTGGTCACTAAGTATATATACTAATAGATATTATTAGATTTAATTATATTAGTCCTTCAAAGTGATTGCCCCTATACAGAAAGATATGATAATATGATTATTATGGAAAAATGGATCAAAGGAGCGTAGAATTAAGCTTGCGCGAAACCGCAAACAGATCAATATAATTGGAGGACACATGCAGGGATATAATTGTATTATGGTATTCAGCCAGGATAATGAAAAGCTATTATTCTGCAGGAGGACAAAGGACCCTTATAAAGGATTATATAATTTGGTAGGGGGAAAGATCGAGCAAAACGAAGACGGATTCGGCGCGGCCTACCGGGAATTGGAGGAAGAGACGGGGATAGAGCGCGGCAGGCTTCAGCTGTATCATATGATGGATTTCACTTATTATAATCAAAATTGTTTTGTTGAAGTATATGCGGGTCAATTGAAAGAGGAGATCCCTTTGCGTGAGGAGCTGCATCCCCTGGAATGGCTGGATATTCATGAGAATTATTTTGACAGCGGCAGGTTTGCCGGAGAAGGTAATATTGGTCATATGGTAGAGCAGGTAAAAATCTATGGTATGGGACAGAAGCTGCCTGAACCAAAGGATTGATACGAACTTTAAAACAGCCATGGATAGCATGGCTGTTTTGCATTACGGTACATTATAATTGATTTATCTGACGTTGGCGGTACTCCTTCGGGGAACACCCAAATTCTTCTTTGAATTTCTTATAAAGATAAGTCGTATTCTCATATCCGCTTTGGAAGGCAATCTCCTCTACAGAAAGCTCCGTATTGCGCAGGAGATTGGTGATTGACCGGAATCTCTGCTTTTGAATTAGATCTTTAAAAGAGTACCCCGTATCCCGTTTCAGAATCGTAGTCAGGTAATTGGGATTCATATTAAAAAACGCGGCGGTACTTTTTAAATCACAGCATTTATAGTTGGTTTCAATATATTTCAGAATAGGTACAATAGTTGATTTATTTAACTGCAGCTGCTGCAGAGCTTTATCGGCTTCGAATACACAGATCAATTCCAGAAACAACAAATTGATCAGACTGCTTATAATATCCTTGGAATTCATGGAGGGACTGATGTGCTCACACATCAGCTCTAAAAACAGCATCGTAACGCGCCGGTTATTTTCGGAGTGAAATATAATAAAATTATCATGGGTAGTCTGCTTGGAAATGGCATTCACCAGAAATCGGGATAAAATGCTTTCCTCGGAAAATTGGTTAAAAAATGTATCAGTAAAATAGGGCTTGTCCATTAAAAGTGTAATTAGAATGTCCTGTTCCCCCAGATTCTCCACGGAATGGGGAGCCTCGGAATCTAAAATAAAGACCTGGCCCTTCTGAAACTTATGGGTGGTGGAATTCAGTATCGTATGGTCACAGCTTCCGGAGTACATAAACCCTAATTCGATCCAGGGATGAATGTGGGGGGATACATCCAGAAAACGGTTGGTTTTCCTCATCATAACAGAGGGATGCGGCGCGTGGGAAAAGGGCGGTACAATATCGGAGGTCATGATATATACCGGCGGATTGTCCGCAGGGGTATGGGGGAGCTCCGGCATGCCGTCTTTGCAGCGCAGGGCTTTATATCGACTTTCTTCCGGTTCCAGCTGATGTAAGATATTGTCCAGCGTATTATAGGATAGCATAGGAGGCACACCTTTCATTCGATCTTTAGATTATTATACTTGTCCCCTTATAAAATTTCAATGAATACTGAAGTTTTGATGTGATTTTACTGTGGTTTTTACGTTGTTGTCCCCGGGGATATTTGCTAGAATGATATTCAAAAAGTCTATGGTATTGGCAAAATAGCAGGAGGTGTTTTATGTCAGCGAATTATTTGGAGGAGTTTAAAAATCCGTCATCCATGTTCCGGGGAGCCCCTTTCTGGTCCTGGAACTGCAAGCTGGAGAAAGAAGTCCTATTAAAGCAGATCGATTATTTTCATGAGATGGGAATGGGCGGTTTTACCATGCATTGCAGAACCGGTCTGGATACGGAATACATGGGCGAAGAGTTTATGGATATAGTGAAAGCCTGTGTCCAAAAGGCAAAGCAGTTAAATATGAAGGCGTATCTCTATGATGAGGACCGCTGGCCTTCCGGATTTGGCGGAGGAGAGGTGACCAAAGATACGGCTTACCGCAGCCGTTATATGGTGTTTTCCCCCTTCAGCCGGGAGGAGCTGAAAAGCAGCGCCAGTGATTTTGTAGACAGCTCAGCCAGAGGGCAGGCCACCGGTAACGGTACCTTTCTGGCGAAGTACGAGGTAACTTTGGAGAACGGTTATCTGAAGGAATACCGCAGGCTGGACGAAGGGGAGACGGGCAGCAATATCTGGTATGCCTATATGGAAATCAGCGGCCCCAGTACCTGGTATAATAACCAGGCTTATGTAAATAGCCTGGATAAAAAGGCAATTGAGCGGTTTATCGAAACCACCTATGAGAAATATTATAAGGCCCTGGGAGAGGAATTCGGAGGTACGGTTCCTTCTATCTTTACCGATGAGCCTCAGTTCGTACATAAAACAGCTCTTAGCCGGGCGGAGGAAAAGAGAGCGATAGTGATTCCATATACCGATGGATTTGAAGAGAGATACCGGAAGGATTACGGACAGAGCTTTCTGGACTATCTGCCGGAGGTTTTCTGGGAATTGCCGGAGAATAAGGTGTCGGTAACCCGATACCGCTATCATGATCTCATTGCAGAAATATTTGCGGAAGCCTTTTCGGATACCCTGGGAGAGTGGTGTGATGAGCATCATATTTATCTCACGGGCCATATGATGGAAGAGCCCTCCCTGCGTTCCCAGACGGCAGCCCTGGGGGAAGCCATGCGGCATTACAGGGGCTTTCGGATTCCGGGCATTGACATGCTATGTGACGGAAGGGAATATACTACGGCAAAACAGGCCCAGAGCGCCGCTCATCAGATGGGGGGCAATCAGATAACCAGCGAGCTCTACGGAGTAACAAACTGGGATTTTGATTTCCGGGGACATAAGCTCCAGGGGGACTGGCAAGCAGCTCTCGGTATTACCCACCGGGTGCACCATCTATCCTGGGTTTCCATGGCGGGAGAAGCAAAGAGGGATTACCCGGCCTCGATCTTTTATCAATCCCCCTGGTACCGCAAGTACAATCAGATTGAGACCTACTTCGGAAGGGTGAATACGGCGTTGAGAAGCGGTAAGCCCCAGGTGCGTATCGGAGTGATTCATCCGGTGGAAAGCTACTGGCTATATTACGGACCAGGTGACCAGACCAGTTCTATAAGGGAAAAACTGCAAAGACAGTTTGATCAGGTTACGGAATGGCTCCTGTTTGGATTGCTGGATTTTGATTACATATCGGAAGCCTTGATGAACACCCTGAAGAAGGAAACGGAAAACGGATTTGGGGTGGGAGAGATGAGCTATGATACGGTCATTATACCGGGATGTGTTACCTTAAGGTCCTCAACCCTTGACCGTTTACGGGAATTTATAAAATCCGGCGGGAAGGTTATCGTAATGGGTGATCTGCCCAAGTATGCCGACGGGGAAGAGAGCGGGCAGCTCCGGTTCCTGGAGGAAGATGCGGTTCGGATCTGCTTTGATAATGCGGAATTAATGAATGCCTTGAAGGAGCTGCGGGAGTTTGATCTTTATGATGAACACGGGATGCGCAGTAACCATTTATTATACCAGATACGCGAAGACGGGGAGAATAAGATATTGTTCATTGCCAACGGCAGGGGAGTACATAACCATGACATTCCGGGAGCACACAATTATACGGTTTCTGTAAGAGGAACCTACCAGGTGACGGTTATGGATGCCATGACAGGAGAAAGCAGACCCTGTGCCGCAAGCTATAGGAATGGGAAGACGGAATTCGGATACCGGTTTTACCCGGAAGACAGTCTTCTGGTTCATCTTGTTCCAGGGAAGAGAGAAGCTGCTGCCCCGGAGAATAAGGGGAAGCGGGAATTGAGGGATGCTGGTACATTAACGGGTAAGCATGGCTATCATGCAGAAGAACCCAATGTCTTAATGCTGGATCAATGCAGGTATTCTCTGGATGGGGAAGCGTTCAGGCCGGCGGAAGAAATTCTGCGCATCGACAATATTCTTCGCCGGGAACTGGGTTATCCCCTGAAAAATTCAGCAGTGGCGCAGCCCTGGACGGATACTTCCCCGGAGGAGAATTCCCATCGGTTAAAGCTGAGTTATACCTTTGAGTCGGAAATCGAGGGGGTTCAGGTAACATTAGCCGCAGAGACGGTGAAAGGAATGGAAATAAGCTTTAACGGCACTCCCATACCCGCGGAGATAAACGGCTATTATGTGGATAACAGCATCAAACGGATTGAACTCTCTGAGGTAAAAGCCGGTATGAATGAATTGATATTGACAATGCCCTATAACCGGAAGACCAATCTGGAATGGTGTTACATCTTAGGGGAGTTTGGTGTGGCAGCGGCCGGCAACACTGCAAAACTGGTCTGGAAACCAGAACAGATCGGCTTTAGCGATCTTACTTCACAGTATTTTCCCTTTTATGGCGGTAATATGGTTTATCATTGTGAAGTTGAGGCGGAAGACGGGGAGTATGAGCTGGAAATAACTAAGTTCCGGGCACCGTTGATCTCTGTTAAGGTGGACGGGAAGGAAGCGGGAGATATTATGTTCGCACCGTATCGGATCAACCTGGGACATCTGTCCGGCAGACATGAGCTTCAGATCACTTCCTACGGAAACCGCATTAATACCTTTGGGCCGGTGCATTGCTGTGATGAAGGCCTGAGATGGATGGGGCCCGATGCCTGGAGAACGGAAGGCGTTCGGTACAGCTATGAGTACCAGCTAAAAAGGACAGGAATCCTGGCCGCTCCGAAATTATATAAAAGAATATAGAAAAAAGGCATAATAAGAGGGCGGCCGTATCCCCAATATTGAATACAGGAGGATTTCATGGAAAAAAAGTTTACGCTTTATTTACTTCATCTTTCCCACACGGATGTAGGGTATACCGATACGCAGGAAAAAATGAAAGCTCATCATATTGCCTTTATCCGGGAAGTGCTGCAGTTGGTCAGGGAGAATCCGCAATTTGTATGGAATTGTGAAAGCTACTGGTGCGTACAGCAGTTTTTAAAAGCAGCTTCCCAGCAGGAAAAGGCAGAATTTGCTGCTGCGGTGAACAGTGGAAATATCGGTCTTTCAGCCAGCTACTTAAATCTTACGGATCTTGTACCGGCCTATGTGCAGGATGAGATTATGAAGGAATGTGCTGCCGAGAGAAAAGCAATGGGACTTACGGCAAAGAGCGCAATTACGGCAGATATCAACGGTTACAGCTGGGGATATGCCGACATTCTGGCAGAAAACGGCGTTGAAAATCTTATGTCCTGTATCCATACACACCATGGATACCATCCCCTGTTTAAGAAACAGGCCCCTTTTTACTGGGAGTCTCCCAAAGGGAACCGGGTTCTTTGCTGGAACGGGGATCATTATAATCTCGGCAACGAGCTTGGCATCGCCCAGGCATCCTGGTTTGAATATACCATTCAGGACGGAATGTCTTCCATGCAGGGAAGTGATTTTGAAAAAGCGGTCAAACGCATTCATGCCTATGCAGCTTCTTTGTCAGAGCAGGGCTATCCATATCCCTTTGCGCCTGTGGCCCTCAGCGGAAACATGACGGACAACTCGCCGCCCTCCCTGAAAATATTGGAGTTTGTTCAATTATTTAATGCACAGAACCACAGGATAGAGTTAAAGATGAGCACCCTGGACGACTTTTTCATGCGCCTGGCCGGTGAGACGGAAGAAATTCCGGTCTACTCCGGGGACTGGACAGACTGGTGGGCAGACGGTATCGGCTCTACGCCCGCAGACGTGATACAATACCGCAATGCCGCCCGTAGCTTCCATGTGATGCAGAAAATGAATTGCAGAGAGAATGTGTCGCTTCGCCCCTATTATCATGATGCCTTCCATAATCTGATGTTTTATGGAGAGCACACCTGGGGGTATTCTTCCTCCATCACGGAGCCATTCCATCCGCAAGTGAATAATTTGGATCAATGGAAACGCTTGTATGCATTAAAGTCCAGTGAAGCTGTGGCCATAATGCGGGAAAAGGTACAGCAATCTTTGGGGGAAACAGCAATATCACTGCATAAAACGCTCAAATTCCGTGCGGTGAATCCCCATGATATATGTTTTGAAGGGATGTTTACCTGTGATCTGGAGCATTTTTATGGCTACCATTATTTTGATGTCATTGATGATGCCACGGGAGATAGCGTTCCATTCCAGTTGAGCAGGCATTCCAGAGGGCCTAAGATTTGCATCTGGCTTTCCCTTGCTCCGAAGGAGACCAAGACCTTTGCATTGAAAGAGCGTCCGGCAAGGCCTCTTGGATCGGCAGGCAGGAAGGCTCCGGCCGGGATCGAAGGCATCAATGATCTGTATTGGCGGCTTTGCGAGGATTTGGAAAATGGAGGCTGCATCAGTATTGAGGGAATTGAAAACAATTTCTTTAAAATATCCTTTGAAAACGGGAAGGGCATCAGTTCCATTTACAGCAAGCAGGAAGAACAGGAATTGATCAATATACAGCATCCTTATAACGCATTTACACCGGTTTATGAAGTAACGGAAAGAGATATGGGAGAGGATTATTTGTGGGTACGGCGCAGCATGGGCAGAAACCGCAAAGCAGTACGTACGCATCGAAGCGCCGGGAAATTGTATGATGTGAAGATCCTGGAAAATGGGATGCTCTATTCCCGCGCCGAGCTGAAATACCGTATGGATGGTGTACAGGAATGCAGTCTGATTGTTACGGCCTATAAGCTTGCCCCCAAAATTGATTTTGACTTCCGTGTGCATAAAAACAGTGTTTGGGAGCCTGAGAATTTATATCTGGCACTGCCCTTTATGGCGCAAGAAATATTTATCGATAAAGCCGGCGCCATAATGCGTCCCCGTATGGATCAGCTTCCGGGCACATGTGTGGATTTTTATGCGGTACAGAACGGGATTGCTTTTTGCGCGGAGAGCAGCAGTGTGCTGATTACCACCCCCGATGCGCCGCTGGTTAGCTTGGGAACCTTAAAAGCGCATCCCATTAAGCTGATGGGGGAAGGGGCTGCAAACTGCGACGAGGTCTATTCCTGGGTAATGAATAATTTTTGGGAGACCAATTTTAAAGCAAGCCTTGGAGGGTTTTACCAGTTTTCTTACAGCCTGAATTTAATGCAGGGCAGCAATACGGCGGAGATCTTCCGGACGGGGGAAGCCCTCAATGAGAACGTATTACAGTTTTATATGTTTAATGAATGATAAAAGCAGAAGAAATTATTGATCGATTAGAGATATTTGTAAGGAAATAAAGCATGGATTTAGATGCATGTATTGATGACAGCCCCTAAGCAGGTTATTAATTAATACATGCATCTTTTGATTTTTTGATGGTTATAAACCATGCGACGCCTTATAACTTAGGATTTGTTTTTGTTTATCTAAATAATATGCTCATAGACATTGCCGTAAAAAAAAGAAGCTGTTCCAAAAGCAATTTATACTTTCTGATTTCAAAAAAGAGATGGGGCTGCCGGCTGAAAGCCTTAAAAAGCAATTAGAAACCCTGCAAAATCAGATTCGTAAGGATGAATGGAATAGCTTTTTAAACAGCCAAGGAAATGTTTGTAAGGTAGAAAAAATATTATATCCATCAAAAAAAGCTGCTTGAAGGCTACGAAAAAAATAAGGTGCAATTGGCGGATGACACGAAATTACTGGATGGCTGGATTGGTATTTTACAAGAAATAATTGATATCTTTAAGAAATTCTGATGTTGTTACTGATTGATTTGTTTGAATTAGAAATTATATAAAAAGATATTGACAAAAAGCAATGATAGTAATATATTGATAGTAACATATTGATATTAACACATTGATAATATATGAAACAGATAAGGATTTAAAGGTGATGCAATGTCGGATAATATATTAAAAAACAAATCAGGCCTTACGGAAGATCAATTCCTGGCAGCATATGATGCGGGCAGATATGAGAGACCTTCGGTTACAGTAGATATGCTGATCTTTACCGTAACAGACGAGGAAAAGAAGAATTACAGAAAGCTCCCTGAAAAAGTCCTGAGACTTCTCATGATTAAAAGGGGGGATCACCCATACCTGGGACAATGGGCCCTTCCCGGAGGATTTGTACACATGGACGAAAGCCTGGATGAAGCAGCTCTAAGGGAACTGAAGGAGGAGACTAATATTGATAAAATCTATATGGAGCAGCTTTACACCTGGGGGGATGTGGGCAGAGATCCGCGCACAAGAGTAATAAGCACCTCCTACATGTCTTTGGTTGACAGCTCAACCCTTGATATCCAGGCAAGTGATGATGCGGACGATGCAAAATGGTTCACGGTTTCCAGCAAATTGCGCCAGGAACAGAAGAAGATGACGGAAAAAGGATATATCCTGCAAAGCGTATATGATTTAAGCTTATCGAATGATGAAAATAATCTTTCGGCTGCAATAAAGCTTACGAAGACGGTGGAAGGCAAAGTGGCAAGGGTTGAAAGGGAAGTCCTTGAAACAAAGGGAATCGCTTTTGACCACGCCAAAATCATAGAATATGGGATTGGGAGGCTGCGCAGTAAGATCGAGTATACGGATATCGCATTTAATCTAATGCCGGAACGGTTTACTCTTACAGAGCTTCAGCAGGTATATGAGGTCATTCTTGATACGGAATTGCTGAAAGCAAATTTCAGAAGGAAAATTGCCGATATGGTAATGGAAACCAATGAATATGCCAAGGCCGTTGGTCACAGACCCTCGAAGCTATTCCGGTTTAATCCGAACTGGGATAATACTTCCAGGTGAGATGAAGTCCGATATCAGAAGGATAAATGAAAAATAATTTTGCGGGGGTGGAAGAAAGTGATAGAAGCGTATGGTGATGAAAACGATCCGGGCCTGAAAGGTGAGGTGCCCGCCTTGAAAGCTCTGGCCGCGATAGAGAGAGTGAGGAATGGTGATTTACAGATATTAAAAGGCGAGAAATGGCTCAAGTTTCTGGTATTAACCTCGGAGCGCAATGTCAATTTTGAACGTCTTGTTTCCCTTGGGGAAGTTGAGGATAATTACGTACTTGGTTATGTGGAAAGAACCCTTAAAGCTCTTGCTGCCTTACAGTTGGATGAGCGTCCGAAGTATATCATTGAGGAAACATTAAAATGGGCCGAGGTGGCAAAGTCCGGGCTGATCCATCAAAGAAACCAATGGATAAAGAGGGGCTGCAACCTCTTTGCCCATAACATTGGCTCTGCGGAAATCTATATGGAGGAAACCTTCGAATCAAATTCGGAAATCAAGAGGATTGTACATAATCTTATACTGACCCATGGCCTGATCGGACAGTATATCAGAGGCGAGGTGCCGCTTTCGGATAATAGGCCGCTGTATCAGCTGGTGGAAGAGGGAATCATACCGGCTGAGGAATTGAAGGAAATACTAAGAGGACTTAATTATTGTATTGTGACTGCGGTTGATAACGGAATATGGAGGGACATCAGCCGGCAGGTTGAGGAAGAGATCGAGATTATTGCTGACGGACAATTTGATAAGCACTACGGGTTCAAGGAAAGGATAAGGCGTTTAAGAGCGGTTTCTATTAAGAATGGTGAGAACTTCGATGCAGAATACGAAAAAGTCCTTTCTGATTCGCGGATAGCCGGCAGAATATCCGATCTTCTTGAACAAACAAATTTATGGTATGTGGAAGCGGCATTATATGATTTTTCCTTTGAAGAATTCGTAAAGATCCTTTTACTCATTTCACAGAATGAGAATTCGTACAAAGTAAAGCATATCAGCTTTGAACGGCTGATGAAGACGATTTACTACCAGCACGACGGGAAGAAAAGGGTCAATATTTATAAGAAAAGGATCATTGAAAAGTACCTTGGAGAAATTACAGTACAGGATATATTGGCAGGTAACCAGAAGGAGAACCCCCATGTTGCCCATGCAGTGGCTCTTCATGAAAACCTGGAGGATACGTTGTTTTTCACCTTTCAATTCTCGCCGGCGGGCAGCAAGCTGATTGAATTCTGCATTGAGGCTGAGAAATCCGATGTGCTCTATGAAAGCGCCATCATCCTACTGTTTGATCTGTTCGGTCTGAGAAGGGATCAATACGACCGTTTTTATGAAGAAGAGAACTATCTTGCAACGATGAACCAGACCATAGACTACAAAAAGGTGATTCTTGATTACATTACGGGAGATAGTGTGGTTGATATAGGGCCGGGAGGCGGCGCCCTGATGGATATGATTGAAGAGAGGTATCCAAAGAAGAAGGTGCTGGGCGTCGATATCGCACAGAATGTGCTGGATAGCTTAAAGAAGAAAAAGCAGCTGGAAAACCGGAAGTGGGATGTCCTGTACGGAGACGCGCTGAATCTGGGTCAGTATATCGAAAGAGGCAGTGTGGATACCGTAATCTTTTGCTCCATCCTCCATGAACTCTTTTCTTATATCGAATTCAACGGAAGAAAGTTTAATCATGAGACCTTAGCCGCCGCATTTAAAAGTGTATTTGAGCTTCTGCCGGCAGGAGGAAGAATTATTATCCGTGACGGCATCATGACGGAGCCGGTGGATGAAAAAAGAATAATAAAATTCTTATCGGAGGAAGGGGTTCAATTCCTGGAGCGGTATGCCGGGGATTTCAAAGGCAGAGAGATTGAATACACAGTCACCGGACAGAACGAGGTAGGTATGCCGGTAAATGATGCCATGGAGTTTCTCTATACCTATACCTGGGGAGAGAAATCCTATGTTCACGAAGTGAATGAACAGTTCGGGTATTTTACTCCCAGCGGGTTCCGGGATTTTATCACATCGGTTCTGGGGGATAGCGCGAGGATCGTAGAGTTTAAGCATTTTCTGCAGGAAGGATATACCATAGCGCTATCTCAGAAAATAGAGTTTTTTGATGAAAGCAGAAACCCTGTAAGGCTGCCGGACAGCACTTGCATTATAGTAATCGAGAAGCAGCAGATTTCATAAGGGCAAGCCTGTGATGGCGTTCAAGAGGAAAGGAGGTTCTATATGTTTGGATTCGGGTTTATTAAGTTCCAGCCCAGTGAGTATGTCTTAAAGTACAGGAGCGGTGCAATTGTAAAGGAAGGTGCGGGGTTATCCTTTTACTATTATGCTCCGAGAACGTCCATTGTTGTGGTACCGGTGGGAAGCACGGACGTACCTTTCATTTTTGAAGAGGTCACATCGGACTTTCAAACGGTGACGGTTCAAGGGCAGATTACCTTCAGGGTAGTGGATCAGAAGAAAATTGCCGGACTTCTCAACTATACCCTGGATATGAAGGGAAAGGGCTATGCTTCCGATGACCCTCAAAAGCTTCCCCAGAGGGTAATCAATATCGTGCGGGTTCTGACCAAGAAAACATTGGAGGGCCTGCCGCTGAAGGATGCCATTAAATCCAGTGAAGCGCTGGCAAAAGGGATATTGAATGAAATCAGTGAGAATGAAGAGATCAACCGTCTTGGAATTGAGATACTGGGTCTTTCCATCCTCGCTATCCTTCCCAATAAGGAGACGGCCAGGGCATTGGAGGCACAGGCAAGAGAGCAGATTCTCAAGAAAGCGGATGAGGCCATTTATGAGAGACGGAATGCATCCATTGAACAGGAAAGACGGGTAAAGGAGAATGAGTTCAACACGGAAATCGCAATCGAGAACAAGAAGAAGCAGGTTCGGGAAACTCAGATAGAGGCGGAAAGAGCGGTCCAGCAGAAGCAAAATCAACTGAGGGAGGAGCAGATGAATTTTGATACGACCCTGGAGGAGAAGAGAAAGGATCTGATTGAGCTCACCGTCCAGAATTCGAGGGCAGAAGCGGATGCCAAAGCCTATGAACTATCGGCGGTCATGAAGTCCTTCGAAGGGATGAATCCCAATGTGATTCAGTCCCTGGCAAGCATAGGAATGCAGCCCAGTCAGCTGATTGCCATCGCATTCCAGGAATTAGCCGAGAAGGCGGGGAAGATAGGCCAGCTCAATATATCGCCTGATTTACTTCAGGAATTGATGAAGGAATCAAAATGAGGACGGAAAGATTAACGGAAAATAAAATAATTCTGGTGAAGCGAAGAACAAGGCTGGAGGAATTGATTGCAAGATATAATACCATAGCCCAGGCAAAGTTCTATATTGAACACATGGGCAGTGATTTTTCGGATTATATTACGGAGGATGAACGGTATAAGAAGGCGATATCAAAAGCCCATAGCCAGCTGGAGGCCCTTGGAAGGGTTCAGGTGGTTGACCGGGACTATGTGCCGAATTTTATATTCGGAGAGAGTGATGTTGTGGTAGTCATAGGCCAGGACGGGCTTGTGGCCAATACATTAAAGTATCTTTCCAACCAGCAGCTGGTCGGAGTAAATCCGGATCCTGTCAGGTGGGACGGGGTACTGCTTCCCTTTACCGTCTCCGATTTAAGGCTGGTGGTTCAGGAGGTTTTCCAAAAGAGGAGGCAGATCAAAGAGGTTTCTATGGCTAAGGCGGCTTTAAATGACGGCCAGACCATTTATGCTGTTAATGATCTGTTTATCGGACAGCGGACGCATGTATCCTCCCGATATCATATCCAATTGGGAGAACGGCATGAATATCAGTCCTCCAGTGGAATCATTGTTTCCACCGGACTGGGTTCCACCGGCTGGTTAAAGAGTATACTTACCGGTGCGGCAAACATAGTGAACGGAATTTCAGACCGGAAGGTCAATATGCAGCAGGAAAGAAGCCTGCCCTGGAACATTGATTATTTATATTTCTCCGTCCGTGAGCCCTTTCCGAGTAAAACTTCCGGGGCAGATATTGTGTTTGGAAAGGTAACACAGGGGAGTCCGCTGAAGATATTATCCCAGATGCCGGAAAACGGAGTCATATTCAGTGATGGTATTGAAAGTGATTACCTTCAGTTTAATGCCGGTATAGAAGCTACGATTACTCTTGCCGAAAAGAAGGGACATCTGGTAATATGAAAGACAGGCGGAAAACGAGTTTGCGAGCTGCTTAGGAGCCAATAGAAAGAACCAACAGAAAGAGTCAACAGAGAGAATCAGCAGAAGGAAACAGCAAAAAGAAACATAGCAGAGGAAAGCATAGTATAAGAATGTTAGTATAAGAAATGTTAGTATTAAGAAACGATAGTATTAAGAAATGATAGTATTAAGAAATAATAGCATTAAGAAATGATAGTATAAGAGGAGGAAATTTGACATGAAGATTGGCAACCTGAAAGGAAAATGGAAGACAGCTTTTTTAGTAGCGTTATGTGTGCATCTTATGACAGGATGCAGTAAGAAGGAGGACTGGTCCAGCCATACCGCCAAACAATTATTTCAGGCGGACCCTACCATTTTCGCTGAGAAAAATACATATTATCTTTACGGTACCAATGAAAAGGATACCTCCCAGGGATTTCAGGTTTTCACATCCGAGGATCTTGTTCACTGGAAAAGCCCGGACAGCGGCAATGACAGCTTCGCACTGAAAAAGGGAGATTCCTTCGGCAGCGGCAACTTCTGGGCACCCCAGATCTTTTCCTATAAGAAATCCTATTACATGGCATATACGGCGGATGAGCAGATTGCCATTGCAAAGAGCTCCAGCCCCCTGGGCCCCTTCACCCAGCCCGAGCTGCAGCCATTGCTGCAAAATTCCCAGTATAAAACCATTGATCCCTTTGTCTTCTTTGATGAGGACGGACAGATTTACATGTATTATGTAAAGCTGAACGGCGGGAATAACATCTCCGTGGCAAAGATGAAGGAGGATCTGTCCGGCTTTGAGGAGGGCACTCAAAAAACCTGCATCACAGCGACAGAAACCTGGGAAAATACAGAGAACGCATCCTGGCCGGTAACAGAAGGCCCTACTGTAATTAAAAAGGAAGGCACCTATTATCTGTTCTATTCCGCCAACGACTTTAGAAATCCGGATTATGCGGTAGGCTATGCCACCAGCTCAAGTCCGCTGGGGCCGTGGACAAAGCATGACGGCCCGATCATCAGCAGAAACAATCTGCCTGAAAATGGTACGGGACACGGAGATATCTTTGTTGGAAAAGATGATCAAATATATTATGTATTCCATACGCACTGCAAGAACTACCAGGTTCTGCCGAGAAAGACGGCGGTGGTACAGCTTGTTTACACACCGCAAAAGGACGGTCCCGGCGTATTCTCTGCCGATGCGGAGAGCTTCTGCTTTATCCAGGAATATGTGGAGAAATAATGAGCCGGAACTTTTGACATAGAAGAACCTGGAGGTGTTGGTGTTTGAAGAAACCTAAGATAAAAATAACGCTGGTAGAGAGAAAGGGTGAAATCCCCTGTCATAGGGGCCATAAGGTTGGCGATAGTTTTGATTTTGACCATGACAGAGGGAAGCTATGCCCCATGGCGATGCATGTGGCATTTCCCTATATAGATATAATGCGGTATGGGGGAATGCCGCCGTTGTCGAAGAACGGAGATATTCGTTTTTGCTGCCCCGATGCGGACTGCATTAACGTATTTAAGCTGGAGATTGCAGAGGATTGATTTTGTCGAATGCACGGCAAAAAATATTTTCATTATGCTATTGACTTTTGTGGGTCTATCGTGATAGACTCAACATAAGGTTTATTGTGATAGATCTAAGGAGGTCAAAGCATATGGAAAAGTTTAAACTATACGATGCGGAATATAAATTTACAAGTATTATCTGGGACAATGAGCCCATTAATTCAACGGAGCTTGTGCGGATTTGTGCGGATCAGCTGGGATGGAAGAAATCCACCACCTATACTGTCTTAAAGAAGCTCTGTGACCGCGGGATATTACAGAATCAGGACGCGGTTGTAACCGCATTGATCAAACGGGAGCATGTACAAAAGTATGAGAGCAATGCTGTTGTAGAAAAGTCCTTTGATGGTTCCCTTCCCCAATTTTTAACTGCTTTTCTTGGCGGGCGAAAGATCAGCCAACAGGAAGCCGAGGAGCTGAAGCGGATTATTGAGGAGGCGATGAAATGACCAATCTGCAGGGGATGTTTACCACTGTTCTGAACATGAGTATTACGGCATCCTATGTGGCCGTCGGAATTATTTTTATTCGGCTTCTTCTGAAGAAAGCCCCGAAGATATTCTCCTATGTTATATGGGCGGTGCTATTGTTCCGCCTTATCTGTCCTTTCTCCTTCAGTACGTCCTTCAGCTTCCTGGGGCTGTTGAATGTGAAGTCTCAGAATGGCATGAGCGTACTGGAGTATGTACCGCGTGATATTGGGGCGGTGCAGGCACCTGCGACACAAAACGATGTCAGCAGCCTGGATAGTCCGTACAGCCCGGATAGTTCGGATAGCCCGTACAGTGCGGGGGGACCCCTGCCCCGGACTATGCCAATTGCAAGTGCGAATCCCGTACAGATATGGATGGATGCTTTAAGTCTTATCTGGCTTGCAGGGATGGTTATACTGTTCTGTTCCAGTGTCATCCTATATGTAAAAACAAAAAGACGGCTCCTGACAGCCACTCTGGTGAGGGGCAATATTTATGAGTCGGACCGGATCGGAACCGCTTTGGTCTGTGGCCTCCTCCATCCGAAAATATATGTGCCTCTGGGTGCGGAAGAGCCTCATCTTTCCTATATACTGGAGCATGAGCGAACTCATATCCGCCGGAGGGATTATCTTATCAAGCCCCTTGCTTTTTTGACACTCCTCCTTCACTGGTTTAACCCTCTTATGTGGTTGTCCTTTGCCCTTATGAGCCGGGACATGGAGATGTCTTGTGATGAAAGCGTTCTGCACAGGATGGGCCGGGATGCCAGAGGCGGTTATTCCAGCTCTCTGCTGTCGCTTTCCGTAAAGGCAAGCGGACTTTTTGCAGCGAATCCTCTGGCCTTTGGCGAAAGTCATGTGAAGGTACGGATTAAGAATGTGCTGAACTATAAAAAACCTGTTTTTTGGATGGTGATTGCTTCTGTCATTGTCTTAAGCGGTGCCGGTATTGCTTTTCTGACCAATCCAATTGGCGATGAGCAGGATTTATCCTTCCTGAAACCGGGTAATCTGTTGTCGCTCATAGGGGAGCAGGATCAGGTAAAGATTGAATCATCGAAATACGGCAATACATTTATCTCAGGCAGAGAGTTTGCAAGATGGCTGGATACTGCTGAAAACCAATGGACAATAGTAAAAGTTGTCTCCCATGAACTTTCCCCTTCCATCATTATTCATGTGAACGATGAGGTAAGAAATGAAATTCATTTTTTCACATCGGATCCCGCGATCGCCAAGGTTGTGTATCAAGATGAATACCGGTATTATAAGATTCCGGAAGAGGATTATTCCGCGATAGCAGCTATGGCCGAATTAAGCTATCCCAATATTCAAAGCATAACGTTTACGGAGCAGGAGGGCGGGAATATTAATGAACCGGTCAACATTACCGACAGCATGGCAATCATGCGGATGGCCGTTCTTATGCAAAGCGGCGGGAAGTACCGTCCATCCCTGCTTTTTGATTCAACCCAGAACGATGTTCCTCCTGTGCCCGACTATATTCGGGTTGAAATGAGCGGGGACGAAGCATACGCTTCCTATTTTCTCTACACAGAGGACGAGAAAAGTTATTATATTGATAGACCATATGATCACATCAATAAGATTGACTTTGATACTTTGCAATCTATTATTACTATACTCACAGATAACGGAAACGGGCTGCCGCAAGATCAGATAGGGGGAGATCAGACCGTACAAGATCAGACCAGGTCAGATCAGGCAGAGCAAGATCAGGTAGGGCAAGATCAGAACGCACAAGACCAGACCGTACAAGACCAGAATGGATTCGATGTGGAAAGCAACTTGTCTGTCATCATGTCATCGCCGAAGACATCTTCCAATCCCCAGGATTATATCCGTGCCCATGACAGGGAATATGAAGAATTCTTCAAATATGGCGGTGAGGATGCCCTGCAATATATGCTGGCCCAGTTTGAAGCCGGTAATGCCGAGGGGCTCCGGGGCCAGATCATGATGCTGCTGTGTAAAGAGCTTTTAGGCGTACGAAATAATGTCACCGATGAAACCCTGTCTCCCCAGGAATGGTACGATGCCCTATCCATCCGCCAGGAGATTATTCTCCCGAATTACCAGTATGACGGTCAGGATTCGGTTGAAAAACTTGTCTATGCTGCGGAAATTGAGAAAAATTCGGATTCTGAAAGAGGAGGCTTCATGGTGGTTGCACCACGAATTTTTGGAAGTTATGAGGAGGGAGACCGGCTAAAGGTCTTTGTAACAACATATCATGTAAGATATAAGCTTTTTGGCAATGTTTTATCGGAGGAAGGAGGCAGCATCATTCCGGCAGCAATTACCTATGTTAAAGATGATAGCGGCAGCTATATCCTGGAGGAATACCAGCAGGCAGGAGATGGTTCGGAATTTGGGCCTTCTATCAGGAAATATTGTACAATGCCTGTATCCGGTGAGGAAATCAAGGGGCTTGCGAACAAAATTCTTGAGGGTTACTCAGACTTTGGGGATATTCAGGCCCTGCTGCAGGATAATCTGCGGAAACATTTAAAGAAACACGGGATTACAGATGTTGAAATTGAAATGAAATAAATATAGGGTTCACGCTGTATATGAAAAAAGCTTCTTCGGTGCTCGAAGAAGCTTTTTTGAACATAGTACAGTATACACTTTACCATAAATAAAAATAAAAGTCTGGTAAAAATTTTGATACCCAGTACAATTGAACTATCCCTTAAAAAGGGAATTAAAAGGAGATGAATGCAAGGAGGTATGAGGATATGGTAAGCTTGAGAAAGATTACATTGGATAATAGGAGGGAGCTGTTCCGGCTGGAGGTTACCAAGGAACAGCAGCAATATGTGGCATCAAATTTATCGAGTGTTGCATCCTGTTATGTATTGGCAACCAATGGAGGGCACCCGATGCCCTTTGCTATCTATGCGGAGGAGCAGATGGTGGGTTTTGTTATGATTGTTTATGGGAATACTGGATATGACCAGCCTGAGATGGCGGAGAATAATTATTGTATCCTGCGTCTGATGATAGGGCAGCAGTATCAGGGGAATGGGTATGGCCGTGAGGCAATGACAAGAATAATGGAGTATATCCGTACCTTTCCGGCAGGGCAGGCCCAGTATTGCTGGATCCCTTATGAAGCAGATAATATAGTAGCTAAAAAACTATATGAAAGCTTTGGTTTTCGCGACAGCGGCGAGGTATACAATAATGAGCCTGTCACCGTTTTAGGGTTGTAAGTTTTAACTAATCTCATTTTATTATATAATGGAAATATTTTTATGAAACATGTATAATAAAAGAAAGCCTTGGAGGGCAGTTACACATAGCGAGCTGCTATCGTTTTGCCGGAATAGATGAACGTAGATATTATGGATAGGGATATGGAAAGGAAGGAATTGGAATGAAAGTTATTATGTATGGTACCGGCATTTGTCCGGATTGTGTAGAAGCGAAGGAGATACTGGAGAAGCAGCCGGAGATCGAGCTGGATTACCGGGATATCACCAGGGATATAAAGACATTGAAGGAATTCTTGGCTTTCCGGGATCATGACAGCCTGTTCGGGCCGGTCATTCAGGAAGGCCGGGTTGGAATTCCTTTCTTCCAACTGGAGGATGGGACAAAGACCTTTGAGACATCTGATATTATTGGAGGATGCAGCGTTGGAAATCCGGTGTCATCTTGTTCCGTGGACGGGAAAGGTCATTGTTGATCAAAGCGGCGCTTGAATTATGAAAGGATTGAAAGGAAAGAAGTGATATGCAAAAAATCGTTCTTCATTTATGGTATGATAAGGAGGCAGCAGAGGCTGCCAATTGGTATGTCAGCCTGTTTGAAGATTCCAAAATACTGAACATCGCAAAGATGCATGATACTCCCTCCGGAGATGTGGATCAGTTGGATTTTCAGCTTGCGGGCCTTCGCTTCTCGGCCATCAGTGCCGGTCCTTATTTTAAACTTAATCCGTCCATTACCTTGATGGCAGCCTGTGACACTAAGGAGGAGGTTGACCGTTTATATAATACCTTGTCAGAGGGCGGCTCAGAACTTATGCCGCTGGGAGAGTATCCCTTCAGCAAATGGTATGCGTGGATTGAGGATAAGTATGGCTTGGGCTGGCAGCTAATGCTGGCAGAAGACAGAAAGGAGCACCAAAGAATCAGACCCTGTCTGTTATTTAGTGATACGGCATGCGGCCAGGCTGAGGAAGCAGTTGATTTTTATACTGCGGTATTTGAAGATTCCCATAAGGGATTTATAAACCGCTATGGTGACGGTGAAGCGATGGATCACAGGGCAAAGTTAAATTATGGGGAATTAAATATCTTTGGAACGCAGTTTGTTGTTATGGATCATGGATTCGGAGGAGACTTTACGTTTAATGAAGCCTTTTCCTTTATGGTTTTATGTGATACTCAGGATGAAATTGATTATTACTGGGACAAGCTGTCCCATGATCCGGAAGCGGAGCAGTGCGGATGGGTGAAGGATCAGTATGGCTTATCCTGGCAGATTGTCCCTGCTGAAATGGATGAAATAATGTTTCATGGGAGTGAGGAGGAAGTCAGACGTGTGACGGAAGCTGTCTTACAGATGAAGAAATTCGATCTGGCAGCTTTGAAAAAAGCCCGTTTACATCCTGGCACCTAGTGCCATAGCATAATCACAGGTGATTATACAAGTAGAAACAGTCGGAGAGTTTAAAGAATGAACAAAATCGTAACGTTAGATATAAAATTCAAATTTGGTAACACAGAAGATATAATACATCCGGTTGTTTTAATTGATGATGTGAATATGGTTCTGGTTGACTGTGGATATACCGGTTTTCTTGCATTGATTGAACAGGCAATGGAAGAGAAGAATATTTTTTGCAGGAGTTTGACCCATGTTTTGATTACCCACCAGGATCATGATCATATGGGGGCATTATATGAATTAAAACAGAAGTATCCTCAGATACAGGTTGTTGCCGGGAAAAGGGAAGCTGCATATATTTCCGGTAAATATAAATCCTTGCGGTTGAAACAGGCGGAGGAAATGCAGAGTAATTTACCGGAAGATCAAAAGGCCTTTGGATTGGAGTTCTGCAATATTTTGAAAAATATCCGGCCCGTTGAGGTGGATGTTGAAGTTCAGGACGGGGATTATTTTGAATGGTGCGGGGGATGTACCATCCTTGAGACACCGGGGCATACCCCGGGACATATTTCAGTTTTTGTAAACCAGAAACGGGTCATGATTGCCGGGGATGCGGCAGTGATGGAGGATGGGAAGCTGGTAATTGCAAATCCCCAATTTACACTTGATCTGCAGGAAGCCGAAGCATCGCTGCAAAGAATTATGAAGTATGGAGCCGAAGAAATCATCTGCTACCACGGCGGGAGCTTTGTGCCTTAGACCAGGGGCAGAGCTGACAGCGAAAAAATGATGCGGGATAATCCCAACGGAAAATGTTATTTCCGGGATTATCAGGTTCTTCATTTGATATCAGTCGAAGAGTACACCGGATTTTGACACCTCCGGTACGGTACAGCGGGATGCGTCAAAGCAGCATGGCCTCTTATCACCCTTTTGTAATTTAGAGCATGCCACATCAATCCTCTTTTGACGGGTCGCCGGATTCGAAGTTGACCGTATCCATCGAAGCCATTCCCACCTTGCCTTTACCGTGATGGCATTCCATTGATTTGTCAGATCTGCTTTCCTGATTGCCTCTATAATATCCGCAGGCATCTCAGGCTCTGTCCATTCATCGACGGGGTCTATTTGGAAGGATGCAGGTCGATCCGCCGCTATACCGGTCTCTTCAATGAGCACATCGCTTACTTCAAACCAATGGCTGCCCTTGCCGTCGGGTTCCAATGGAGCTTGAAAGGCAATACCGTTCATTGTCCCTTGAATCATGACCATACCGCGGGAAGGAAGCATTTGGCTGGAGCTTAATGGGATTCGTATAATTTTCCGTGTTTCAATTTCTGATGGGGCTGCTTCGAAAAAAATGCTCATAGATGAAGCTCCTTTCGTGTGATGTATGGTTTATATTACAGGAACAAAGACATGTTTCTGTAATCATAGGGTGTAATCCAGATACAGGTGTTCTCATAATTTATGTTACAAGAACAAAATGCATGTTCGTTCTTATAATTTATATTACAGGAACAAAATGCATGTTCCTGTAATCGAGGTGTACTAGCCGGATATAGTTATTCTCATAGCTTATATTATCACAGTGATCATAACTGAGTAAATAATAATTATTCTTTGCACTATGTATTCTTACTTTTATCGATAAATTTTATGTTTTGGGTTTACATCAGTTTGGAAAAGAAGCTTATACGGAGGTACAAAATGAAGGTCACATTATTACATACAGAAGAGGATAAACTGCAAAAACCGGTTACACAGGAGCAGCTTCATGCCATGTGTGAAACAGCATTTTGCGGAAAGACGGTAACCGAGGTGCAGGAAATTGCCGGAGGATTTTTTAACAATACATTCTTGGTATACGCAGCCGGAGAAAAGTTTATTCTGCGTGTATCCCCGCATAGCAGTGTACATATGAGCCTGTACGAGCGGGCGCTGATGCGCAGGGAATACAATATCCAGCCTTATTTCATGCCCATGGGTGATTTCTTTCCCAAAACGGTTTTCGCTGATTTTACCCGAAGAATTTGTGACAGGGATTATGTCGTGCAGACTTTTTTGGAAGGAGCGAATTGGGAAGGGATGAAAGCTCAGCTTTCCCCAGAAGAAAATGATCGTATCTGGTATGAAATCGGCTCAATTGCAAAAGAGATCAGCAGCATCACCTCTGACCGGTTCGGGCCGCCCGCTCCTGCCCAGCAATTTTCCACATGGGGAGGCTATCTTATGGCCTATCTCTCCGGTATGCGGGCCGATATGGCTGAAATGGGTTATGTATATTCTCAAGTGGATGGTTTTATAGATTTGGCTGAAAGCTATATGGAGGTGCTCAACTCAGTGGATAAGCCCCGGCTGGTTCATGGTGATCTGTGGGAGAAAAACATCCTCATTAGTAAAGACAATGGAAAATGGCATATCAGTGGGATATTGGACTCGGAACGTGCCTATTGGGGGATGAAACATCCGAATGGATACATACCTTTATTAAGGTCTCACCATCGTATTGGGATGGATATGGGAAGTTATTCTGTCCGGAACATAGAGAATTGCGTCGATTGCTTTACCGAGGAGTGGATCATGTTATGGCGTCGACTGAGTGCCGTTTGCGTGACAATAATGATCCTGCATGGGCAATGAAGAATCTGGAAAAGATAATGGAGGAATTGAAAACCTTTCGTTTATAATCGAATTGAGTAAGTGGATTGGTCAATAGCTATAGGGTTGCTAATTCGTTAATTGCTTGGTGCGAATGTGAAGTGATCATAAAAGCCCAAGGAAATTCGCACCAGAAAAAATAAACAAAAGTTAAGAATTAATTAGCTTGTTAGAGTAAAAGTTGTGATCTATAATGATGTTAAGCACAATATGCATAAATATTTTAAATTATGTAGCATAAATTTTGTGCGTGTTTGCTGTCATCGCCCGCAAGGGCGGTGTGGATTGAAATTTGATGTTACAGAAGATTTTTTGAGGGATGCCCTGTCATCGCCCGCAAGGGCGGTGTGGATTGAAATCCATGTCTTAGATGCAACTTCCTTTACTTTGTCGTCATCGCCCGCAAGGGCGGTGTGGATTGAAATGAGTAAAGCCTTCTTATCCCGGGACAGGATCTCGTCATCGCCCGCAAGGGCGGTGTGGATTGAAATAGGAGTCCGGCAAAGACACAATCACGCTCAAGGGTCATCGCCCGCAAGGGCGGTGTGGATTGAAATTTGATGATGCCCTTTCCATACTTACCCTCCTCTAAAGTCACTGCCCGTAAGGGCAGTGTGGATTGAAATCTGCAAAGTGCAGTGTTTAATGATAAATCCGAACCCTCAATGTCTTTGAGGGAAACCGTTTTTGTGCCATCCTTATAATTCCAAACCAGTACGATTTTATCGTCATACAGATATATCGCATTCACAAAGCTGTCTATCAGCCGTTGGCGCTCTGCCTTATCCGAAAAATCAGTGGTGCGGAATTTGTGCAGCCAGAATAATATTTGCTCTTTTGTGAGAACTGGATGCTGTAATTCTTCTTGTAAAATACTAACTTCTAACTGGTTTTTGCGATCCTCCAATTCATCCAATCTCTTTTTGATGGACTCATTAAAAATACCAACCTGTATCGCATTGAGCATATTTTCAATACCTTTCTGTGTTTCAGAAAGCTGTTTTTTCAGCATTGGAATGGTGTCACTTTCTTTGCCTTGCAGAGCAAATACAGTGTCAGCAATTTTATTGATAACCGCATCATCCATGACTACCCGCATGGTCTGCTGAATGACCAAAGTTTCAATCCAATCCTTCTTGACTGCCTTTTTGTCACACAGTTTCTTTTTCTTGGTGTTATGACAGCGATAATAGCGGTGGACATTTCCTGTATGGCTGGTTCCGCTTTCACCCACCATGTAACGCCCACATTTGCCACAATGAAGCTTTGTAGTAAGTATGTAATCATCCTCTGCCTTATGCCGAGCAGGGGCTTTCTTGTTTTTGCGCATCCGTTCCTGAACCCTATCAAATAATTCATTCGGGATAATGGCAGGAATGCCATCCGGCACAACTACATCACGATAGCTGTATTCTCCGATATACCGACGGTTTTTCAGCATGTGCGCCATAATGTTCAGCGTAATTTTCGTTTCTCTGACAGTGCGAACACCACGCTCGTTAAACAGATTCACAAGCTGCTGCATAGTTGCTCCCTCACTATAAGCCGTGAACACCTCCAACACTACGGGAGCCATAACCGGATCGATTTGAAACTGCTGTTCCTTGTCTACCACATACCCAATCGGGAGCGTACCGCCGTTGTAGCGGCATTTGAGAGCATTGTCCGTCAATCCTCTAATAACCTTCTCCGAAAGCTCAGCGGAGTAGTATTCTGCCATTCCTTCTAACATTGATTCCAACAAGATACCCTCGGAGCCACGGGAGATATTCTCGGTGGCGGATACCACCGTCACACCATTTTTGCGAAGCATCGCCTTATAGTGAGCTGAGTCATAGCGGTTACGGGCAAACCGATCTAACTTCCATACAATAATGGTTTCAAACATGCCCTTACCGCTGTCTTTAATCATTTGTTGAAACTGAGGACGATTATCTGTTTTGGCTGACAGTGCACGGTCGATATAGCTGCTTAAAACGTTGATACCTTTACTTTCAGCAAACGCCATACATTCCCGTAACTGTCCCTCGATGCTTTCCTCGCGCTGATTATCCGAGGAATAGCGAGCATAAATTACGCCGTTCATTGGTTGTCACCGCCTTTCGATACTATCTCCATCAAAGCCTGTTTTAGTTTATCGTTCATGGGCGATTTTGGGTCAAAACACATTTCAATAAACTGTCGAAGCTGCTCATTATTCCTTTCTGGGGTTCTATGCACAGCCGTCTTACAATAATTAATGAAACTTGATACGGTTAAGTTTTGCAGCTTGACAAGTCATTTTGTGAGCGCTACAATAATTGCATTAAAGGGTAAAAATGCCCATAAAAATCGAATAGTCAGTTTCACAGGATGCCGTGGCATTTGCCTAAGACTCAGGAGGGCAAATGGCAAAAGACGACATCGGAATGGATGTTCCACAGCAGGAGATTGAAAGTCTTGCAAGGTTACTCCTGCCGAAAATCCGCGAGTTCTTCGATAGTGAGGAAGGACAGCGTGAATTTGCCGAATGGAAACAGCGGCAGGCGCAAGAGGATACGAAAGAAGCTAAATGATATTATAAGCAGGGCGGCGGTTCAAATTGAACCGCCGCCCTGCTATTCTAGTACCGATACAGTCGCTTGTTGGATAGCGTGCTTCATCTACAGTCCTTGTCGAGAACCAAAATTCACATGAACATTGGTTAAAATAAATTACCAGAAATTAAATCATATTCAATTGATAAGCCCTCTATTTCATGTTATTCTAAAAACACGGAACGGAGGGTTTTATCATGCAAATTGGAACTATAATTCGTAAATATCGTTTGGAAAAGAATTTGACGCAGGAAGAAGTGGCAAGGCGCTTAGGCGTGACCGCTCCTGCTGTGAATAAGTGGGAGAAGGGCAATTCCATGCCGGATATCACGCTACTCTCACCCCTTGCGCGATTGCTGGATATCACACTCGACACGTTGCTATCACATACGGATTCACTGTCTGATGAGGAGGTAAATCGAATTATTGTGACAGCTCATAAAAAACTGAAAATCGAACCGTTCGAGATGGTCTTTTCATGGGCAAAGGAACAACTTCAAATCTATCCCAACAGTGACTTCCTCGTGCTTTACATGGCGCGTGTATTACACAGCCACCTTCAAATGCAGGAATCCGATAACGAGGCCGAGTATGTGCCCTATTTCGTAAGCTGTTACCAGCGCGTGCTGGAAAGTGGTGAGGAACGCATCAAAAGTTCTGCCGCAGATGCACTCTATTACTACTACATGGGCTGTGACCAATTTGACAAAGCAGAAGAATACCTTGATTATTTTTCCGCAGAGAATCCGGAGCGCAAACGCAAGCTCGCCGCAGTCTACCGCGAGACAGGGCGCAAGGATGAGGCATTGCAGATGTATGAGGAACTGCTCTATTCAGGTTACCAAAATGTTCAATTAACCTTCCATGACATTTATTATTTTGCGCTGAAGGGCGAGGATTTTGAGAAAGCGCATCAGATAGTGGAAAAGCTGAGACGTTTAGCGCAACTCTTTGAGATGGGCGAATATCATGAAATATCATCAGGCCTTGAACTGGCGATGTTGGAGAAAGATTCCGACAGCTTCTTTGAGATTATGCAGCGATTATTAGGAAATATTGAAAGCATATCCGGCTTCACCAAATCTCCGTTATATTCCCACATGAAATTAAAACAGCCGAGCGAAGAATATTACGATGA
The DNA here is from genome assembly GCF_050433395.1 of Anaerotaenia torta. NCBI lineage: Bacteria > Bacillati > Bacillota > Clostridia > Lachnospirales > Lachnospiraceae > Anaerotaenia > Anaerotaenia torta. Next base: position 45,530 of record NZ_JBNPXH010000010.1, read on the forward strand.
AGTACGTCAATCCCTTCTTGGCTGCTTAAAAGAGGAGCAGTGTGCGTTTGCGCAAGGAGACGAAAGGTTTGATGCTTTGCTAGTAAAGTAATAAGAACCGGCGATATCGTGATGATATCGCCGCCACTTTTTTTGTTTAAACTTTCAAAATATGATAGAAAATTAGTCTTTCCCTACAATATTAAATTTGCCTCCGGCTAGAACAGCAATTGTCCCACCAAGCACAACAATAGCAGCAACACCAGCGTATTTCAGAACATTATCGAGAAAGCCTCATAATTCCGTCGTACCTTTTTTATTCTTAGTATTATTGGTGTAATCTTTTTTTAAAAAGCTCCGAACTTTTGACATATTGCGCTCAGGTATGAGCGATATTAATTCATCTGCACCAAATTTGTCTAGAGCTCGATTGGCATAAGTTAAGAAATTTCCCTTCTTGCTTTCGGCTCCCCGTATAGAATACCTTTCATACAGATTCCTTTTGCTAATGTGCTTACCCGTTTTGGTATAGTTTTCGCTCTTCGCAATAGTTTTGGATTTTCGTCGCATTCGTTGATAGTACTTTGAGACTGTTTTAGCTCTAAGGCTAACTTTATTCCCATCAAAAGTAAACCCTAAAAAATTAAGATGCTGATTAGAGCAGTCGGCTTCTTCGTTAACCCTTAGCCCGCAATTCGCCAGATGATTTTGACTAAAGGAATAATATTGTGTTTTGTTAGGCTGAAGCTCTATTCCCGGACAGTCAGCGCTATCAAAAAAACCATTAATGGTTTTTAATTTTTCAATCGCTGAGCTTTCGTCTATGTTTGGTAAAACGACAATGAAGTCGTCGCTATAGCGCATATACATCCCATTAAATTCTGAAACAAAATCATGCAGCCTTTTATCTATTTCGATTGCATAAATGTTGGCTAGGATACCACTGATTGGAGAACCTTGAGGTATTCCATGTTCTCGATTTTTCTTTATTAAGTCATTCCTTTCTCTTAATTCAACTGGCGATAAAAGACGCTTTCTTGCATTTAATTCTCTACGGCCAGAACTACTATCTTCAAGGTTATGCAATTCGAGAAGGTCGGTTAGCTCAATATAGCTAAAGTGAGTGATGTTTTTGAATACAGCATAATGGTCTGCTGGCAGTTTTGGAACACCCAAGAGATTGCACCACTGGCGTTTTAAATAATTGCGATCTAAGTTATCAAAAAACTTTGTGAAGTCTCCAATCATTATATAGCAATTTCCACTATCACGAATGAATTGGATTGCTTTCTTTGCAAAATCAACATTGCTTTGGTGGCGCAAGTTTGTGCGGTAAGCGATTGCCACATCGCCAATGCCTAATTTATCACACTCGTTGTTGTATAGTTCATTAAGTAAAAAATTGTAATATTGAAAAATGCACCGATCAATATGTGCAGCATAACAAATATCTCGATGTTTTTCCTTAAGTCCCTTTTTCTCAAAAGAAAATTTACTCATATCTTTTGTGTAGTGGACAAATGGATAAAAACTATGCGTTGCTATATTTCGTGGGTTGGACACGTATTCTTTGCATTTTGACATATCCGTGCGATAATCGAAGTGAGCATAATAGCGCTTGCTTTTTTCTATTGTCTTTTGCGAGGTCAGCCAGCTCTCGATGTCTATCATTCTTGTCTTTCTCCCTAAATGTTACAGAATGCCGATACCCGCTGGCATGGAGGATAGCATTCCTTAGCCAGCGGGTACAAACGTTACGTGGTATTAACTTTTCACCGATTAGGTGGCTTGTTAGTTTTAACCAGCTATCCTATTAAGTGCAATGCTTAACTGTGATATAATTAAGCTGGAGACATTTGTCAATCTTAGCTTGTTAATTCTCATCATGGCAGCCGTAAGCTGTTTGATAGAGGCATCAACCGCATACTCCGTAAGCAGAATATTATTAGAAATATCCTTGGAGGTGTTGACAACAATTGTCTTCCTCCATACCTTTGTATAGAGTATCTTTATTGTAGCAGAAAACAACTGTTCCGTCAATTGGCAGTCGAATGAAAAGAGCGCTAATTTACAGAAATTTCATATTAATTACCGCTTTAACTTTTGGTGATTATTTAATTGGCTTCTTCCGTGGGCCTCTCGGTTTGGATTCCGGTTTCATCTGCTTTCCATTCGTGGAGAAACTATAATCAAAATAAAGCAATAATCCGAACCCATCCCCAATGGGGACAAGGTTCGGATTATCATGCTTTGGTGCAGATAGAGGGACTCGAACCCTCACGAAGTCACTCTCAGCGGCATCCCCTACCAACAGTTTGTGACAGAGGAAATTATCCTTTCCCTAGAACTGAAACATACCGGATTCTATCGTATGGATTCTCTTCCTGCCAATACAGCCCTGGATATACTGGTGATATTGCATCCGATCAGTTGTGCACCAACATATTTAGTCTCCCGGTTTTAGGAGGTTCAGATGGCGGCTTATATACATGAGCGCAAGATTTGGATAACCTGTGGCGTTCAATATTTGCCGGTCGCGTCTTGTCAGAAGATATACTGTAAATCTTTTTGAATCCACAGGTTGTAAGAAGGGAAAGAGTTACTGTTTGGGCGTATATCGCTTTGATATAGGCAAAGATACGGCATTTTATGCGGTAAGTTGCGATTATGGGGTGGATTTTTTTGCATTGTATTCTCCAAGGCTGATACTTATCCTTTACTGGAGGTCATGTTTGGGATGTTTTATCATAGCTTTTACTTGTGATTTTTATTAGTTTATGCTTGCCGCATATTCTGATGCAGATTATATAATACTGGAATAAGATGGACAACCAATTCGGCATATATCATAAGATAAAAGAAGAAAATAGTAAGAGAAGAGGATTGAGGGAAGTCGTTGAGCGGTTGAAATATATCTGGAAATATAATCATAATCGAAGTATAATGTAAGGAGTGAAAGGGACAAATTTCCACAATTATCACTTCAAAACGGGAACGACCAAAGAAGCGAGGGACAATAAATGAAAAATTATGTATGTATTCTCTGTGGTTATATCCATACAGGCGAGACGGTGCCTGACACCTGCCCGGTGTGCGGTGCATCGGCGCAAGAATTTGTTCTGCAGGAAGACAAGACGGAAGAGCAACCGATCAAAGAGGCCGGTGAGGCTGTAAAGGTTGTGATCATAGGCAGTGGTATAGCGGGTCTTTCTTGTGCGGAGGAGCTTCGCAAGTACTCGGAAGAAATGAATATCACTCTGATTTCCAAAGAAACTTTATTACCTTATTCTAGAATAAGCCTGACCAGGTATCTTGCAGGGGAAATCAAGAAGGGGCGTCTTCCGATTCATCCTTTGGAGTATTATCAGGAGAAACGAATCAATCTCATGTTAGGCAAAGAAGTAACACAGATCAGAAAAGACAGCAAAGAAGTTCAGCTAAAGGATGGAGTTGTTCTTCCATATGACAAGCTGGTGATTGCCAGCGGTGCACAGCCCTTTGTGCCTCCGATGACCGGCAAGGAGCTTTCCAATGTCATAACAGTCAGGACTCTGGAAGACGCAGATTATCTGCTGGATCAGATACAGCATCTTGATTCCTGCATCTGCATCGGTGGGGGGATCCTGGGACTGGAGACAGCAGGAGCCATTGCCAAAAGAGGAATTAAAGTAACTTTATTAGAGTGTGCCAAATGGCTGATGCCAAGACAGCTGAATCCCAAAGGAGCATTGCTTTTAAAGGAATACTTGGATAAGATGGGAATTGAGGCGAGAGAAGGCATAGTAATAGAGGAAATTATCGGGAAAGATGAATGCGAAGGCGTAAGGCTTTCAACCGGTGAAATGATACCCTCCAAGCTGGTCGTTGTAACCGCGGGCGTCAGGCCTGAGGTGCAGCTGGCGAGTGAAGCCGATATTGCAATTCATATGGGGATCACGGTGGATAATAGCATGAAGACTTCGGAAGAAGATATTTATGCAGCCGGAGATGTAAGTGAGCATGCCGGAGTACTGTATGGTCTATGGAAGGTTGCTCAGTTACAGGGAGAAGCTGCCGCACAGAGTATCCTGGGCCGGAAATCCATGTTTGAAGGCGTGCCCAGATCTACGATTTTAAAGGTTCTGGGATTGGATACCTTCAGTATTGGGGAATTCCTTCCCGAGGAAGGGGAGTATACCGTTTATGAGAAGGAGCTTCCGGGACAATATATCCTGTTTGTATTAAGGGAGAATAAGATAGCAGGAAGCATTGTTATGGGTGACAAAACGCTTCCTTTGAAAATAAAGCGGGCGGTGGAAGCAGGAACCGCTTTTCCTGCCGAGCTGTATGACAGTGCGGAAAAGATTATTGAGAGTTTGAATTAGGAAAAGTTAAAGCCGGATAGGGAGGTTTTATAATGAACAATTTGGATAGAAAGCTGACACCAGAACAGTGTGAAGAGCTGTTGGATATTTTAAAAACTCGTTTTGAGAAAAACAGAAACCGTCATAAAGACCTAGACTGGGCCAGTATACAGGCAAGGCTGGAGGCAAATGCTGAAAAGCTGTGGTCGTTGGGTGAAATGGAAGCAACCGGCGGCGAGCCTGATGTATTGTACTATGATTCTGAAACCGGGGAATACATTTTCTATGATTGTTCGGCGGAAAGCCCCAAAGGCCGCAGGAGTATCTGTTATGACCGGGAAGCGCTGGAGTCAAGAAAAGAAAATAAACCGGAAAATAATGCGGTGGATATGGCCGCCGCCATGGGCATTGAATTCCTGACGGAAGAACAGTATCGGCAGATGCAGCAGCGGGGAAGCTTTGACCTGAAAACCTCCAGCTGGGTAAAGACGCCGGCTTCTATTAGAAAGCTGGGCGGGGCTGTTTTTTGTGACCGCCGCTATGATACGGTCTTCCTATATCACAATGGCGCGGACAGCTATTATTCTGCCAGGGGCTTCCGAGGCTTGCTGCGAGTTTAAAACAAGAAGGAGACCAGCTATTATGAAATATTTGAATTTAAAGGATTTTTTTCGATTTTTAGATAATGCAACCTCGCCGTTTCAGGTGATACGGCAAAGCATGGAACGCTTAGAGGCCAGGGGATTTGAAAGGCTATATTTCGACCGCCCTTGGGATTTAAAGAAGGGCGGGGCTTATTTCCTCAACCTGTATGACACTACGGTCTTTGCCTTTCGTATTGGGAAAGAGATCAATGAAGATACCATGCTGCGCATGGCAGCGGCCCATACGGATTTCCCTTCCTTTCGCATAAAGCCCAATGCGGTTATGAAAGAGAAGAGCTATATCCGGCTGAATACGGAAGCTTATGGCGGTATGATATTGTCCAGCTGGTATGACAGGGCGCTGTCCATTTCCGGTAAGGTGGCTTTAAAAAGCAATAAGCCCTTTGAACCGCGTGAGATACTCGTTGATTTACAAGAGCCTGTGCTGGTAATACCGAATCTGGCGATCCATTTGAACCGGGAGGTCAATAGCGGGGTCACCATCAATAAGCAGACCGATGTGCTACCCTTGTTGGGATTGTCCGAAGAAGAGGATAAGAACTATTTTAATGAGCTTTTGGCCGGACATTTGAATGTGCCTATTGAGGATATTCTGGATTATGATTTATTCATATATAATTTAGATAAAGCGTCCACCGTTGGAAAGAAGCAGGAATTTATCTGCTCCCCGAGGCTGGATGATCTATCCTCCGCCTATGCTTTATTGCAGGGTATCACAGGAGAGGTATGCGAAAAGGATATTCATATCATCGGGCTGTACGATAATGAAGAGATCGGAAACCGCACGAAGCAGGGCTGTGAAACCCATTTTACAGGGGTTCTGCTGGAGAAAATCTATGAGGCTCTGGGAATGAGCAGAATTCAGTTATATGAAACCATGATGAAGAGTTTCACACTTTCAGTGGATGTTGCCCAAGCGTTTCATCCGAATTATCCCTCGAAATTTGATCCTACCAACCGGGCGGAATTGGGTAAGGGAATTGTAATTAAGATTAATACCGCTCAAAAGTATGCCTATGATACGGGAGCCATTGCGATTCTACAGCAGCTATGCGAAGCCAATGATGTAAAATATCAGAAATTTGTGAACCATTCGGATGCCGTAGGTGGCGGAACCATGGGACCGGTTCTTTCCTCCTTGCTTCCAATGAAGACTGTGGATATCGGGGTGCCGCTATTAGCTATGCACTCTGCTGTGGAAACCATGGGAGTAGAAGATCAGGAGAGCATCATAAAGCTGATGATTTCCTATTTTGTAACGGAGAGGGCGTAATATCACAGATATAACCAGCACCGGAGCGAAGGTGCCTGGCACCCATCCGGTATAGAAAGAAGGAGTCTGATACCGCATGGGCAATGAAAAACTGGGAGTAGATAATATAAAGATTGAAGAATCACAATTAGAAATATTCACAAATGTTAGGGAGTATCAATTCGTTACTTGTTTTGTGCGAATGTGAAGTGATCATAAAAACCCAGGGAGATTCGCACCAGAAAAAACATACAAAAGTTAAGATTAAATTAATCTGTTAGAATAAAAGCGGTGATCTATAATATTGTTAAGTACAATGTGCACAAATGTTTTAAAATATGAGATGGAAGGTTTGTGTGTATTTGCTGTCATCGCCCGCAAGGGCGGTGTGGATTGAAATCACCGGAAGGATACCCAAAAGGTAGGAATTTGGTGTCATCGCCCGCAAGGGCGGTGTGGATTGAAATTCTTCGCCAAATCCCACTTGTTTGTTATTTCCTCCCGTCATCGCCCGCAAGGGCGGTGTGGATTGAAATGCGAACACAAACAAACATGTTTACGAACGCTAAGTCATCGCCCGCAAGGGCGGTGTGGATTGAAATTGATGTTGTCTCCGGTATATTAAAATCTTTGCATGTCATCGCCCGCAAGGGCGGTGTGGATTGAAATCTCGGCTATCTTCTGTATTTCTGCATCCGCATCAGTCATCGCCCGCAAGGGCGGTGTGGATTGAAATTATAGAAGATTGCAAAACGATATCCCTGAAGGCGTCATCGCCCGCAAGGGCGGTGTGGATTGAAATTTGTTAGAAACGGCTTGGCACCTATGACGCGGGTGTCATCGCCCGCAAGGGCGGTGTGGATTGAAATTTCGTAGAGCCCCGCGATCGCCTCGTAGATGTCGGTCATCGCCCGCAAGGGCGGTGTGGATTGAAATCGTTCTGTATGCGCTGTTGCAGCCGCTCGAACCTCGTCATCGCCCGCAAGGGCGGTGTGGATTGAAATTTGACATCCTCGGCGGTAATGCCGAGCTGCTTGCAGTCATCGCCCGCAAGGGCGGTGTGGATTGAAATACATCGATAATATCCGGATCCGCGGTGAGTGCCCGTCATCGCCCGCAAGGGCGGTGTGGATTGAAATAATAAGAGGCATAAGAGGCTGCTTGAGTAAACGTGCCATCGCCTGCAAGCATTTTGTATACCTCAGCCTACGATACCAACACTAAACTAAATAGCAATGAAATGAAAAAGGGGGAATTGGAAGAGTTGGAATATGAAATTATTCATTTACCCAAGGAAGAATGGAAGGGAACGACTGTCCCAATCGGATATACGACAGATCAATATTACGATGTTCTTGTGAATAAAACAGAAAAAGGCTACACCATCGAGATAGAGAAGAAATCTTTTGCAGAGCCGGTGACTCATACGCCGGAGGAATATGATTTCCCAGATCAATTGTACCAGGATCACTGGGAGCATGCCTATGCCTGGGGAGTGCTGGCGGAAGGGAAATTAATTGCCGCAATAGAAACGGATCAGGAAATATGGTCCAACCGTCTGAGGATTACAGAGCTATGGGTGGCAGATCAATATCAGAAGCGTGGCATCGGCCATGCACTCATCGAGGTGGCGAAGGAACAGGCAAGAAGAGAGCGCCGCAGGGCGGTCATTCTGGAGACACAGTCCTGTAATGTGAATGCGGTTGATTTCTATCAGCATGAAGGCTTCCGCCTGATCGGCATGGATACCTGCTGCTACCGGAACAATGATCTGCAGAGAAAAGAAGTCAGATTGGAATTCGGATGGTTTCCGAAGGAAAAGAAAAGAGTAAGCCGAGACGAAATAGAAATCCGAAAGGAAACAGAAGCGGACTGGTATCAAGTCGAGTTAATGACACAGCATGCATTTTGGAATAAACATCATCTCGGATGTGACGAGCATTATCTGGTACATAAATTGCGCCAGGATAAGGACTATCTTCCTGAGCTGAGCCGGATCGCAGTCAAGGACGGGAAGGTAATCGGATGCATTATGTATTCTAAAGCCCATATTATGGACGGTACACAAATCCATGATATCATTACCTTCGGACCCCTTTGTGTGGAACCGGAATGGCAGGGATGCGGAGTGGGCGAGCTGTTATTAAAGGAAACCATGAGCTTGGCGGCGGATCAGGGGTATCCGGGCATTGTGATCTTTGGCGAACCGGATTATTATCCCAAGATAGGCTTCAAGACCTGCGATAAATTTCATATCGCGACGGCAGACGGTAAGAATTTTAATGCATTTATGGGAATAGAATTAGCCGAAGGCAGCATGAAGGGAATACAGGGTAAGTTTTACGAATCAAAGGTGTTTTAAAACCTTCCCAAAGAAGAAGTGGAAGAGTACAATAAAAAGTTCCCGCCTCTGCAGAAGATGAGATTTCCGGGGCAGTGGGATTAAAATGAATGGGCAAGAGCATGTACGATGGTTCTTGCCCATTCTTGTATTATAAAACTGTTTTTGCATTGGTAATTGGAACTTCTGATAAAGCGAAGTTGAGAAAAATTGATATAACTTGTATTTTTCTATTGACTCCATCGTTGCGTCGTACTTTATAATGGTCATAGAAAACCAAAACCACTATGGAGGATAAATATGAGCGAACTTATAAAAATACGGGAACTGTCAATAAAATATGATATTTCTGCGCGTGCATTGAAATATTACGAGGATATGGGGCTGATAGCCAGCACCCGGAGTGATGATTACGCCTACAGAATGTATGACGAGGCTGCTGTAAAAAGGCTGGAGCAGATATTGATCCTGCGTAAACTGAACATAAGCATAAAAGATATCCGGCGGATCTTTGACGCACCGGATTCTCAGGTGGTGCTGGAGGTTCTCGGGAACAAAGTCGACGGCATTGACGAAGAGGTATCACTTCTGCACGAATTAAAGGCGATTGTTCTGGAATTTATCGAGCAGATCAAAAAAGCCGATTTTGCCCAGGCTGCGGATGTGAAGCTGCTTTACGAAAAAGCGCAGGAGATTGAAGGGCAGCTTATAAATGTTGATTACAATGGCAACCCGGCCAATGTGAACCGTTTGCTGGATATAACCGAGAAGCTTGATAAGCAAATCCCGGATGTAATGATTGTGAGGATGCCGAAATTCCTGGCGCTGACCTCCCAGTATCAGGACTTTAATGAATTGTTCAATGAAGATTGCTTGATGTTTTGGATTGGCAGGCATAAAGATTTAGAAAAAAATATTATCCTTGATTGCGCCGATTTTTTGTGCAGAAGAAACGACGGAAAATTCAGATGGTTATATGGCGTACAGGAGCATGTCAAAGAAATGGATACCGCTCCGTATGAGGTCATCGAGTTTGAAGGAGGTTTGTACGCTTCCGCGGTATGTATTGACGGTGATGATGACAGCCTTATGAAAGTGGAAAATAAAATCCTGAAATGGCTGGAGAAGACGAACTTTATCTTTGACAGTGAACGTGATGTCATGGGGAACATGACCTATAACGATGATGAAATTAAGAAGGGACTTGGCTATGAACAGCTGCAAAGATATGTGCCTATAAAACTAAAAGAAGAAAAGATAGATTAAGAAAACCGACAATAGAACGATGTGTTTCTTGAAGACTTTCACTGTGAAAAGTGGAAGTCTTTTTTTTTCAGGAAAGGTTCTCTGAGAAGTCAATGAAAAAACTCTGAGAAAATTTCTTGACAACGTTGTCACACCATGCTATTATATGTTCATGACAACGTTGTCAAGAATATAAACAGAAGTGGAGAGTCATATGTTGTACTACAAAGCACAGGATGGCGTAACAGCGGATATTATTCCGTATTATGAAAATGGTCATTTTTACTTGTTCTATTTGCATGATTTTCGAGATAAAGCAAATAAAGGCGAAGGGACGCCATGGAGGCTCATCAGAACCAAAGACTTTATTGAGTATGAGGAGTTCGGAGAGGTGCTTCCAAGGGGGACGGTGCAGGAACAGGATCTGTATGTATTTACCGGTTCGGTTTTTAAGGAAGCAGAAGGGAAATATCATATTTTCTACACCGGTCACAATCCGCATCTGAGAGAGCAGGGACATCCGGAACAGGCCGTGATGCACGCAATCAGCCCTGATCTGATTCACTGGGAGAAGGTGAAGGAGGATACGTTTTATGCACCGGCAAAGGATTATGAAGTGCATGACTGGCGCGACCCTTTCGTATATCTGGATGAAGAGAAGGGCTGTTACTGGATGCTGCTGGCAGCCAGACTAAGACAGGGTGACAAGGTAAAGCGAGGTTGTACCGCACTATGCTCCTCCAAGGACTTAAAGACATGGAAGGTAGAAGAACCGCTATGGTCTCCGGATGCCTTTTTCACCCATGAATGCCCTGACTTATTCCGGATGAACAGGGAGAACTATCTGGTTTACTCCGAGTTTACCGACCGATGTGTGACCAGATACCGGGTATCGGATACCGAAGAGAATTGCTGGAGGTCAACGGAGGATGATGCCTTTGACGGCCGCGCCTTCTATGCAGCCAAAACTGCTTCCGACGGCGGCAAGCGTTATGTGTTTGGCTGGGTTCCCACAAAAGCGGGTGATAATGATGACGGAGAATGGCAATGGGGCGGTAATCTGATGGTTCATGAGGTGTTTCAGAGGAAGGACCGATCCTTGGGCTGCCGGATACCGGAGACGATTAAAAACCACATTAAAACCTTATACTATTCTGAGGACAGAATATGCTGCGGCAATGAGCAGGGCTTTGCGTCCCGCACCTTAACAAAGGTTGAGGCGGATACCTACCGCATCTCTGCGGATATCATCATTTCCCGCAATAACGTAAATGCGGGAATATTGCTAAGGCACGATGCGGAAGAGGATTTCGCTTACGGATATAAATTGGAAACGAGCAATAACCGGTTTGCCTTTGGGATGGTGCCTAACACACCCTGGGGCAGAGCGAATTTTACCAATGTGGAAAGGCCGGTTCCATTCATTCCGGGCACAAGGTATCATTTGGACATTGTTGTCGAAGGCGATGTGTGTGTGCTGTATCTGGATGGGGTAGCATTATCATCACGGATGTACATTAAAAAGGATAATGGAATCAGCATATATTCTGAAAATGGAGAGGTGCGGTTGGAGAATGTGGAGGTATTTACGGTCTAAGCCGGAAAAAAGAAATAAACGCATAGGATTATTGATTGCCGGGATGCTTATTGTTGTGGCAGCAGCGATTATTATCTTATCCATTGGGGGGATACATAAAAAAGTGGCAAGAATAGAAGAGAAGGCTTTAGCAAAAGAGTTCAAGCTGGGAAAGCTGGTGGAACCCGGCGAAGAGGCTAAGCCTAAATTACACTATATCAGCAAAAAAGGATATTTTGGTGATGCTCACCCTGTATATCATAATGGAACATGGTATGTTTATTATCTGGAATTGCCCTTTAACACCAAGAACCGGGGGGCTTTAGAGGGCGTCAGGCAGGGGCTTGCCGTCTCAGAGGACCTGTTTCACTGGGAAGAGGTGCAATCTGCCATCGATACCTCCCGAAGCTGGTGGGCAGTTGCCAATGCAGAGTATGACGGGCAGCTATATTCCATGTATAACGATGTGGTAGGCAACCGCGGATATGGGATCAGTAAAACCTCGGATTATATCAACTTCACGGAAATAGGGCTGGGATTTCCTTATTCCTCGGTTCCCTCAACAGATCCCAGAGACCCTAGTCTGTTCTATAATGAAAAAGATAAGGAGTACTGGTTCTTATTCTCAGTAAAGCAAAACCCTGCCTTGTACAGCAATGCTTCATCGGAAATCTACTATTCTAAAACAAAGGATTTCATAGATTTCTCTCCGCCGGAGTCATTGTTTCGTCCGGGCAACTCCAATGTACCGGAATGTCCGGAGCTGTTCAAGATGGGTGATCGGTATTACTTATTAGCAAGCTGGGGAACCAAGAGAGTCGGGCAGGTCCGCTATCGGTATTCGGACAGTCCCGCGGGACCGTGGAGGAGATTTCCCGTAGACACCCTAACCTCGACGGAAGAAATGGCCCCCAATTCGGCACAAGGCGATGGAAGAAGAATTATGATCGGCTGGATTCCGACCTACGTCAACAGTACGGATGGAAATCCCTATCAATGGGGCGGTCATATGGCCTTTCCCAAGGAACTATATCAAACGAAGGATGGACAGCTGAGAACACGGCTTGCAGTCACGGACAACCTGTTAAGGAAGGAGCTTCTTTATACTTTTCCGGCAACGAATTCCACAGCAGCGAATTCCATTGAGGGAGAAGCGGATTATGTCCGGGGAGATGGCTTTACAGCGGAAGGCCGGACATTACGGTACTCAAAAAATCACGATTATGGAGAGCTTTGGTTCCAGGGAGAGTATATCAATTTTGATCTGGAGATGGACATCTCTCTTGGGAAAGACAGTGCAGGCTTTGGAGTGGTGTTGAAAACCGGTAACGAGAAATTTAACGGATACGAGGTCTTCCTCGATCCGAATACAAATCAATTAATCCTCCGGGAACATTTTGAACGGATGGACAAAATCGCCAGCATACCCATTGAGATGAAGTACAACAATGCTATGAAGCTGAGAATCATCACCGACGGCAATATCATAGAGGTTTATCTGGATGATAAATTTGCTCTGTCCGGCAGGATACACAAGTTTACCTCCGTTAATAAGCTGGGGGTGTTTACGGAGTACGGAAGCTTTGAGGCTAAAAACATCAACATATATTCTTTAAACAGGGAGTAGGTGAAAATAATAAAAGGAGAGAGAAGCAGGCATATTACATTAATTATGGTGCTATTCCTCTTTCTTTCGCTTCTGAGCGGCTGTAAAAAAGGAGTGCCTCATGCGGAAGAGGGAGGGAAGGAGGAGACGGGAAAAGAGATGGAGGACATGATGAATCAAGAAGATCAGAGCAAAAAGGCGGAGGATACCATACTGCATTATATCCTGCCCGAAGAATTTGAAAATCGTTATATTGGGGATGTGCATCCCTTTTATGATGAAAAGACATCCACATGGTACATGTTCTATCTGGCAACCGGAGGCCAGTTCCATTCAAAATTACTGACATCCCAGGACGGAATCAGCTGGAAGCCCACGGAGCTGTCCATTAAAAGCTTTATGGAGAACTATGCGGTACTTGGAATTACGGAGAAGGACAATCGGTATTACTCTTACTATGGGGACTATCACACCAGCGTGAGTGAGGATCTGATCACCTGGGAATATGCAGGAAGCAGCTATCAGGCCTACCAGGACAAGGAACAGTTCCCCGGCGGCAGCCGTGATCCCTTTGTTGCCTATGATGAAGACACTGGCCGTTTCTATTCCATTGCCATCAATTATCCGAAACGGGTGCCCAGTGAGGGAATCTTCATCTCCAATCTGGCAATCGGCAGAACGAATTCCGGAAGCCTGGAGGATTGGAGCAAGGAGGCAAAGCCGGTATTTGCCGAAAACAGGGATAATCATGATCCGGAATGCCCGCAGCTGATTAAGATCGGGAAGAGATGGTATGTGTTCACCAGTTTTTACGGCTATTCTAACCATGGAGTCGGAAGAATGGCATATCTCATCGGGGATGAGAATGTGGATCCCTACACAATGGACTGGACCCGGAAAGAGATTAACTATCTGACCAGTGAGGATATCTGTGCCGCGCAAATCGCTCAGAAAGGAGATCAGTTTTATCTGTTCGGATGGCTGCCGAAGGCTTACGACGGCAATTTCTGGGGAGGGCATATTAATCTGCCGACAGAGATTTATCAGCTGGAGGACGGTAAGCTGGGAGCCAGGATGGCACAGGATACCACAGAGCTTATCCGGGGAGAGCGGTATTTTACTTTGGAGGAAGGGGTTGATCTTACCGCAGAAAACAGCTTTGAATTCACGGCAGAAAAAAGATCTGATTTACAGATTGATTTTCGCATGGAGGAGTCCTTTTCTATTGAATTTACAGATAAGAAGGTAGCAGTGAATATCACGCAAAAAGAGGGGAAGAAAATTGCAGCCGTTACCTTTAACCATTTAATCCTCAGCGAAATTGAAATCGATGCTCAGGATTTATTGGAGGAAAACACCATCAGAATTCTTACGGAAGCAGACATGCTGGAAATCTACATCAATGATAAATACTATTTACCGGCCAGAATCGGGGTAATGATGGGGAAGGAAAGGGTTATTGTAAGGAGTAACAAGGCAGGAGTTACTAAGGCAGATGCTTTTTATTTAAAAACAAGGTCGGAACTGCAAAAATAGGAGGATATTTATGAAGAAAAAGCTTGTAAGTGTATGTTTCATTATTTTTCTCATGGTAAATATGATTGGCTGCGCAAAAAAAGCGGATACCAAGGATGTAGACACAACCTTCCGCATCGCAAAGACCTGGGATAAGACGGGGATACGAAATCATTATCATGGCGGGTCCAACATAGGCGCATTAGAGTGGCTGGCAGTAGAGCCCCTGATCCAATATGTAAGATCCACCGACGAGCTGCATTATCTTTTGGCGGAGAGTGTGGAGCATAAGGAGGATTCCACCTCCGTCATCCATCTTCGTAAAAATGCGAAATGGCAGAACGGGGATGATTTTGTTGCCGAGGACGTAATGGCGTTTTATCACATCAACTTTGTGGAGCTGACAAACTATCTGGCTAAGCCCATAGAAAAAATCGACGATAAAACCGTTCGATTAACCTGGAAGAGCTGGATGGAGCCCAATGATAAGGTGAAAACCCTATTAATAGCGGTTCAAAAGGCCGGCTCCGTTAAATATTCGGAATTTAAGGAATATGTGGACAAATGCCAGGAAATCTTACTGAGCCAGCCGGATGCAGAGGAAGGCTACAAGGGCTGGGCGCCCTTTGGAAAAGCAATCCAGCCGGATGCGGATGAAGCCTTCATGGCGAATTACAATGGCTTTAAGGCTTATAATCCCACCTGGTTTGTAGCTACAGGCCCTTATAAGCTGGAAAAAGAAACACAGAACCAGATGATTTTAACAAAAAATGAAAATTACTATTTTGCGGACAATATTAAGTTCGATAATATCATCTGTTACAACGTGGCTGACATTAATTCTATTTATAACATGCTTTCCAACGGAGAGATCTATTATCAGGACGGCCTGGCTCCCGAGGCAACCTTGAATGCAATTCTTGACAGCAACAAGAATATGGCCCATTTAAAGATGTTTGATCCCGGTGCAATCGGCCTGGTATTTAACCTGGAAAAAGAAGTATGGACTCCTGAAGTGCGCCAGGCCTTCCAGTATATCTTCAATCGGGAGGAAATGAAAAATGCCGGTAATAAATATGCCATTACCAGTGAATTTCCCCTCATCGGAATGGCCCCCAGCGAAGCGAAGTCCTGGTTAAAGCCGGAGGATTATGACGCCTTGCCCCGATACACCCAGGATTTGAACAAGGCGGCGGAGCTTCTTGAGACAGCAGGCTGGGTAAAGCAGGGGGATAAATGGACGGTAAACGGACAGACGGTTAAATTGTCTCTGGGCTATGACGGAAGCCATCCCGGTATGAGCGGGGTTGCGGAAGCGGTGGAAAGCGCTCTCAGCCAGTTCGGTATTGAGATTTCCTTAAAGAGGGCCAATGATTTCGGTTCCTGGTTCGATACGGCAAAAGCTGGGGACAGCGTATATGATTTTGTTGTCAACTGGACGGATCTGAATATGAGCTTTTCCTATCCCACAGGCTCCTTCCTCTATGTATACCGTGATATCAACGGACCGATCTTAAAGTTCCCCACCTTTACCGAGGAAGACTTTAACGCAGGCAAAATCGAGAAGAAGGATATCGGGAATATCGCTCTTGAATTTGAAAAGAGGGATGGAAGCGGTACCTTCTATGTAAAGGATGTCATGGGCAATCTGTATTATTATTCGGATGAGGAATTAAAGGAAGTATTGGCCGACATGATATTTGGCGCAGCTGATGAGAATTACGGCATTCAGTTTTATCAGAACGTGACGGGCTCCTTTGTAGACTTTACTAAGATTGACGGACTCCCTCTGGAGGATAAGATAAAGGAAAGCAGAAATGTGGCCTATGTTCCGGAGGTAGGGACGAAGGAATTCTTTGAGGTAGCAAGGACAAACCTGTATTTCTCACAGGGCATAAACTTCTCACTTGAGTTTTACAAACCGAAGAAGTAGGGGAGGATTTAGTTGAAAGCGAAGAGGAAGGAAGAGAACAAAGTGATAACCTTATTCATGAAGCTTATGAATAAAACCAGATTCTTCTGGAGGCGTTTATTCATTGCCGTATTAACCCTGGTATTAGTCGCGGTCTTTGGTTTCTTATTAATAAAAATGATGCCCGGCAATCCGGTTGATACTTACGCCCAGAGCCTGATGATGGAACGGAAGATATCCTTTGAAGAAGCCAGGAGCTTAGCGAAATCCCTGCTGAACTACAATCCGGATGAGAGTGTATTTGTACAATTAGGCAGTTATGTCAAAGGCTTGCTGCATGGAAATCTTGGGATTTCCATGCGCAGGCCGGACATCACGGTGAATGGGCTGATCAAGGATTTTTTACCATGGACCTTATTTATATCAAGCATTTCCCTGCTCCTCAGCTTTGCCGTCGGAATCTTCATGGGCTCCCATATGGCGTGGAAAAGAAAAGGAATGAGAGAAGGGGCGGCACTGTCCTATATCGTTGTATCCGGTTCCATACCGGATTATCTGTGGGGTATGATATTAGTCTTTCTTTTGGGGGTTAAATTTAAGATTTTCCCGGTGCAGGGGAACTATGATATTATGCTGGAGCTGGAAGGCTGGCCATGGTTTTTGAACGTGCTGTACCATGCGGCGCTGCCCATATTGGCCTTCTCCATCGTTCAGATCGGTTCCTGGGCTTTGTCCATGAGAGCCAGCTCCATCGGCGTCCTTGGGGACGATTACATCTATGCAGCCAGAGCCAGGGGCATTCCGGAGAAAATCATCGTCAAAAGATATTTACGAAAGAATGCCATGCTTCCGCTGGTCACCTCCCTGGCGCTGTCCTTTGCGGCTTTGTTCGGCGGGTCGCCCTTGATGGAGACGATATTCAACTATCCCGGCCTGGGTCAGCAATTCGGCGGTTTTATGGGAGCAAGGGATTATTTCATTGTACAGGGGCTGATGCTGTTTATGTCCTTCATGATTGTGCTGGCAAATTTAATTGTTGATTCTTTATATACCCTAATAGATCCTCGGATAAGGAGGAGTACCTGATGGCAAAGAAATATATGAAATCCGCGGCACAGGGATTAAAGAAAATGGTTCGGATTGTGTTTTCCAATAAAAAATCCACGGCAGGTGTGATAATCATGCTATTCTTTGTCCTCATGGCTGCGGTCGGTCCGGTGCTGTTTAAGTATAATCCCGTCACCGATGAAGTAAATAAATATTTGGCGCCTTCGGCAAAGCATTGGCTCGGAACGGACAACCTGGGAAGGGATGTATTCCGGCAATTGGTTTATGGCTCCCGTGATGTTCTTGTGATAGCGCTCCTTACCTCCTTTATTACAGTCATTCTGGGAACGGTAATGGGAATGGTATCCGGACTTGCGGGAGGTGCCACCGATAAGATAATCGGCGTGATAACGAATCTGTTCCTATCCATTCCCAGCTTTCCGATCTTATTGATTTTTGCCTCATTTTTTACCATCGAGGACCCCTTCAGCTTCGCGCTGGTACTTTCCATGTGGGGCTGGGCCGGGTTAAGCAGGGCGATCCGGGCGCAGATCAATTCGCTGAGAGAGCGTGACTTTATCCAGATATGCAAGGTTATGGGGCTGAGCAAAGCACATATTATCTTCCAGGAACTAATGCCCAACATAGCTTCTTATATTTTGATCAACTTCATCTTAATTATGCGAAATGCAATTACGGGAAGCGTAGGCATCATGCTGCTGGGGCTGGCCTCCTTCCAGCCGTCCAACTGGGGAGCGATGCTGCTGCGGGCAAAGGATTCGGGAGCGTTATTAATTCCTGAAGCAGTTTATTTCTTGTTCGCGCCCATTGTAGCTATCATGCTGTTCCAGATGGGTTCCATTCTTTTGGCACACGGGCTTGATGAAGCGTTAAATCCCAGATTATCAGGGCAATAGGAGAACGTATGGATAAGGAAATACTATTAAAAAAAGGAAAAAGTAATTCAGTCACAATCGAAAAGCTTACGGTGGAATATAAGCTTAAGAAGTACTCCATCCGGGCAGCCAGCCATATTGACCTGGACATAAAGAGGGGGAAGATGACGGCCTTGGTAGGGGAGAGCGGAAGCGGTAAGACCACCGTTGCCTCGGCATTATTAAACTGTATCTCAAGACCGGGAGAAATCGTATCCGGGGAAATATATTTCCATGAGAAGGACGGAACCATTACAGAAGTCAGTAAGCTGAAGGAAAAAGAAATCAATGCCTTTCGCTGGAGCAAGATCTCTATGGTCTTCCAGGGGGCTCAGAGTTCCTTGAATCCGGTTATGACCATCCTGGAGCATATTTATGAAACCATGAAGGTGCATGATAACAAAACCACAAGGGCGGATGCGGTCAGGAGAGCACAGGAGGTATTGACGATTGTAAACCTGAGCGCGGAGAGGATCATGAAGATGTATCCCCATGAGCTGTCCGGCGGAATGAAGCAGCGTGTCATGATTGCCATGAGCTTATTGCTGAATCCGGATCTGATTATTCTGGATGAGCCGACAACGGCCCTGGATGTCATTACACAGGATTATATCTTTACGATTTTAAAGAAGATCAACAGGGAAATGGGCGTTTCCATGCTGTTATTAACCCATGATATTTCCATCGTTGCCAAATTTACAGATTACATGGCGGTTATGTATGCCGGAAGACTGGTTGAATACGGCTCCACAAGAGATGTGTTCAGCCGGAAGGCCCATCCCTACACAAGGGGGCTGATTATGGCGACCCCGTCCCTGTATGGAGATATAACCCGGATGGAACCCATCAAAGGCGTCCCGCCTAATCTGATGGAGCTGCCGGTGGGGTGTGTCTTCCATCCCAGATGTCCGTATGCAGAGGAAATGTGCAGACAGACGGTACCGGAATTAAAAACAATAGGAAATGAGCATTTGTCACGATGCCTGAAAGAGGTGTTCTAATGTCTGATCACGAAATACTGATGCAATTAAAGGATGTAAATATGGTGTTTGAAAAGGGCGGCGGTATATTTTCGTCAGACAGGTATTTTCACGTACTTAAAAATATCAATCTGGATATTAAAAAGGGCGAGATCCTTGCCCTGGTGGGAGAGAGCGGCTGCGGCAAGACCACCCTGGGAAGAATTATCACGGGACTGATCAAGCCCACCAAAGGGGAGATCCGCTTTGAAGGGGAGAACATCTACCGTCTGATGGGTATGAACTCCAACTATAAGCAGAAGGTCCAGTTTATTCAGCAGGATTCCTATGCGGCCCTCAATCCGGTTAAAACAATCAAGGATTCCATGATGGCACCCATACGGGTACATCATAAAGAATTAACCTATTCCCAGGGGGAAAAACTGGCGGAGGAATTGCTGGAACGGGTAGGCTTAATTCCCGCAGAGCAGTTCCTGTCAAAGTATCCTCACCAGATGAGCGGAGGACAAAGACAGCGTGTCCTTATGGCAAGGGCTTTGACCATGGAACCCCAGCTGATTGTCGCGGATGAGCCGGTTTCCATGATCGATGTATCCATGAGATTGTCCATCTTGAATCTGATGACAGAATTAAACCGGGAGCTGGGAATCGCATTTGTATACATCACTCATGATTTATCAACAGCGCGTTATATTGCTAATTCGGGCCGGATTTGTGTCATGTATCTGGGGGAGATTATGGAGCTTTCCTCCATGAAGCAATTAATTGAAAGTCCGAAGCATCCTTATACCCAGGCCCTTTTTTCCGCGGTTCCGATTCCTGATCCGGACAGCGCAAGGCATGATAAACCGCTGCCCTTAAAAAGTATGGATCTGATGAACCTGGAAGCACGGAAGGACGGCTGTCCGTTTTATGACCGGTGCATCTACGGTAAGGATAAATGTCTTCAAAAGACAATCGGCTATCAGGAGATAGAGGGCGCGTTGGTAAAGTGTATTTATGAAGGGATTCCAAAATGGGAAATATAAGTTTTTTTCTGAAGTTTGCATTTGTATTATTCCTTTTATCTGTTTTTACGTTATTTATCGTTGATAAAGGAACGCTGGAATTCAAGGTTACAATGGTTAGTGCAATCATATCCTTTTTCATCCTGGCAGTTGGTACCCGGCTGGTGATGAAAAAGGATAGGGATTGAAGCTAATAAACTAATTAATAATGGAGGATGAAGTATGAAAAGGAAAAGATCTATGTTAATGTTAGCCGCGGTTCTGGTTATCAGTCTCGGACTGGCCGCATGTGAGAAGAAAGAGAATCCCAAGGGGACACCGACCCCGACCGAGGCGCCGACAGCGGCACCCCAGGGGACAGAGGAGCCGGGGACCGATGCAAACGAGCCGGAGGGTGAGGAACCGGTACAGGAGGAAGAAACAGCAGGCAATAAGGTATATGTGGATTTTACCTTTGATGATGTGGAAGACGGGGCCGACGTACCCGATGTGGCATCCGAGGGAGCCGGTTTTATGGTAGTCAAGGATGAGAAGGGCAACGGCTGGGCAGTATCCAAAAATCCCGAGGACTGGGCGGCAATTTACTTCGGCACTCCTGATGAAACCGGAACGGAAGTATATCTAAAGGACTTCTGCATTGAAACAAAGGTATTCTTACCGACGGAGAACAAAGGCTTGAGTAATGACGGCGGTGTTCCTATGTTCGTATCTGCGGAGGGCAGGTATGATGCGGCCCTTGCCTGGGGAGCCGAGGTCTCTACCGTGAATCTGTGGAAGGCCGGCAATACGGACGGCGGTCCCATTGCTTCCAATAATAAGAATGAATTTCCGGATCGTGGGTGGGTCGCTGATTTTTCTCTTGAATCTGGAAAAGAATATGTATATACTATTATTGGACGTTATCGGGAGGATGAAGATGCGAATCAATATGTAACCTTATCCATGTTCATCGATGATAAGCTTGTACTGGAGCATGAGGTGCCTTATTGGGGCGGCGGTTTCGGGCTGAGAGGCTGGCAGTCTGATATTCGTTACGATTATATCAAGGTATCTGATGTACCTGCCGTTTCTCCGGATGGAATCGCCAGATAGAGTACAAATGTAAAAAGATTTTCCTTTGATTTAATGAATAGGAGATTGTAAATAATGGTAACTTTAAGGGATGTAGCGCGCGAAGTGGGCACCTCGGTGTCCACCGTGTCAAGAGTGGTAAGAAACAGCGGACATGTCAATGATGAATTGCAGGAGCGGATTCATCAGGCATGTGACAGACTGGGGTATATTCCGAACTCCAACGCCAAGAATCTGAGAAATGGAAAAAGTAATACCATCGGTATCATCGTTTCCGATATCAACAACTACTTTTACAATATTACCTTGGGTCATTTGGTCAATAGGCTGCGGGAGCATAAGTATCAGGTTCTGATCGGATATTCTTACGAGAACGTACAGATTGAAATGGAAGTACTGGAAATGCTTTTGGCAAACCGGGTGGATGCTATTATTATGACTCCGGTATCGGATCAGAATAAGCGGTTGATCGATACCATTAAAAAAAGGAATATACCTATCGTTCAATTATACCGAAAAGCATATAAGGGGATTGACTCCATCTGTGTGGATGACAGCTATGGCGCTTATTTGGCCGCAAATCATCTGATCGGCAAGGGATACAGGCGGATTGGCTTATTATCCATTAATATTAAGTTCACACCTCACCGGTCCGAGGGCTATAGACAGGCTTATAAAGAGCATGACCTGCCCTTGGAGGAGGATTTGATCTTAAAACTGCCTCCCAATGTTTCTACGGAGGAGGAGATCAAACGCTTTATTATAAAAAATAATCCGGATGCCATCATAGCCGGTACGAACCTTCTGGGCATTGATACCTTAAAAGCCATTAAATCCTTGAAGATTAAGGATTTTAAGGAATCCCACCTGGTGGTATTTGATGATATGCCCTGGATGGAATTACTGGATGTTGCCGCGGTCTCCCAGCCCATCGAGCTGCTGGCCCAGAAATGTGTGGACATCGTGTTAGATGCTTTGGCGGGCAAGGCTGCTTCTAAAGTCATTGAGGATAAAGTGACTCCGTGTCTGGTGGTTCGGAAGAAATGAGGATATTGCGTTTATAAATCGGTCCGTATAAAAGAACGGAAGTATCTCAATAATCGGCGGTATAGCATAATAAATGCTATACCGCTTTAAAATAGGGTTCTTATCATGCTTGGAACACCACCCATAGGCAATGGTGCCCCGAAAAATCATTAAGTTGTATGATTTTCATATTTCTGCGATAGTGTATTATATATTTCTCGAATATAGTTAATATAATCTTTATCTGGCTTATAATTATGCCTGTTAATGCGAACATCCTTTGATAAAACACATACTTCAATTATTTCCCCATTATATAACTTTATGTCAATAAGAAATGCAAATCCATCTTTATGAGTATTAATCTTTCTGCTAAGATGCATCGATTGTAAAAACTCAAAAATCAATTGAACATCTTTTTGCTCTTCAATGGTGTAGTAACCTACTGGATCATGAAAAGTAATTTCTTCTATATCTCCTAAAACGATATCTTTTAACTCGTTCATATTGATACTCCGAAACCATACATTTATTAAAATTGCAATCAATATTACTGTGATAAATATTAAAAACTTTTTTCTCATTTTTCACCATCCAATTATGATACTAAAAATAAATCGAAATTATTTTTTTGATATCGCCTAGGCGCATTAGCAGTGGTCCTCTGCATCACTCAACAGATGTATGCTTCCCGTCCATACAAAAACCGGCTGCAAAAATTGTAAGGAAGTCCATAAACACCAAAGATATAGTCCATACATGCTACGAAATCCATATCATCTTTTAAAAGAATGCACCAGTAGTCGTTTTGATGAAATTGAAGCCGGTTTTATAGAGCCCATCCAATGGCATTATTACCAACAGGAGTGTTAATTCGGACATCGATATAAGCTTAACAATTTATAATGATGGCCATAGAGACATCCGCTTGCACGGGCGGATTGTTCATGGATAAATATTTTCCTATATGTCTCATTAAGGTCGTTTAGGATTTGGAGTCTGTTCCATATCGTTTTTTAATTCATCATCCGGTAAAGATATATTTTTGGGTCTTGCCATAGTTATTCGTTATTGTTTATTTTAGTATATTACAAAAGGGTATAAATAGCGACAATTATTTGACTGAATATCATCAATATATAAAACTAGATAATCCTAAAAAATCATCTAGTTTCTAATTCTCTTTTATATGTGAGTAGAAGTAGTTATTTATTTTAACATCATATTATTGATTCAAGTGTCAAAAGATCCTGTGCACCCTTTCATATATAGCATATCATATTGATGTTAAATATGTTTGCAATAGCAATATATTGTATGCAGAAAGCACTAGGGGTACTTTTGACACTTGAATCATTATTATATAATTAATATGTAAAACATTTATACTAACCTAGATATATCCAACATAATGACTTTATCCACGTCCATGTCTTGTTGTTGTACGGAATTGTAGTGCCAGTTGAATAGTAATAAACTATCTGAACACCACCACTTCCACCGTTAAGCCCGGAGTTCCAAATAACAATAAATTGATTGATATTTATCTGTCTATATCCATAGACTGTTACGGCATGTCCATTATAATAATTATCCGCAAGACTAGCGTAAGATGGATATGCATTGTCTATGTTATACTTGATACTTGACCATGATAATGGAGCGAAAATTTCATTGTTTAAATATACACCATAATGAGAAAGTGCAGATTGAGAGTCATATGTGTCGCCGCCCTCGTCATATCCTATACCCATAAAATCACAAACTTGTGTTGGGGTTATATTAGTTCCATTTCTATAATTTGCAATTGTTGCTACAGCTGCAGCCCAACAATTTCCGTATGAACCTTGTCCTTTATTATTATATAATGCACATACTTTAGATGTACTTGTTGATTCACTATATGAAGGGGTATATTTATCCTTAATATTTTTATTTTTTTTGGCAGATGGGTCAGTTTTTACAAAATTTTTTACAGCCTTTGAAATAATTTTTTCTTTTTCATTAAAATCATAAGCTTGAAACGTACGACATTTCTCGCTTTCAATGCCTGACAGATTTATTACTTCGGTTGAGCTTTCAGCAAATATATTATCATTTGATTCATAAAAAATATAGTTTTCAGCGGTATAATCTATTTTATTTAGTTCTTTCACCATCTCTTCAGAGAGGGAAAGCCCCCACCCATTTGTTGTTCCTGCTATACTTAAATTTAGAATTACTTGACCTTTACTGTTGAATACAGGTTAATGATATATTTCATCTTGGCTTGTCTGATCTAAATCATAAATAACATATGGTTCCCCTATTGTAATATTATTTAAATCATCAGACTTAATATTAAAATAACTATTATAGCTTTTATCAACCTCAATTATATCCTTATGTTTTTCATTAATAAATTGAGTTGCACTTTTAGGTATTCCTGAAGAGATCTTTTCTTCTGATGCTAAAGCCTTATTTGGTACAAATTGAATTAATACAAATGCTAAAATTATAATTAAATATTTGTATCCTTTTCTTTGTGAATTACTTCTAATCATTATTTTTATCCTCCTTCATAAATTATTATTGGAATATGTCCAAATAAACATTACCATAAAAGGAATATAATTACAAGAAAGTTTTCCTAATTTTTAGAAAAATATGTTCCGCATGCAAATTTGCAAGTACTAATAAAATGATCAAGAGGAAAATGAGAAGGAATAGAAGAGAGAAAAAGTCAGCGGACTTTAAAATACTCTTCTATAAACTGGATAAATTTTAACAGCTGTCGGTTCTGAATATTGTATTTCCGGTAGATTAAATAGTAGCTGCGGTAAACGCCTCCTTCTGCCAGAGGAAAGGCTAAGACACGGTTATCCCGTTCCAGATCCTTAGTGACTTTTTTGGAAAGGATGGAGATACCGAAGCCATAAATAATGGACTGCTTGATGGATTCTAAATCATTCATCCGTGCGGCCACTTTTAAGGAAGCGCTGTCCAGTTTTAAGGATTCTAAAACAGAATCCGCTTCCTTTTTTGTCCCGGAGCCGTATTCTCTCATTAGAAAAGGTTCCTGTAACAGGCGGGTTAAAGATGCGCCTTCTTTTTTTAGTTTCTGATAGTAGGGCGTTGCAGGGGTGGCAAGCACCACCTCGTCCTGGTAAATAGCCTCGCAGCAGAAATTTTCATCCTTCAGGGTACTCCCTGTAATTCCCATATCTAAGGTGCCGGTCTGTATCCGGTCGATAATCTGGGCGCTGTCCCCCTGAATCACATCAAAGGTTAAAGAAGAGTCCTGCTTTTGGTAAGCGGATAAAATTTCAGGCAGAAGGTAAGCGGAGGGAATAGAGGAAACGCCGAATTGTATCACATTCTGATTTGTCTTATTAAATTCTTTTAGAGTCTTCTCTCTCAGCCAAAGAAGATTTTTGGCATGTTCGTAGAACTGTTTTCCGTCCTCGGTAAGAGCCATGGTCTTGGTGGTGCGGTCGATTAAACGAGTATTTAAGCTTTCTTCTAAAGTACGAAGATGGCTGCTGATGGTGGGTTGGGTGAGATAAAGCTGTCTTGCGGCTTCGGAAAAGCTTCCCCACTCCGCGATGGCACAAAAAGCTTCTAATTGTCTGAAATCCATAATATTATCCTTTCTTGTGAGATGGTACTGTGATGCTCGATTAAGGTATCAAAGAGCGATTGTAACGTATTCGATTATGATTTACAAAGCTGCTTTAATGCGGCAGCTGCGGTTAAAACATCCTCCCTGGTATTATAGTGTCCAAAAGAAAAACGTATGGTTCCCGCCGGATAGGTATTTAATGTTTTATGGGCATAGGGGGCGCAGTGAAGACCAACCCGGGTCATAATTCCGAATTCACGTTCCAGATGAAAGGCGGCCTGGGCATTGTCCAGACCTGTCATTTGAATAGAAACCACAGGGGCGCGTCCTGTGATGTCTTTTTTCCCAATGAGGCGGAGTTGGTTAAGAGACCGCAATTCATTTAAAAAGAGAGAGGTGAGCTTCAGCTCTTTTTTTCTGATGTTCTCAATGCCGGTGGTTTCCAGATAAGCAAGGGCAGCGTGAAGTCCTGCAATGCCGGGAAGGTTTAATGTCCCAGGCTCAAAGCGGTCAGGAAGAAAGTCGGGAACCTCCTCCAGGTGGGAAATGCTGCCGGTTCCTCCGCTGATCAGGGGTTCGATCTGTGCTGCCAGCTCGTCCCTCAGGATAAAACCGCCGATTCCCTGGGGGCCCAACAAGCCCTTGTGTCCGGTAAAACAAAGGGCATCAATTTTCATGGCTTCCATATCAATGGGAAAAACTCCGGCAGTCTGGGCAGCGTCTACAATAAAGATAAGATGGTGTTTTTCACAAAAGTCTCCCAATTCCTCCAAGGGCATTAAGGTTCCGCAGATATTGGAAGCATGGGTAATAACAAGGGCACGGGTATCCGGCTTTACCATATCCTCCATCGCGGAAAGCACCAATTCTCCCTGGAGGGTACAGGGAATTCGATCAAAGGAAATCTCCTGTGCTTTCAGCTGGACCAGAGGGCGCATCACGGCGTTGTGCTCCATGGAGGAGGTCAGAACATGATCCCCCGGCTTCAGCAGTCCTTTTAATATAATATTTAAGCTGTAGGTCACATTGGGGGTGAAGACAACATTTTTACAGTCGGGAAAATGAAACAGCCTGCAAAGCTGTTCCCTGGTGTCAAATGTGGTTTCCTCCGCATCATAGGCAACGGAGTAGGTTCCCCGGTTAATATTGACACCATAATTTTCTATAAAGCTGCAAACAGCCTTTGAAACACATTTCGGCTTCGGAAATGTGGTGCTGGCATTGTCAAGATAGATTCGCTTCATCAAAATACCTCCAGAGCCTGTGGGTTCTTATTATAATTAGTTCATAATCCCAGTATACTGTTTTTTTCATGAATAAGCAATTTTCTATGTAGAATTTTATTGTATTTATAGAAAAAATTTATAGGTATGATAAAAATTTCAAATAAAACAATTATACAAAATCAGGTAGTTGAGATAGAATTTTATATAGGAAATACCCTATCAATTTAAGGATATAAGGAGGAACTATTTTATGAAATTAGCGGGGGAAAAGCGAACGATTATCGTTGCAGGTCTTATCATTGGGGTCATTGCAGGGTTTCTGGTGTTTTTGGGAAATCCGGCTAATATGGGCTTTTGTGTAGCCTGCTTCATCCGTGACACCGTAGGAGGTCTGGGACTCCACCGGGCGGCACCGGTACAGTACATAAGACCTGAAATTATTGGTCTGATTCTGGGAGCCTGTATTCTGGCTCTTATAAAGAAGGAGTATGTGCCGAGAGGCGGCTCTGCTCCCATGACAAGATTTGTGTTGGGATTTTTCGTTATGATCGGCTGTTTGATGTTTTTAGGATGCCCCTTCCGTATGATTCTGCGTCTGGCAGGCGGGGACTGGAATGCCATCTTCGGACTGATCGGATTTACCCTTGGAATTCTTGCAGGCGTATTTTTCTTAAATAAGGGATACACCTTAAAAAGAACCTATACCTTGACAAAATTAGAAGGCGGAGTAATGCCCGTCGTTCAGATTATCTTATTGATCCTGCTGATCGTCGCTCCTGCATTTATTTTCTTCACAGAAGCAGGGGGCGGTCCGGGTGCGAAGCACGCTGCCATTGCGATCTCTTTGGGAGCGGGACTGATTGTAGGCGCCCTTGCCCAGAGAACCAGACTCTGTATGGTTGGCGGTATCCGCGATGTAGTGTTATTTAAAGAATGGAAGCTGATGGCAGGCTTTGTTGCAATTCTTGCGGCGGCGTTAATCGTAAATGTGGCTACAAAAGGCTTCCACCCGGGATTTACAGGACAGCCCATCGCTCATACCGACGGATTATGGAATCTGTTAGGCATGCTTTTAGTGGGATTTGCCTGTGTTTTATTAGGAGGCTGCCCGCTACGCCAGCTGGTGCTGACAGGAGAAGGAAATACGGATTCCGCTGTTACTGTACTTGGATTGGCAGCAGGAGCCGCATTTGCCCATAACTTTGCAATGGCCTCTTCCGCGGAAGGCCCGACCTTCAACGGTAAAATCGGTGTTATTGTGGGAATTGCAGTGGTTCTTATTATTGCAGTTTCCAATATAAAAAAAGCAAACAATTAAGAGCACCTTTGACACTTTAAATCATATTGAGGAAAGAGAGGAAAATTGGTATGATAGATGCAAGAGGACGTTCCTGCCCGGAACCGGTGATTATGATAAAAAAAGCGATGGCTTCCAACGAGAAGGAATATGAGATGTTAGTGGACAATAGGACTGCGCTGGAGAATGTCACCCGCTTTGCACAGCATCAGGGCTATGAAATACAAAGCAAGGATGAAAACGGGGAATATCGTCTTAGAATTTACAAATAACAGGAGACACTATGTATTATATTGCGACCTTTTATTCTCATTTTGGTGCCATTCGGTTTAAAAAGGAATGTCAGAAGGAGAGTATGGCTCCCCAGCTCATGCCGGTTCCCCGGAATCTCAGCTCCTCCTGCGGGACCTGTGTCCGGTTTGAGGGGCCGGAGGATTACCTCTTCCAGGAAGATCCCCATGGGGAGATAGAACAGGTAGTGAGGGAAGAGGGCCAGGGCTATGTGATTCTGTTTAAAGCCCAAGACAGTTAACACAAGATTGGAGGGACGCCTCTATGCCGACAGGCAAGGAAGGTGAAACAATACAACTGACAAAGCTTGCATCCTGTGCGGGATGCGGGGCAAAGGTGGGAGCCGGTATGCTGTCACAGCTGCTGGAAGGACTCCCTTCCCTATATGATGAAAGGCTCATCGTGGGTTATGACAAAAGTGATGATGCTTCCGTATACGTGATTAATGATGAGCTGGCCCTGGTGCAGACCATTGATTTTTTCCCGCCGATTGTGGACGATCCCTTTTTGTTTGGGCAGATTGCGGCTGCCAATGCCCTGAGCGATGTCTATGCCATGGGCGGAGAACCCAAGCTGGCCCTGAACGTGATGTGTGTCACAAATAAGATGGGCAGGGATGCCGTTCATGATATCTTAAGAGGCGGCTATGAAAAGGCATATGAGGCAGGAACTATTATTACCGGAGGACATACCATAGAGGATTCGGAGCCGAAATACGGCCTTTCCGTAACAGGATTTGTTCACCCTAAGAAGGTGTTGACCAACTCCACTGCAAAAAAGGGGGATGTGCTGATTTTAACCAAGCCCCTGGGGATTGGAATTCTGACCACGGCTGCAAAAGCGGAGATGGTGGAAGAGCCCTTGCTTGACAGAATATATGCTCAGATGGCGCAATTAAACAGGATAGCCAGGGATATTATGGTTCAGTATGAAGTACATGGATGCACGGATGTAACCGGATTTGCCCTTATGGGACACTCCTGTGAGATGGCAAGAGGAAGCGAGCTCACCATTCATCTGGATACCAGTAAGCTTCCTTATCATAAGGAAGCCTATGGTCTGGCAGAGATGGGATTTGTCCCGGCGGGAGCTTACAGAAACCGTGATTTTGCTCAGAAATATGTTTCCGTAAAGGGAAATGTCAGCCGGGCCATGGAAGATATTTTGTATGATCCCCAGACTTCGGGAGGGTTGATGATGGCGGTATCGGAAAAAGATGCATCACGTCTTCTGGCACAGTTAAAAGACAGTATTCCATGTGCCGAAATCATTGGTTATATAACAAAAAAAGAGGATTCTTATATTATAGTGAACTAATAATGAAATGCGTCGGCAGGCAGGTGCTTGCCGACGCATTTCATTATACTCCCTCGTTAATGACCTCCCATTCACCGTCCTTTGATTTGGTAAGAACAATCTGTCGTACGGCATGATCGGACATTGTGACATGGAAGGCGGTTACCTGGTCTTTTACCCTGTGGGGAATGATAGACGACTGATACTCTGCAGCATCTGAGAGCCATGCGATATCGGTCACCTGGCCCTTGAAAACAGTGGTTTCATAATAGGAGAGCACGGCATCCTTCGCAAAAGCAAGTTCCGTTTCTGTTATAAGGTAAGTCTGTTCCTCGCTGAGCTTGCGGTTTGAAATGGCATAATCACTGTATATGCTCAGGCGGGTTTCAAGGTTGTCGCTGTCGGAATAGAGCTTCGGAACACTATCCAGCCAGGAATACCGCTCAAGGAAGTCTTCGGAGGAAGACGGGCCGAAGGTATACTGACCGCCCTCCGTACTCATGAGCAAAGTACTGCTGTCCAGCAGCTCATTCACTTCCTCTGCAAAGGCGATCATCCGCGAAACGTCCAGTTCCTTTGTTCCGTTGATGTCAAACTCCAGCTGGTTGGATTGGATGATATTCTCCTGACCGCCCTCCAGTGTGAAGAGGGTATAGTAATAATAACAGGAGCCTTGATACATACTGGGGTTATAGCGCAGGAAATAATATTCGCCTTCCAGTTCGCAGAGGAAGAGTGACTGCCAGCCCGCATGGGGAAGATCGGCGTCTTCGCTCCAGATTTCATTATTGTTTTTATCAAAAACACGAAGTGTGATATAGCCTTCCCCCATCCCGGACCGGTCAAGGCAGAGGACTTCCCTTTGACCATCCCTGTCTAAATCGGTCACTTCAGCGATCAGCTCCAGAGCGGGTTCAGCCGGCATCTCCGAGGGAGCTTCGGCGGAGTGACCGGAGGTATCCTGCGGATTCCCGGGGCCAGAAGGAGAGGTATCTGCTGGCTTCCTATCGGGAGCAGAAGATGCGGCATCCTCCGGGTTCCTGTCGGAGGTAGAGGGCGAGGTATCGGTTTGCGGTTGAGTCAGTAAGATATAAGATACCAGGGCTTCGCTATCGTAGTAAATGGTAATCTGTGAGCCGTTTTCCAGAAGATAGATATCTCCGAAAAAGCCGAAAAGCATACCGACAGGTTCGCCCATGATTTCCTGTACATCCTCCCGCGGCATACCGATGCGGACATCCTGCCAGCCGGTATGATCGGGAAGGGCTATGGTGAATTCCGCCCAGACGGTCCGTTTTTCCCTGGTCACAGAGGTGTCCGGGATCAGTTCGGAAGGGGGATACCAGACATCAGTAGCGAGCCGGTAATTCCCGGCATCCAGCTTGACGGAAAGCAGATCAGGGGTTAGACGGTATGTCTGGCTGCTTCCGAGGGGAAGAGGGAGGGATTCTTCTGTAAAGGCCAGATCTTCTCTAAATGGTACAATCCTCCAGTCATCCCCCACCTGCTTCGTCAGGACAAAGCCAAGTCCGCAGTTGATACTGCTCTCCATTTGCTCATTGGTCAGTACGGCTTGGATGGCTTCAAAGGAAGGTGGATACACATTAGCTTCTGTACGGAGCGTGACCCGGTCATACAAATGAGCAGGGAACCGGTAGGGCTTCCAACCAGAGGAAGGGTCGGACTTAACCTGGTTAGCGGCCAATCCGATGCTCAGAGCTGCGACGAGCAGAATCGAAGCAATGCTGATCCACACAGCAGGTTTTTTAAAGCGCATGGCATTGCGGATTCTTTCCTTGATGTTCCCTTCCCCAAAGGCGAGAGGGCTGCCGTTAATCCAATGCCGTCCGGTTGCCAGGGAGAGCAGGGAGGCGGAATAAGCCTGCCTTATCTCTTCTCCCATTTTCCTTAGGACATATTCGTCACAGGATACCTCCATATCCTTTGCAAAGGCTGTAAAGGCTACCCATACAAGAGGATTGAACCAATGAACCGTCAGCGCCAGGAAGGCGGCTACCTTAAAGATATGGTCAAGCCGGCGGATGTGGGTCTGTTCATGCAGGAGGATATAGCTCTGTTCCCGCTCCTCCAGGGTTGACGGGAGGAATATTTTCGGTCGGAGCACACCCAGCACAAAGGGGGTAGGGATGTGGTCGGCAAGATAGATATTATCCCGCAAATGCACCGCACCGATCAGCTTCCGGCGTAGAAGCAGCAGGGAAATACCGCTGTACAGCAGCATCGCCGCCATGCCGGAGAGCCAGACTATGGTTGCGGCGGCCATCCGCCATTCCAGCGGGTCGGCTACAGTCTGCTCCTGCCCCCGGGGCAGCCTGCGGTTGATGGCCTCACTGATCCCCGGAAGGGGCAGCTCCACCTGGGGGGAAGAGCTATGAACGATGTCGGAGGGAATATAGGTGATGCTGTTGTTTGTCGGGGCAGGAGTGTGAAAGATCCCCAGAAGGGATAATTCCGAGGAAAAGGACACGGGGCATACAAGCCGGAACAATACCACGGCCCAAAGTGCATAGGAGAAGCTCCGCGGGGCTTTTCTCAGCGGGATGCGGGCAATCAGCACACTGAGGATAACAATTCCCGCAGTAAGGCTCATATTAAGGATTTTTGGAAGCAGGGTATACAGCCACATCAGGAATCACCCCGTTTCTCATCAATCAGCCTCTGCAGCTGGTCAATCTCCTTCTCGGACAGCTTTTTCCGCAGGGTAAAGGCTGCAAGGAACTGAGGGAGTGACCCGGCAAAGGTTTCATTTACAAAATTCTCACTTTGCAAAGCATGAAACTCCTGCTTGCTCATGAGAGCTGAGACAACCCCCTCGATATTCTGAAAAATACCGCGTTCGCAAAGCCGGCGCAGCATGGTGTAGGTAGTGGATTTCTTCCAGGTTAATTCCTTTTGGCACAGCTTCACCAGCTCACCGGAGGAAATAGGGGCATTATCCCATATCAGCTCCGCAAATTTTGTTTCCATTGCTCCCAGCTTATATTCTGCCATTATAATCATCTCCTTGTGGGTTTAACGATATTAGACCTATATGATATAGTTTAATGCCATTAAACCAAAATGTCAATCATAAAAAATTTTAATCAAATGAGATTAAATAAGTTTTTTGATCAGATGATGAAAAGTTTTGCCAGAGTGATAGAAATCAATTATTATTTGGTATATAATAGTTGATACAGCAATGGACACAAGGTGAAATTGCTGGTGATGCATATTGGGACAAGATACGGTGTATCCTGTGAGCCAGAGATAGTTTAACAGGATATGTCTGAATTAAAAGGTGATTCTTTTAAAGAAAGGAGTAAAACAATGAAAACAATGAAATTAGGACAATCAAATTTGCAGGTGCCGGTAATTGCGGTGGGCTGTATGCGTATTAACGGATTAGGCAAGCCGGAGGCGGAGCGCTTTGTTCAGACGGCGCTGGAGGGAGGCGCTAATTTCTTCGATCACGCGGACATCTATGGAGGAGGTACCTGTGAGGAAATCTTTGCGGAGGCGATCCGCATGAGTCCTTCCGTGCGGGAAAAGGTAATACTCCAGTCCAAATGCGGCATCCGAAAGGGGATGTTTGACTTCTCCAAGGAGCATATTCTGGAATCGGTGGACGGCAGCCTGAAGAGGCTGAAGACGGATTACCTGGACATTCTGCTGCTGCACCGCCCGGATGCGCTGGTGGAGCCGGAGGAGGTGGCCGAGGCCTTCGATCAGCTCCAGAGCAGCGGAAAGGTTCGCCATTTTGGCGTATCTAATCAGAATCCCATGCAGATACAGCTTCTTCAGAAATACGTGAAGCAGCCGATTGTAGCGAACCAGCTCCAGCTGAGCATTACCAATGCCACCATGATTTCAGCAGGCATCCATGTCAATATGCTGGACGAGTCGGCTGTCAGCCGTGACGGCAGTGTTCTGG
Source organism: Anaerotaenia torta (assembly GCF_050433395.1). Classification (NCBI taxonomy): domain Bacteria; kingdom Bacillati; phylum Bacillota; class Clostridia; order Lachnospirales; family Lachnospiraceae; genus Anaerotaenia; species Anaerotaenia torta. Next base: position 79,675 of record NZ_JBNPXH010000010.1, read on the forward strand.
ATTTCTGCCGCCTGAGGGATATTACGATACAGCCCTGGTCGCCCTTCCAGTACGGCTTCTTCGAGGGTGTTTTCCTGGATAATGAGAAATTCCCCGAACTGAATGCCAAAATTAATGAGATAGCCTCTAAATACGGGGTTACCAATACCGCCATTGCCATTGCATGGCTTCTTCGCCATCCGGCGCATATGCAGCCGGTGACCGGGACGATGAATGTGGAGCGCTTGAAGGATTGCATCAAGGCAGCAGATATTTATCTGACCCGTGAGGAGTGGTATGGAATCTACCGTGCGGCTGGCAATACCCTGCCGTAACACCTATACCTGGAAAGCCATGAAAGGATCTGAATTGTGATCTTTTCATGGCTTTTCTTAATCCGGCAGCTGAGTTGGGGAAGGCTGCGGAGGAAAATGGAAAAAACAATAATAGATATTGCCTGGATAGGAGGAAGATGTTAAGATAAATACAAATATGCTTCATGATCTATGAGGATGTAAATTATGAAGCGGATACATCGGGGGAAGAACCATGAAAATAAAGAAAGGCTTTCAAGCCAGGCTGCTGATAGCCGCATTGGCTCTGGGAATGCTGGGTTGCTCCGGAGTAAAAAAGGAGACGGAAATCGATAAGAAAAACAAAGCACCGGATTCAAATACCGAAAAAGCCCTTGAAATAACACCGCTGACGGATCCGCTGATATCAGAAATTGTTAAAAAACCAAAGAGGATAGAAGAAGGACCCAGGAGCATTGCTTATTTTACTTCTTGGTCAGCCTATGACAGAGCCATCACGGTTAAGGATATTGACCCGGAGCTTCTTACCCATATCAATTTTGCCTTTGCTAATCTGAGTCAGGATGGCGAGGTGATGGTGGGAGATGAATATACCGATTTAACCATGGATTTTGGGACGGAGCTGGGCGGAAGCGCCGAGGACGCCTGCGGACATTTTGGGCAGCTCAGACAGCTGAAAGCGAAATATCCAAAGCTGAAGGTGTTGATCTCCATCGGCGGATGGGGCTGGTCGGCTAATTTTTCCGACGTGGCCGCCGATCCGGTGAAGCGTGACCGATTTGCCGTTTCAGCAGCGGATTTTGTTGCCCGGTATGGATTGGACGGCGTTGATATTGACTGGGAATATCCTGTGGAGGGCGGGGATAATATTCCTCACCGTGCCGGGGATGACGTGAATTATACCATGCTGATAAAGGCGACCAGAAAGGCATTGAATGAACGGAAAAAGCCGGACGGGGACACCTATCTGCTGACCATAGCTGCCCGTGCCGCGGAGCGCTTCATAGCGGATTCCAATTTATTGGAGACGATGCAGTATGTTGATTTTATTAACCTTATGACCTATGATTTCCACGGTGCCTGGGAAAATGTGACCGGTTTTAATTCCCCGCTGTATGATGCCAGCGGCCAGGCTTGTATTGATACGGCGGTAACGGCCTTTTTAGGAGCAGGAATTCCCGGAAGGGATATCAATCTGGGGCTCGCGTTTTATGGACGAGGCTGGACCAATGTCGCAAGTACAGAGAATCAAGGATTGAACCAGAGGGCTCAGGTGCCCGTCGGCATCGGATATGGACTGGGAACTTGGGAAGCAGGGGCATTCGACGCATGGGATCTAATGGAGAATTATGCGGATAAGAACGGCTTTGTACGCTATTATGATGAGACGGCACAATGTCCTTATGTATTCGACGGCACCACCTGGATCGGCTACGACGATGTGCAGTCAATCCAGGCCAAGACGGAATATGCAGTAGAAAAAGGGCTCGGAGGTGTGATGTTCTGGGAATTTTCCGGGGATCGGAAGCTGGTTTTACAAAAAACAATTACAAAGGTGCTTGAGATAGGAAAGGAAAAATAGAAGGAGTCAACGGGGGATTGAATACGAAAATGAGGAAGAGATTAGCAAGGGGAATAGGAATTATTCTACTGCCGGCAGTATGTTTTACGGCCGGCAGTAGTCCGGCCTATGCAGACACGGATGGGCAAAGTGCAGAGACTGGGGAGGTTCTGCTGTTTGCGGGGGCTGCGGAAAAAAGCGGTAAGGATCAGGAGCTGGCTTATTTTTTTACCGCCCATGTGGGTGGGAAGTTTGACGGAGCGGCTATCAATGAGGGAAGTTATTTCTGCGCAGAGGTTGAGATCGAGCCTGCCGGGGGAGAGGCCTCCGAGGAAGAGAATTTCGTCTATCTGGCCTTTTCCAGTGCTTCCGGCGGTCCTCAGTGGGTAGCGGTCTATCCCGATGAAGTGATTCGGGAGGAGGAAGCAGATAAAGCCGCTTCCCATGGGAGGCAGAAACTGATCTTCCGGTATGAGAATTTTGCCCGGGCCTTTGGCACGGGTTTTGCAAGACTGGATATCATCCGTGTATACACCGGCACCTCCCGGACGGTGAAGCTGAAGCAGCTTTCCTATATTCCCGGAACCGGGGAACCGACGGATACGGGGGACGGGGCCTGGGACAGACCTCTGACAGGGATTGCGTTTATCGGGGACAGCATTGTGCAGAACCCTCTTTTTCAATATGGGGACTGGAATGCGGTATTGGGCCGTGAGGACTGTGTGAACTATGGAATCGGGGCCCAGACCACCACGGAGGTGGCGGCGCGATGGGATGATCTCCTCAGAGGCAACTATGAGAAGATCGTAATATTATGCGGTATCAATGACCTGGGATGGGGCAGACAGCTATTTTCTACCATTAAGAATTACAGGGAGATGTTTGAGAGCACCCATGAGGCATATCCGGAAACCCGAATTTTTGTTATCAGTGTCCTGCCTACGACAGACGCTTTTTTTAAGGATCAGCAGAACGGCATTGTTTATATGAATGCGGCCTTGAAAAATATGATCAAGGAATATGATTACGTAAGCTTTGTCGATTGCTATTCCGCCTTTGTGGGCGAGGATGGGTATTGTAACCCCGATTATGTATCCGATGGTCTTCATCCGAATAAAAAAGGGTATGAAGTAATAGCCGGAGTGCTGACCCCGTACCTGGATGGGACGTTGGAGGACGGTAACGGCAAGCAAAACAGTAACGGTGATGAGGACACCGCAGGAATAGCTGCCGGCGGCGGAGGCAGCGACATGGATAGAGCATCCTCCGCTGGGAAGAGCGGCATTGATGCGAAGCAGGACAGCGATGCAGAAAGCGTCGTGAAAGAAACCGCTGCAGAAGGAAGGAATACAGGACAAGAGACGGGCATGGCCGTGATCATTGCGGCAGTCTTGATTATCTTATTGATTATATTAGGAGGGTATCTCCTGAGAAGGAGATCTCACCATTCCAGCTCCCGATAACGGGAAAGGTTATCATACTTCGGAGTGTTGCAGGATGAAATCATTGATTGAACTGGTTAAAAAATATTGGCTCGGAATAGTACTGTGCCTCCTTACCATGATGGTTCTGGACTATTTATTCGGATCGGTATGCTTCAGCGTTATACTGGTTGGCATCCCCTGCCCTGCCTGCGGCATGACCAGGGCGGCAAAGCTCATGCTGACGGGACATTTCCGGGAGTCCTTCCAGATGCATCCGCTATTGTTGTTTGTTGCTTTTAGCATGCTTGCCTGTCTAATTATAAAAAAAAGATTAAAAAACTATATCCTAATTATAAACACATATGTTATAATAAGTATAATTATTTTTATTGGTTTGTACATTTACCGTATGAAGATGTATTATCCCAGTATAGAACCCATGGTTTATAATGAGAATAATTACCTTCATAAAATAGCAATGTTCATGCATAAGATGAAACTGATAAAATAATTTACTAATTTATAATCAGGAGGAACTGAATATGGATAATTACGGAATGCAGAATGACCTTCAGCCGGAGATTCCCATGACTATGGGACAGTGGCTCATCACGATTATCGTACAAGCTATTCCGTGTGTCGGAATTATCATGCTGTTTGTATGGGCCTTTGGACAGGGGAATGTGAGCAGAAGGAATTATTGCCGTGCCATGCTGATTATATCGGCAGTCGGTCTTGTATTGGGAATTATCATATATGTTGCTTTTGCCGCTGTTTTGCTTAATGCAATAAATTCATATTCGTATTTATATTAATTCTATTCTTTTACATGATGAAAAAGCCATAAGGGGCGGATTGATGGATCTGCTTCTTATGGCTTTTATCAAGGGGATGGCTTTATTGATATCCCGGACGCTTGATCCTCCAGGAGGAGCGGAGGAAAGTCTATAATACAAACATAAGAAGCAAAACAAGATAGGTTTTTTTAATGTCACGGTTTACAAGCAGATAAGCGGTCCCCAGCATAAAGCCCAGGATAAGACCCTCCAGGCCGATCCATATGCTTCCCTTTGTTATAATATGAGCCAGCCCCCAGGTAAGTCCGCAGATAATACCTCCGAAGGGGAGCTTCTGATTCCTGGTCCAGGTTTCAAGGGCCTTCTGGCCGAACACAATGATCAGCATAAACAATACCGTTTCAAAGGCATAATAGATATATTGGAATAAAAAGAGCAGCGGCCCCTTTTTCTGGAACTCCATCCATACCTTGAAGCCATCCCAGCTCATATAACTCATAAGAAGAGATAATACAACCATGCCTGTCACGGATATCCATTGCCAGACCTTCATCGGCGGTGTCTGCCGGAAGAGGGGGAAGCCGTATTTCTTGCTTGAGGTCCGGATCAGATAGAAGGCTGCCAGCCCCCAGGTGAGGCAGGTGATAATCCAATGGGATATCATCTGGGAGCGGGTCCAGTCCTGCATTGGCCCTCCGTATAAAGCCGGCTCGATCAAATAGGCATAGAGCGCTTCAAGGCCCAGCCCTCCGAATGCATAAAGACTTAATGATAAGAAATCCAAACCGGTAACCTTCTTATTCATGTTCTTTATCCTCCTTTTTGATATTAGCCAGCAGCTGGTTTATCTTTTTGACTTCCTTCCATAATTGGACATAGTACAGGATGGCGCCTATGAGATAGGGAATGGTAAAGGATAGAAATATGTCCAGGTATCCGCCGGGACTGATTTCTGAGTAAAAGCTGATAATCCGGCTGATAAGCATCACACATCCCGCCAATAAGGCATACTGTCCGATAATCACCAGCGGAAGGGGGATATGGCTCAGGCGGTAATGCTGGGACAGCACCAGTGTTCCGAGAAAGGATAAAAATAATATCATGACCAGGTTCTGCTGATAGTTCCCGAACACCTTCTGAAAGATTGCTTCTAATATAATCTTCGTAGCGGATATGGCCGTATATACCACGCATACCGTCGGCCAAAAATTCTTCTTGTCAATCAGCTTCATGATTTCCTGCCTCCATATTCTTTAGAAATGAGATAAACCGCGCTTTGTAAGCTCTGTTTAAGACTAAAGTTTCTCCGTTTTCCATCTGAAGCTGCATCTTCATGTTAAAATCTGTTTTCATGTGAGTTACCTTATAAACATTTACCAGCAGGGATTTTCCGATCTGTATGAAGCCGTTATTATAAAAGCGCTCCTGAAAATCCCTGAGGCTGTAATCCACCTGGTAAACCTCCTGCTCCAGATAGGCATAGCAGCGCCGGTCCACCACTTCCAGATAAAATATATCACCCGGAAAAATCTTCTTCCGTAACGAATCCCTTTTCCCTATAATGGCCCTGTGGGCCTCAAGATAGTTCATAACACCGGCGATCTCGGAATCCAGCTCGCCGTAATATACCTCTATTCGGTTTTCTTTTAGGGTATCATCCTGATAATAGTTGATTTTCAAGCTCTTCTCCTCCTCATTCCAATTATAGCAGATCATAGAACAGCTGCAATATCTCATTGTCTATACTTCGATTTCTGTGTGCTATGCTGCATCCGTCATATCTCTTCCGTATAACTATAACATGTTTTTATTAGTTCCATTAAATTCTTAGCAAAAATACTTGAAAAATAATATAAAAAGTTTATAATAAAACATATAAAATATTTACTTAAACATATAAAATATTAAAAGGAGAAGTTCGGATGAAAAAGGTTAAGATTGGTTTTGCACCCACCAGAAGAAGTATTTTCAGTGCTCCGGATGCAGTGAAATACGCGAATTTAACAAGAGAGAAGCTGACGGAATTAGGAGTGGAATTTGTCGACATAACAGATATCAACGAAGAAGGGCTTTTTTATGATGAACTGGACCGTGAAAAAATAGCTGAAAAGTTTAGAAGAGAGAAGATTGACGGTTTATTCTTTCCCCACTGTAATTTCGGCACGGAGTATGTTGTGGCAAGGCTGGCGAAGGAACTGAATGTTCCGGTGCTTCTATGGGGACCCAGGGATGAGAGGCCGGATGAGAACGGAATCCGTCTGCGGGACAGCCAGTGCGGCCTGTTTGCAACGGGCAAGGTGCTTCGCAGATTCCAGGTACCCTTTACCTACATGACCAACTGCCGCTTAAGTGACCCCGAATTCACCAGAGGCATCTTTGATTTCCTTGCGGTGTGCAATGTGGTGAAGACCTTCCGAAGCATCAGAATACTTCAGATCGCACCCAGACCCTTTGATTTCTGGTCCACCATGTGCAATGAAGGAGAGCTTCTGGAGCGTTTTAATATCCAGCTCTCCCCGATTCCCATGCCGGAGCTTACCGCAGAGGTGAAGAAGGCGAAGGAAGACGAGAAGGACGTTCTTGCCGTAATGGATTATTGCAAAACGAATATGAACATAAAGATTAACGAGGAGCAGCTGGAGAATGTGGCAGCCTTAAAGGTAGCGATGAAGCGTCTGGCCGATCAATACGGCTGTAAGGCAATTGCCATCCAGTGCTGGAATGCCCTGCAGGGAGAGTTGGGCATCATGCCCTGCGCGGCCAATTCCTTATTAAATGAAGAAGGAATTCCGGTAGTCTGTGAGACGGACATCCATGGAGCAATCACCTCCCTGCTGGTAGAAGCCGCAGCTTTGGATGACACCAGGAGCTTTTTCGCGGACTGGACCGTGCGTCATCCCGATGATGAGAACGGGGAGCTGCTGCAGCATTGCGGTCCCTGGCCCATCTCCGTGGCAAAGGAGAAGCCTACCATCGGCTATCCTCTCGCCTTTCAGCATCCCGGTGCTGTGGAAGCGGAAGCAAAGCACGGCAGGATGACTCTGTGCCGCTTTGACGGGGATAACGGAGAATATTCCATGCTTCTGGGCAATGCCGAAGGTGTGGAAGGACCCTATACAAAGGGAACCTATGTGTGGATAAAGGTGGCGAATCTGAAACGGCTGGAGGATAAGCTGGTATGCGGACCGTATATCCATCACTGTGTGGGCATTCATAAGGATGTGGTTCCCGTATTATATGAAGCTTGTAAATACATCGGGGTAACGCCTGATCTGTATGATCCCATTGAGGAAGAGGTTAAGGCTTATATCCGGGGCGAATAAGGAATGGAGCAAATGGAGGTAAGGATGAATAATTTACAGGCGAAGTCTTTTGAATTAAGAAAAGATGTGCTTAATATGATATACCATGCAAAGACGGGACATATCGGCGGGGATTTCTCCGTGATGGATATCCTGGTCACTCTGTACTACAGTGAAATGAACATATCTCCGGAGCTGGCCCAGTCTCCGGAGAGGGATTATTTTATCTTAAGCAAGGGGCATTCCGTGGAAGCGCTTTACGCAGTCCTTGCGGACCGGGGCTTCTTTCCGAAGGAGGATCTGCTGACCTATTCCTCCTTTCAGAGCACTTACATCGGTCATCCCAATAATAAGGTGGCGGGAATTGAGATGAATTCCGGTTCCCTCGGACACGGGCTGTCCGTTTGCATCGGAATGGCCCTTGGGTCCCGGATGAGCGGCACGGGCAGCCGGGTCTACACGGTAATGGGTGACGGAGAACTGGCGGAGGGCTCCGTATGGGAGGGCGCCATGGCTGCCGGACATTATAAGCTGGACAATCTCTGCGCGGTTGTGGACCGCAACCGGCTCCAGATATCCGGCTCCACCGAGGACGTGATGTCCCAGGACAGCCAGGACGAACGCTGGGCCGCCTTCGGATGGCATGTAATCCATGCGGCGGGCAATGATACCGCTTCCCTGAGCAGAGCCTTTGGAGAGGCAAAAGCCTATAAGGGCAAGCCCACCGTTATTATTGCGGATACGGTGAAGGGCTTCGGGGTATCCTTTATGGAGAACAATGCCGCCTGGCATCACCGGGTGCCGACTGCAGAGGAGTATAACCAGGCAATGGAAGAACTGGAGCAAAGGAGGGCCTCGGCCAATGAATAATAAGATACCCAACCGCCAGGCGATCTGTAATGTGTTGATTGAGAAGGCTGACGCCGATAAAGATATTGTTGTATTATGCAGTGATTCCAGAGGCTCGGCTTCCTTAACGGAATTTGCCAAAGCCCATAAGGAACAGTTTATAGAGGTGGGAATTGCGGAGCAGAATCTGGTGAGCATCTCCGCAGGACTGGCCAGGACAGGGAAGAAAGTGTTTGCCGCTTCCCCCGCCTGCTTCCTGTCTACCAGAAGCATGGAACAGGCCAAGGTGGATGTGGCCTATTCTAATACCAATGTGAAGCTCATCGGCATCAGCGGAGGAATCAGCTATGGTTCCCTGGGCATGACCCATCATTCCAACCAGGATATTGCCACCATGGCTTCCATACCGAATATGAGAGTCTATCTGCCCAGTGACCGGCATCAGACCAAATGCCTGATCGAGGCATTGCTGGAGGATCAGAAGCCGGCCTACATCAGGGTCGGACGTAATCCGGTGGAGGATATCTATCCGCTGCTGTCATTGGATACACCGGGGCAGCTTCCCTTTACCCTGGATCAGGCGACCGTACTGCGGGAGGGGGATGATCTGGCGATCATCGCCTGCGGCGAGATGGTGAGACCGGCATTGCTGGCGGCGCAGGAGCTGGAGAAGAAGGGGATACACGCTTCGGTACTGGATATGTACTGTGTGAAGCCCATGGACAAAGCGGCGGTTCTTAAGGCGGCAGGAAGAGCAAAGGCTGTGATCACGGTAGAGGAGCATTCCGTCATCGGGGGCATGGGCGCTATGGTCTGCCAGATCATTGCGGCAAATTGCCCGAAGCCGGTCCGCAATCTGGCTTTGCCGGATACCCCGGCGGTGGCAGGAAAATCCCAGGAGGTATTCGATTATTACGGTCTCAGTGCCGAAGGAATTGCAGCAACCGCATGGGAGATGTTGAGCGATGGAGAATAGAGGACAATATATTCTTGGAATTGATCAGAGCACGCAGGGAACCAAGGCACTTATTTTTGACAGTCAGGGAAAGATTCTGGGGCGGAGCGATCTGCCCCATGATCAGATTGTCAATGAGCTGGGATGGGTGGAGCATGACCCGGAGCAGATCTATTCCAATACCCTGGCAGTTGCCAGGGCCGTCATAGAGAAGACGGGAATTGATAAGGCGGAGATTGCCGCCGTTGGATTAACCAATCAGAGAGAGACTGCCGTCGTATGGGACCGGGCGAGCGGACGGCCCGTGTATAATGCAATTGTATGGCAGTGCGCCAGAGGGGCGTCCATATGTAAAAGTCTTGAGAAGCATTCAGACCTGATACAAAGCCGTACAGGGCTGAATTTGTCGCCTTATTTTACCGCGGCTAAGATAGCCTGGGTTTTGGAAGAGGTGGAGGGCACCGCCAGGAAAGCAGGAAGAGGTGAGCTGGCCTATGGTACCATGGACAGCTGGCTGATCTATCGTCTCACAGGCAATCAGAGCTATAAGACGGATTACTCCAACGCGTCCAGAACACAGCTGTTCAATATCCGCACCCTGGAATGGGACAAGGAAATCTGCGGACTGTTTGGAATTAATCCGGAAGGTCTGGCACTGGTATGTGCTTCCAATTCCAATTTTGGAGGGACGGATTTGGGCGGATACCTGGAACACCCGATTCCGATTCACAGCGCCATGGGGGATTCCCACGGGGCGTTGTTTGGACAGAACTGCCGGAAGGAAGGGATGGTGAAGGCCACCTACGGAACCGGTTCCTCGATTATGATGAATATCGGCACAAAGCCTATTTTCAGTACCAGAGGGATCGTAACCTCCCTTGCCTGGGGAATGGGCGGCAAGGTCGAGTACGTCCTGGAAGGGAATATTAATTATACCGGTGCGGTAATCAGCTGGCTGAAGGATGATCTGGGGCTGATCCGGAGCGCCGCGGAGACAGAGGCGATTGCCAAAGGGGCCAATGCGGCGGACCGGACTTATCTGGTACCTGCTTTCTCCGGCCTGGGAGCGCCGTATTGGAAGAGCGAGGCCGCGGCGATCCTCTGCGGGATGACGAGAAAGACAGGCAAGGCGGAGATTGTGAAAGCGGCCCTGGAATCCATTGCATACCAGATTACGGATATTGTGAAGGTGATGGGCCGGGAAGCGGAGCTTGAGATAAAGGAACTGCGAGTGGATGGCGGTCCGACGAGAAACGAATATCTCATGCAGTTCCAGAGTGACATCCAGGGTATCCGTGTCCGGGTGCCGGAATCCGAGGAGCTGTCTGTCATCGGAGCTGCTTATATGGCCGGAATCGGCATGGGGCTATACCGGGCGGAGGAGCTGTTCCAGGATAATGAGGCGAAGCTGTATCAGCCGAAGATGGAGCCGCAGGAATGCCAAAGACGTTATGAGGGTTGGAAATCCGCGATTGCGATGGTGTTAAGTCAGAAGCACGGGGATTAGATTGTAAGAAAGGCATGGGAAAGAAATATGATGATAAAAGACTTTAAGAATCCTCCGAATCAGTTTCGGCCGATTCCCTTCTGGTCCTGGAATGACCAGCTGGAGCCGGAGGAGATCCGATATCAGATTGAGGAAATGAAGAAAGCCGGAATAGGCGGGTATTTTATGCATGCCAGATCCGGCTTAAAGACACCGTATCTCAGTGAAGAGTGGTTTGACTGTATTGAAACCGGAATAAGAGCCGGGGAAGAATTCGGAATGAACGGCTGGATTTACGATGAGGAAGGCTGGCCCAGCGGCTTTGCCGGAGGCAGGGTGCCGGAGCGGTCACCGGATTACCATGCGAAGTTTATGACCATGGAGGAGCATACGGATGGAAGCGGCATCGATTTTGAAGCGATGCTGGCATTCTATGCCTATCATAAGGGGACCGGGGAATACCGCCGGATTAGCCGGGAGGAATGCGGACAGACAAAAGAGGGAGAGGTTATCCTTGCAATCCGCCGTCATACCAATCCGTTCTACGTGGATACCCTGAACAAACGTGCCATAGATGCCTTTCTTGAGGTGACCCATGAGGAGTATTACAAGCGCTTTGGAGAAGATTTCGGCAAGCATATGCACGGATTTTTCACGGATGAGCCCAGGCTGGCCTGCAATAATTTTGGAGAGCTGGCCTGGTCCGATGATCTGCCCCGGGCTTTTTCGGAGCGCTGTTCCTATGATATCCTGAATCATCTTCCCGCTCTGTATCTGAATACAAAGGGCTGTGAGAAATACCGCTATGATTTCTGGACAACGGTAAACGAGATGTTTGCCCTCAACTATATGAAGAACATCTATGACTGGTGTGAGGAGCATAACTGCAAGTCCACCGGGCACATTATGATGGAGGAGAGCATTTTCAGCCAGATGACCAGTACGGCCGGTGTTATGCCCTTCTATGAATACATGCATGTGCCGGGAATTGACTGGCTGCGGCGGATGATCTACTCGCCGGTAATTGGAAAGCAGGTGGGAAGCGTTGCCTGCCAGCTGGGCAAGAAGCAGGTCATTACCGAATCCTTTGCATTATGCGGATGGGATGTCTCCTTCGAGGAGTTGAAGTGGATAGCGGAGTGGCAGTTTGTCAACGGCGTAAACCAGATCTGCCAGCATCTACAGGCCTATACCATCAAGGGCTGCCGGAAGAGGGATTATCCCCCGTCACTGTTCACCCAGCAGACCTGGTGGAAGGAATACCGCAGATTCAATGACTATCTGGGCCGGCTCTGTGTCGCCCTGTCGGAAGGGGATCAGACGGCGGATGTTTTGCTGCTTCATCCCATGCGAAGCGGCTACGTCAGCTATGACGGAACCAGAACGGATGAGATTCGTGCGCTGGATCAGCATTTCGAGGAATTATCCAGCTTGTTATCCGGCCTGCATATCAGCTACCATTTCGGAGATGAAACCATCATTGAAAAGCATGGAAGCGTCAGGAACGGGGAATTTATCGTCGGCAGAATTGCCTATAAAACGGTGATTCTACCCCATATGTATTCCATGGATAAGACTACCCTGGAGCTTTTGCTGGAGTTCAAAGCCCAGGGAGGAACTGTACTGAGTATGGGACAGCTTCCTTACTATACCAATGGAGATCCGGAGCAGCTGAAGCGATTATGCAGTCAGACGGAAGGATTGACAGAGGAAGAACTGCGCCCCTATCTGCTGTCGAAAAAGCTGGTCACCCTGAGCGTCCGGGAGCAGGGGCAGGAGATCAGAGAGATATCCTATCAGCAGAGGGAGGCAGCTGCATCCACAATTTATTTCCTGGTAAATCACAGTCAGGAGAAATCCTTCCATGCCGAGGTTTCGATTCTGGGCAGAAAGGGAAGGGTCATGGTACTGAAGGCAGAGGATGGAACCGAGGAGGAGAGAGAAGTTGCCTTCCATCAGGATAATACCGCTCTGTACCTGGATTTTGAACCGATGCAGTCCTATTTGCTGCAATTCGTCGAGGAAAACGGAGAGAGGCGGGAGGGAGCCGGGGCAGATGCGGCGGCAGGCGGCAGGCCTGAGAAGTCCGATGTGGTTACCGTAAGCCTGGACCAGGAGTGGAAGATAGAGGAGATGGATCTGAATTCCTTGACAATGGACTATTGCAGGTACCGGATTGACGGAGGAGAATGGCGGGGCCCTGTTCCGGTAATCCGGCTTCAGAATATTCTGTTGGAACTAAGGCGCCCCTGTGAGGTGGAGCTGGAGTTTTCCTTCCATGTCTCCGCTGATTTATCAAAGAACAAAGAGTTCTACGTGATCATAGAGGATGCGCAGCTCTATACCATATGGGTAAATGGTACGAAGCTGGCCTACGAAGAGGCGGGCTGGTGGAAGGATAAGAAGTTCAAGAAAGTATCCATTAAGCCCCATGTTCTGCCGGGCAGCAATGTAATCCTGCTGAAAACAGAGTTTCGCCAGCCTCAGAAGGTGTATGACGTGCTTTTCGGGGAGGATGTATATGAGACGGAGAAGAACAAGATCACCTATGATATAGAAATGGAGAGCATTTATCTTCTGGGAGACTTTGGCGTGGTGTCGGAGAAGCCCTTCCGGAGAGTGGAACGGAATGCCATGGTGACCCAGGGCGGCTTTGAGATCGTGGATGCGCCGAAGGTACTTCCCTCCAATGATTTTGCCACCAACGGACTGCTCTTTTTTGCCGGCTGTCTTACTGTGAGCCAGAGCATTGTCCTTGAGAAGCGTCCGGGGCAGCGGATTGTTATTGACTGGAAGAAGCAAAACAGTCCTATGGTACAGATAACTGTGAATGGCGTGCTGGTCAAGACTTCTCTATGGGCGCCTTACCGTGCAGATATTACGGAAGCGGCAAGGGACGGAGAGAATCAGATTGTATTGAAGTTCTATGCTTCCAACCGTAATCTTTTGGGGCCTCATCATCACATTGACGGGGAATGCTACAATGTGGGTCCGGACAGCTTTACCGGCAAATGGAGCTGGGTGGAGCGCAAATCAGAGGCGGATGCGACGGAGATTTTAGACCGTACCAAAAATTATTGGACAGATACCTATTGTTTTGTTGAATTTGGTCTGGGAGAAGCCAGGTAGGAGGAGGCAGGAATGCATTTATCATATTGGGAAACAGACGAAAGATATCAATGTCACGGGTATGAAGAGGACGGGAAGAGGCTGCTGGCGGAGGAAATAGCAGGCAGCAGCTATAAGCTTGTGGTTCTCGATGACGACCCCACCGGTGTGCAGACCGTACATGGGGTGTCTGTGTATACCCATTGGGATTATGCCAGCATTCTTCAGGGATTTCAGGAAGAGAACCGGTTGTTCTTTGTTCTGACCAATTCCAGGGCAATGACGGAGGAGCAGACAACACAGGTTCATACTGAAATTGCCCGGAATGTGCTGGCGGCAGCCAGGGAGACGGGAAAGCCTTTTCTTATGATCAGCAGGGGGGATTCCACCCTGCGGGGGCATTACCCTCTGGAAATGGAGGTACTGAAGGAAGAGCTGGAGCGCGGGCTGGGCAGGCCGGTGGACGGAGAGTTTGTCATTCCCTTTTTCCAGGCGGGAGGAAGGTATACCATCGACAATGTTCACTATGTAAAATACGGTGACGAATTCATTCCCGCTGCCGAGACGGAGTTTGCCCGGGACCGTACCTTTGGCTATTCCCATTCCGACCTCCGGGAATATATCGAGGAGAAGACCCAGGGAAGGATTAAGGCACAGGATGTTAAGACCGTGGGTCTTGGGGAGCTTAGAACGGCACAATTTGAGAATGTGGAGGCGATTCTGGCTTCCATGGAGGGCTTTGACCGGGGCATTGTCAATGCCCTTGGCCCGAAGGATTTGGAGACCTTTTGTGTTGCCCTATACCGGCAGTTGAAGAAGGGGAAATATTATCTATTCCGTACTGCTGCGGATTTTGTTAAAGTAATCGGTGGGATAAGCGACAAGCCTCTGCTGAAAAAGGCGGATATGCTTACGGCCTCCTCTTTACAGGAAACGGACCCGGCACAGGAGACGATTCCGGCAGGCGGGGAGCACGGAGGTATTGTAGTGATTGGCTCCCATACGGCCAAAACCACGGCCCAGCTGGAGGAATTAAGAAAGCTGGAGGAGCTGGTATTCCTGGAGTTTAATTCGGATCTGGTACTGGAAGACCGTCTGGAGGAGGAAGTAATCCGTGTTACCGGATTAAGCGGCAGCTATATCCGGGAGGGAAAGACGGTGGTTATTTACACCAGGCGGAAGCTTCTGGTAGTGGAGAAGGATACGAAGGAGGAAGCCCTGCTCCGGTCAGTGAAGATATCGGAAGCCGTACAGCAGTTGGTTCAAAGGCTGCAGGTGGTTCCTGCTTTTGTAATAGCCAAAGGAGGAATTACCTCCAGCGATATCGGGGTAAAGGCTTTAGGCGTGACCAGAGCGGAAGTCCTGGGTCAGGCGGCACCCGGAATTCCGGTGTGGAGAACCGATGAGGGCAGCTTATTTCCGGGTATCCCTTACATCATCTTTCCCGGCAATGTGGGAGAAGACGGGACTTTGAGACAGGTAGTAACCGAACTAATCCGGTAGGAAGCTTCATCCTGCGGATGATATCTATCGTTTTATTGTGAATGCAGACATCAGAAACAAACCGGACTGATTCATAAGCGGATTGTTTTTCAATGAATTGTTTTAGGAGCGAGGAGAATAAAAGATGAAGAAGAAAGTGATTATTTCAGTAGCGCCGGTAGCAGGGCCGGAGCCCATGAATCCGGAGCAGCTGGCGGAGGACGTTGCACTGTGTATTGACCGGGGGGCAGGGATGTGCCACCTGCACTCGAAGACCAGAGAAGGGTGCCTGACACCGGATCGAACCGTGATCAGCGAAGCCTTTGACCGGATTCTGGACAAGCGGGATGTGGTGGTGCAGGTTTCCACCGGAGGAATCTCGAAGATGAATATCCAGGAACGCTGCAATCCCCTGGATTATCCCAGAGCGGAGAGCGCTTCTCTGAACGGTGGGTCAACGAATCTGGGAGAGGCGATTTACTGCAATTCCTTTGAGGATATCCGGTACTGTGCCGGACGCTGCTATGAGAGAGGGGTATTGCCGGAGATCGAGGTATTTGATATCGGCATGATCAATAATATCCAGCTGATCCGGGAGGAACAGCCCTTCCGGGATCCGGTGCTCTTTAATCTGGTGTTCGGCCACAAGGGGGGCATACAGCCGTCCATAGAAGCCCTCATGGCTTTTCGTTCCTTCGTGCCCGAGGGCTGTCTCTGGGGAGTGACCCATTATGGAAGAGATAATTGGAGCTTCCTGGCGGCGGCAATTGCCATGGGAGCCGTTGTAGTCCGCATCGGCTTCGAGGACAGCAGATATCTGGAGGAGGGCGTACAGGCCCAGTATAATTACCAGCTGGTAGAGAAGCTGGCGAACCTGGTCCGCGCCATGGATATGGAGCCGGCAGCACCGGAAGAGGCAAGAAAGCTGCTGCAATTAAACCGGTAACAGGAAATTGGATGAGGTTACAGGATGCCGAATCGCTTTAGAAAAGGCAGATGGTCGGAGAACATCAGCCTGCGCAAGCAAATTGCAATCACAATGATATTTTTGATTCTGCTCACTGCCGTTTTCATAGGAGCGGCCATCTTTCGCATATCCAAGAAAACCATTGAGAAGAACTACCAGAATGCCCATGTCCACAATCTGGAGGTCTCCAGTAAGATGATGGATATCTACCTTCAGGAGATCATTGAGGAAGGGAGAACTCTGCTGGAGAACGCTTCCTTTATCAAGGTCATGGAGAATGAGACCAACCGGAGCGGGTATTTCTCCGCCAGGAATCAGCTGGCCCTTGACAATATCTTCGGCAATATTACCGCCCACAATTCCCTGATTAACGGAATGCTGGTAGTGAATGAGAGCGGAAACTGGAGATATTATGCGAAGAGTACGGCCTACAGCGGAGCTCTGAGCCATTATTACACCACGGACCGCCTGCTGGAGGAGGCCTGGGTGGAGGCGGCGGGGCAGGCAAAGGGAAAGGAAGTCTTCTATCCCCATGATGTGCTGCTGCAGGATAAGGCCAAGGATTGCTTCTGTTATGTGAAGAATCTCATTAATCCGGGTACCCAGAAGTCCTTTGGGTATCTGGTGGTCAGTATTGATAAGAAGATCTGGAAGCAGTCCTTCGGCAAGGATACAGAGGGCTATGTAACCAACCGGTACATGGTCACTCTCCCCCAGGAACAGAAGGGAGAGGAAGAGGTGGTCTATTTCACCGGACAGGAAGAAGAGAAGCAAAGGATTGTAGATGCCTATTACGGCGCGGATAATTCGGTGTACCTCTTCAGTTCCTACCCCAATGCCACAACGGGCTGGTCCATTATCAATGTAATCACGAAGGAAGAACTGGAAAGCGACAGTGACTATATTAAGAATATTCTGTTTCTGACCATCTTCATTATGATCTTCATCAGCATTGCCGCGGCTGCAGTCATTGCCGGCAGAATCACCAGGCCGCTGGACGCCCTGGCTGAGACCATGTCGAAGGTGGAGGTAGGCAACCTGAAGGTGGATGCTGATTTTGACAACAGCGAGGTAGGGCAGATCGGCAACCGCTTTAAAAGCCTGGTAAATAATAATCTGGAATTGAGGGAGCGGCTGCTTAATCTGGAGATCAAGGAGAAGGAAGCGCAGCTTCTCCTTCTGCAATCCCAGATTAATCCCCACTTTTTATATAATACCCTGGATGCCCTCTACTTCATGGCTCTGATCGAGCAGGCGGACGATATTGCGGATTTGGTGCAGGCCTTGTCCAATATGTTTAAACGAAGCCTGAACCGAGGGGACAAGCTGATCCTGCTCCGGGAGGAGCTGGAGCATATGAAGGATTATATGAAAATCCAGAATTTCCGCTTTCAGGACCGCTTCACCTTACATATCGAGGCGGAGGAGGAGATTCTGGACAGCAAGCTGCTGACCTTCCTTCTCCAGCCCATTCTGGAAAATGCGGTATACCACGGGCTGGAATCCAAAATCGGCCCCGGCAATATCTACTTTTCGGCAAGAAGAGAGGGCGAGGTGCTGAAGCTTGTATTTACCGATGACGGTGTGGGTATGGAGGATGTCGCTCTGGTGGAACGGGGCTACGGCATCCGCAACATCAAAGAGAGAATTAAGCTATTCTATGGGGAAGAATACCATGTAACGATAACCAGTGAGCCGGAGAAGGGAACCCGGGTTCAGATTATAATTCCGTACCGCACCGATTAAGGACTGCGGTACGGAATAACTATTGTAAGGGGAGGTAACTATGTACAGGGTAGTAGTCGTTGATGATGAGCATATTGTGGTTCGGGGGATTGAAACCATTATTAAGAGAGAAAAGCTGGACTGTGAGGTGGTGGGAGCCGCTTATAACGGAATAGAAGCCCTGCAGCTTCTGGAGGAAACGAAGCCGGATATTGTCATCACCGACATCCGTATCCCCAAGCTGGACGGGCTGTCCCTGATCGAGGAGGCCAGGGAATTCCTGCCGGATGCCTATTTTATCGTAATCAGCGGCTATAAAGAGTTTGAATATGCCAGGCGGGCGCTCTCCATGGGGGTGCAGAGGTATATCGAGAAGCCGGTCACCATTGACAAGGTGAAGGAGGCTTTTTCCTGGATTGAACAGGAGGAGCTGAAGAAAAAGGCGGCAGCCGCAGGAGAGGATAAGGAGCAGCTTCACAGGGAGCTGGGGGAATATACGGACCGGATGCTGGAAAGCATTCTGGAAAATGACACCGAGCTGCTGAGAAAGCAATTCCAGCAGTATATGATGGCCATCAAGGCGTATTTTCCGGAAAACACCCAGTTCCGCAGGGAAAGCCTCCAGCTTCTGTGCATCCTGTCGGAATTCTACTCGGAGAAGGAGAAGGGCAGCAATTGGAGCTCCGGCCTCTCCTTTGAAGAAATGCGCTCCAAAAAGACCGTTCGGGAGATAGAGGAGTACGCGGGGACGATTCTTGCCAAAATCATCGGTAATATGGAGACCCGGAACAGCAGCGCCAACCACAGGGATATCCGGCTGCTTCTGGAATACATCGGAAGCCACTACAACCAGGATATCGGGCTGAACGAGCTGGCCGCCATTGTGAATCTGAATCCGGCCTACTTAAGCATTCTCTTTAAAGAGGAGGTAGGGATGAGCTATATCAAATATCTCACCAATCTGAGAATTAAGAAGGCGAAAGAATACCTCCTGGAGGATTACAAGGTGACCCAGGTGAGCGAGATGGTGGGATATAATAATTACCGCCATTTTTGTGATATTTTTAAGAAATATGTGGGCCGGTCCCCCAATGAATATAAGGGCTGTATCCGATCAAAGGAAAGGGCGGTCTGAGGTTGTACATTTTTTATAGCGATTTCGGCGGCAATATAAAAAATGTGTACAAAATATAGAAAATGCTCAGCTAGTTGTTATATAGAACCTGTGATATCTTATATTTGTAGCAAATACCTGTCACAGGGTATTGTACATAATGAAAGATTAGAGGAGGCTATTTATGAAACGCAGATTATTATCCATGTTACTTGCAGCAGTTATGGTTACCGTAATGCTGGCCGGATGCAGCAAAAAAGGGAAAGAAGCGGAGCAGCCGAAGAATGACCCCGCGGCAACCAGTGCCCCGTCAGAGACAGGGGATTCTGACAAACCGGCAGACGGAACCGATCCCAAGCTTGAGAAATCCATTAAAATCCTCTCCATCTGGGCGGAGGATAATGACAACGGAGTATTGATCAACAGCATCGCCAAGAGATACCAGGCAGAGGTTAATCCCAACTTCTCCTTTGAATATGAGCTGGTATCCGCAAACGATCTTAAGATGAAGATTTCCACCTTGGCAGCATCCAACGATCTTCCGGATATCTTTGTATATGAGTCCGGTAAACCCCTGAAGGAATTAGTCGAAGCAGACAAGGTTCTGGATGTGGGCACAGAGCTGGAACGCCTTGGGGTAATGGGCCATATGAACGAATCGGCAGTATCTCTGTTAAAGGGATTATCTGAAACCGAGGCTCTGTATGACCTTCCTCTCGGCTTGAATGTAGAGGGCTTCTGGTATAACAAAGAATTATTTGCCAAGGCAGGGGTAGAAGCTCCGAAGACCTGGGACGAATTTGAGAATGTATTAGCAAAATTACACGAAGCAGGTGTCCAGCCTCTTTCCTGCGGAGCAGGGGACAAATGGGGCGCAACCCGTCTGGTTAATGCCTACACCGTAAGATTGATGGGGGAAGATGCCATGACCAAAGCAGCCAATGGCGTGACAAAATACACGGATGCAGCTTATGTACAGGCGGCAGCCAAGATTCAGGAATGGGCTGGGAAGGGTTACTTCGGCCAGGGCGTGACTACCGTTGACATGAATACAGCCGGAACCATGCTTTGCACCGGTCAGGCAGCGATCTTCTATAACGGAAGCTGGTTCACTTCCAACTTAAATGACCCCAGCTATAACCTGGCAGGAGAAGACGGAATTGGCTTCTTCAATGTTCCTGTAGTGGATGCTTCCATCAGCGATGAGAACAGCTACTCCATGAACTGCGGTAATATTCTTGCTCTGAGCAAGGATAAATATGACGAGGGAACCAGCTGGTTCTTAAAATACTTCGTAGAGCAGATCGGCAATGAGGCCATGAGCACCCAGGGCTCCGTAAAAGGCTATAACTACACGGTTCCGGAAGGAGATATGAGCGCCTACACCAAGCTGGTACTGGACAAAATCAACAGCGCTACTTCCGCCTTCGCATGGTATGAAGCAAAGATGAACTCCGAGGTGTCCACCGTGGCTCAGGAGAATGTTCAGACCTTAATTAACGGAGATATCACTCCGGAGGATTATATGCAGACCATCCAGGATGCATACGATCTCAGCAAATAAGAGGTAAGATGGGAGGTGTTGGATTTGTCCTGACAAGACGTCCGGCACCTCTTTTTAATTATAATAGGCAAGTCCGCAAGCGGATTCTTGATACAATATACAATATCGTAAGGAAGTCCTGCTCTGCCGGAAAGCGGGCAAAAAAGTAACAATGGAAAAGGCCGAAAGGCGGAATGGAGATAACATGAACAAGGTATTAGGGAATAAAAAAGCAATTGCATTATTCGTACTTCCTCCTTTCATTTTATATTCGGTGCTCGTGATATTACCGGTACTGTGGTCCTTTTATTATTCTTTTTATAGTGGAACACCGGGTTTAAAATGGGAATTTTCAGGATTTAAAAATTATGTGAATTTAGTGAAGGACAGAAATTTCGTTGCGGCATTATGGGTCAACATCAGATATATCGCCATTGTTATGCTGGGACAGGTGGGGCTTGGACTTGCGCTCGCCCTTATGTTTAACTTCTGGCTGAAGCGTTTTAAGAGCGTCATCCGCACCCTGGTATTCTTTCCGGTGGTGCTGCCTACGGTTGCAGTGGGACAGCTGTTCACCAAAATCTATGAGATCCAGCCCAATTACGGCCTGTTGAACAGCGTGCTTGCCAATCTGGGCCTGGAGAAATATGTGCAGCCCTGGATCGGTCAGGCTTCCACCGCCCTCTATTGCCTCAGTGCAATGGATATCTGGGTAGCCATGGGCTTCTACTCTGTCATCTACTACGGGGCGCTTCTGGATATCTCTGGGGAAGTGATTGAGGCTGCGAAGATCGACGGCTGCAACGGCTGGAATTTGTTCCGCCGGATTCTCTTTCCGCTTCTTCGTCCCATCACCATCACTTGCCTGATCTTCAGTTTTACCGGTACGGTGAAGATGTTTGAGTCGGCTCTGGCCCTCACCGGAGGAGGCCCCGGCAACGCCACCAAATCCCTGTCCATGTACATGTATAATGTGGCCTTCACCTACAATAAGATGGGTTACGGCAGTGTAATTGCAATCTTTATCTTTGCATTATGCTTCTTAGGCTCCAGGTTGATCCGCCGGTTTGACAAAGAAATATAGAAAGGAGTGCGGCAAATATGAAAACGATAAAATCAGTTTTAATCAAGCTTTTGATTCTTGGCCTGTGTATCATTGAAATTTACCCGATTTTCTGGCTGATCACCGCCTCCTTCAAGCAGCAGTACGAGTGGACCGCAAAACCGGCCTACGCTTTGAATGACGGTTTCTTCTGGCAGAACTATGTGGATGCCTGGACCAGGGGGCATATGTCCACCTATTTTAAGAACAGCTTGATCAATACTCTGGTGGCTCTGGTGTTCATCGTGTATTTCTCCGTTACCGTAGGCTTTGCCTTAACGAAGATGAACTGGAAATGGAGGGAAAGGGTCAACGCATATTTTGGAGTGGGCATTATGGTGCCGGTAGCAACCGCATTAATTCCCCTGTTCCAGATCTATAACAAGATGAATCTTCTGAATTCCAGAACCGGACTGATCCTGGTATACATCGCCTTCGGCCTGTCCCTTTCCTTCTACCTGGTTGGGGGCTATATGCGTTCCCTGCCCATGGAGATTATGGAGGCTTCGGTTATCGATGGCTGCGGCATCTACAAGATGATGTGGCATATCGTGGTTCCCCTGATGAAAAATGCCATTGTTACGGTGCTGGTACTCCAATTCTTCTTTAAATGGAATGACCTGATTTTCTCCATGACCTTTATCAGTTCCTCCGCTTTAAAGACGGTTCAGACCGGTCTGCTGTATTTTGAAACGGAATTCGGCGCCAAGAACTGGGGAGCCATCTTTGCTTCCGTATCCATGAGCGTGGTGCCGTTACTGATCCTGTATATCGCTTTAAATAAAAAGGTAATCGAGGGTATGACCTCGGGAGCAGTTAAGGGCTAGTTATGATAAGCAAGAAGACCGAAAGACAAACGATGGAGATAAAAGATAGAGATAAAAGATAAATGGCAGGGATAAAAGACAGAGATATAAGTATAGAGGCAGAAGAGAAAGGCAGGGTTAGCAGCATGGAATTGAAAAGCACACGTCTGTATCAATATATGGAGCAGCATGCGGAGCAGGTTTTTAAGGAGCCCAGGAGCTTCATCCGCCATCCTTTCATTGATCCGGGCTCGGTATATGACGGAAATGTATGGGATTGGGACACCTATTGGTCGGTGTACGGCCTGATCTGCTACGCAAAGCATAAGAAGGATGAGGCGTTTACGGAGAGACTGATCCGTCATGCGAAGGGAAATATCTATAATTTTATGGATCATCAGCTGGAGGACGGCTATATCCCTATGATGATCGAGGTGGCCAATTGGCCGAGACCCTATCTGAATATGAAGCATGAGGAAGGGATTCTGATGAATATGCATAAGCCCTTCCTATGCCAGCAAATTGCGCTGATCTCTGATTTTGCAGGGGATTATCAATGGATTCGCCCCCACCTGGCAGGAATTAGAAAGTATTTCGAGTGCTATAAGAAGAATTATTATTTTGAAAGCTGCGGCCTGTATGTGTGGTGTGATGATATCATGATCGGAATGGATAATGATCCTGCCACCTTCGGAAGGCCGAAGTTCTCCACGGCCAATATCTATCTTAACAGCTTCATGGTAATGGAGCTTACGGCTATGGCGAAGATATTATCGGTGCTGGAAGAATCAGAGGAGGAAGAGAGGTACTACCTAAGTGAAAAGGAGCTTCTGGTTCAGGCGGTTATGCAGGAATGCTGGGACCCCAGGGATGCCTTCTTCTACTCTGCGGATGTGGATATAAAAACCCGTTCCTTCGATTGGTTCCACCAGGGACTGGGTGTGTTTTGGAAGACACTTCCCATCAAGATCCGGGTCTGGTCCGGTTTCCTCCCCATGCTGGCCGGTTTTGCAACGAAGGAACAGGCAGCCAGTCTGATGGGGCACAGCAGGGATGAGAAGACCTTCCACAGTCCTTATGGCATCACCACCCTGGCAAAGGATGAGAAGATGTTTGATCTGTCCGCCACCAATAATCCCTCCAACTGGCTGGGGCCCATCTGGCTGGTGGCCAATTATGCGGTATTTAAAGGTATGCTGAATTACGGCTATTATGAAGAAGCCAGGGATCTGTGTCAGCGGACCTGGAGGCTGTTGGAAGGAGATTTGGAGAAGACCGGAAGCATGCATGAATATTACGATCCCTATACCGGTGAGCCGGTGATGAACGGAGGCTTCCTGAACTGGAATATCCTTGCGCTGAATATGGCGGATGAATTAAAGCAGCTGGAACTGTCAAAAGGATAAGATATCCTCCTGCGGGTTAAGTTATGACCAGCTTTTTCCGATATAGGAATCAGGTTATATTATAAAGGCGGAAAGAGAAGCGGAATAGGTTAATTCAAGGAGGAAACGACGATGATAGTGAAGGCGGCGGGAACGGATATGTCCGGTGAAGCGATGAATGGTGCGGAATCTGCGCCGGCGGCCCGGCAGGCGGCAAAGAATAATACGGCGGCAGCACCAGGTCGGCAGACAGAGAAGAAGGGAACGGGCACCATATTTGCCGGCGGCCTTAATCTCCCGGGGAGCGATGTGGAGAATACCCGCCTGGGAGCGCAAAGGAAGGCAATGAAGGTGATTCTCGACCAGCATAAGAATGAGCTGGAGATAGATCAGGCGGTATCCGACCGGAAGGAGCATCAGCAGAAGCTGAAATCGATTCTGGATGAGGCTGCCGGAGAGATAAGGAAGCTTCAGGAAAGACGGCAGATGCTGAGAGAAGGCTATGGAGTAGAAGCCGATAGTGAGGAAGAGAAGGATGTCAACGCATTGATCAAATGCTTCTACGATGGGGAGTCTTTAACGGACGAAGAGAGAAAACGGGTTATCGATATGGGTCCGCTGACGGAGTATCAGCAGGAAGCCTTGAAGAATGCAGGGATGGAGAGTACCTGGAGGCTGAGGGCAGAGGCCGCCGCCAAGGGAATCATTACAGATGAAAAGACAATAACCGCCATCGAGCAGGAGCGCCTGAAGAGTCATGCCATGGTTGACGCACAGAAGGAAACAGGAGATATTCTTGAGGCTTCGGTAAAGGAAATCGTTGATCTATTGCTGAAAGAAGGCAAGGAGCGGATCGACGAGGAGCAGGAGGAAAAGGCGGAAGAGGCTGCGCAGCAGGCAGAAAAGCAGGATGAGAAGGAAAAGCTGGAGGAAGAGAAGAGAAAGCTGGAAGAGAAACTGAAGGAGATTCTGAAGTGGCTTCGGGCATCCGATTCGGGAGTCATGCCCCGGCGTCTGGCCGCCCTCTATATGGACTATGCCGGAGGCGGCGCGGGCCGCGGCAATATTCAGCCGGAGGCGATGACGGAGCTGATGGAGTACGCTGTAAAACAGAATGTATATAAGGAAGATTTAAAGGGGCTTCAGATAGACGAGCTTCTTTGAGAATTGCAGAAAAAGTATCCTCTAAGTGACTATGACGGATACTTTTTTTGTGTTATCATAAAATATCAGATATCCGGGAATATCCGACGGAAAGGAGGCGGGGCAATGAATGAAAAAATTCTGGTCATAGAGGATGAAAAAAAGATAGCGGATGCAATTACCTACGCATTGAAAAGGGAGGGCTATACCGTGGAAGCTGTTTATCGCGGAGATGAAGCCATGAATACCTTTGTCCGGTTTCAGCCGGACGCCATTATTTTAGATGTCATGCTGCCGGGGCTGGATGGATACGATATCCTTAAGAAGCTCCAGGATAAAGGGCGGATCGGGATTATCATGGTAACAGCCAAGGAGGATATTGTGAACAAAATACTGGGACTTGAGCTGGGGGCGGATGACTATATCACCAAGCCCTTTGATATGCGGGAGCTGCTTGCCCGTTTGAAATCCCTGCTGCGCAGAATGCAGAAGGCGGAGCAGAAGCAGGAGTCTGACCAGGTCAGTCTGGGCAAAGTCGTGCTTCACAGGGAAAAACGAACCGCGTTTGCAGGAGACAGACCGCTGGAGCTGACACCGAAGGAGTATGATATGCTGGCCCTTTTATTGTCCAATCCCGGCAGGGTCTATACGAGGGAGCAGCTTCTTGAGCTGATCTGGGATATGGATTACGCGGGAGGCACACGCACCGTGGATATTCACGTCCAGCGGCTTAGAAAGAAGCTGGGCGAAGAGTATGAGGAGATGATACAGACGGTTTATGGCATAGGCTATAAGGCCTTGGGAGGAAGCGGTGAAAATTAGTATAAAAGTAAAGTTCAGCCTGTTCCTCGCTGCTTTGCTGCTGGTGGTGGTTGTCCTCCTAAGCTGGCTGGCGCTGCGGGGAATCAAAACCAACCAGCAAAGCCAGTATGAACAGTACCTGGCCCAACAGGCAAAGCTTGCAAATACGTATTTTATGCAAAGACTCTTATCGGAGGAAAACAAGGTGCCGCAGACCTTCCTGACAGCCAGGGGCCAGGAGTTCGCGGAGCAATTGGAACTGATCAGCGGGTTATCCCTGGTTCTGTACAATAGTCAGGGAGAGCGGGTAAGTAAAAAGGTGACGGATACGGAGTCTGACAATATAAAGAAAACGCTGGGCTATGCCCTTGATAATAAAACCGCATATCTGACGGAAGGAGATGCACTGTATTACCTGACTCCTTTAAAAACAGGAGAGGAACAGGTAGGTGTCGTACAGCTTTACTATTCCCTGGCGGAGCATCATCGTTTTTATGAGAATATCCGGCAGCTGTTTGTCTATGTGGGGGCCGGTTTGTTTATTCTGAGCTTCTTCCTCGGCTATCTGTATTATAATTCCTTTGCCGTCGGCATAATAAAGCTGGATAAGATGGTGGACTGGGTACGGGAAGGCCATTATGAAACCGCTGTGTTAAAGCGCAGGGATGAGATCGGTAAATTAAGCCGGGGAATTCATGCCATGAGCGGGCAGATCAGAAAAACCATACAGGGGATGGAGGAGGAGCAGAATAAACTGAAGCTTGCCGTCCATAAGCTGTCCCTGCTGGATCAGCAGCAGAAGCAATTCATCGGAAATGTAACCCATGAATTTAAAACACCCTTAACCTCAATCAAAGCATATCTTGATTTGCTGGAAATGTATCCGGATGATAAAAACCTCCTGCAGACCGCCATCCCCAATATCCAAAGTGAAACAGGGCGTTTGTATGAAATGGTGGATAAGGTTCTGCAATTATCGGCTCTGGAAAAATATGATTTTGAACGGAAGCTTGAGAGGCTGGAGGTGAAACAGGCGGTGGAGAAAGCGCTGAACAGCTTAAAGGGCAGGATGGATAAGTTCGGCATCGGCTTGCATACCGAACTGAAGGAAGCTTATATGGAAGGGGATAAGGACAGCCTGACCATCGTATTGATAAATCTTCTGGATAATGCCATTAAATACAATAAGGCCAATGGCTCCATTTTTGTAAAAACCTATCTGGCGTCCCAGCAGGTGCATATTGAAATAGAGGACACCGGTATTGGAATCCCCGAGGATCTGATTCATAAGGTATTTGAACCCTTTTATACCGTTGATAAAAACAGGGCGAGAGAGAACGGAGGGGCCGGACTGGGATTGGCCCTTGTCAGGAAGCATGCGGAATTAATGGGCGGAAGCATTGCTTTAATCAATACCGGGAGCGAAGGCTCAAGCTTCAGAGTTTCCTTTCCGGCTTCCCTTCCGGCAGTTACCCAGCCGTGAAGTGACCGGTTTTGCGATTTGTATCAGGAGATGGACCCGTGAGGCTGTGACCAGGCTTGCTGAAATCATGTTTACATTTTAGATACAATTGTTTACAGGATATCTATCATTGTATATTGTATGGATACAAAGTTCTGATAATCTTAAGCTATAGAAAAAAGGAGGTGCTCTATGATGAAAAGAACACAAATTGCCAAAACATTATGTGCAATGTTTTTGATTATCACTGCCGCAGGCTGCGGTACCGAAAGCAGAGATGGAAGGGTAACCGTAAAAGAGCCCGGAAGCTCCATCACAATCATTGACAATAAGGAGGAGGACAGTGACAGGAAGGAAGCCGGCGAGCCGGTTATCTCCGTCGTCGGGATTGACACCTATGAGAAGCTGGAAATCTCAGATTGGCTGGATGAGGATACCGTGATTGTTTCAAAGGAAAATGAAGCCTTAGAGAAAATGAAGCTGGAGGAATTATCAGATTTTTACCCGAGGAGCTTGTATTTATATAATCTTACTACCAAGGAATACAAGCTGCTAACAGAGCAGAAGGAGCTTAATCTGGGCGGGGCGAAGCTTTCCCCGGACAAGAAAAATCTGTTGTACTACGGCAACAGCCTGGGCGATTCAACCTATTACGTGCTCAATCTTGAGAGCCGGAAGGATTTTCGCGTTACCGTTGAAGCGTTTGGAAATGTCGGCAGCGCCTATTGGGCCGATAAGGATACGGTGATGGGGGCAGGCTATATGAACGGAGCCTATTATGCCGGTATCGGCGGAAAAATAACTGCTTTGAAGGAGCTGGACCAAAAGGCGGTGTATATTATCAGGAAAATAAAGGATACGGTCTATTTCAATACCACCGGCGATCTCACCCTGATGGCTCTTAATGTGTCGGACGGGGAAATATCGAACCTGGGGTTGACCGATGTATTTGGAGTGTTTCCTGCTCCGGATGAAAACCAGATGCTGGTCTTGCAATATAGCGGTTCCAAGCAGCTTCTGCAGCTTTGTGACACGGATGGAGGCAACGCAAAAACCATTGCCGAAGGGGTCGAGCTGGGCGGAGTATCCTGGTCGCCTGACCAGCGCATGATCGCCTATAACCTGAAGGAGGATGGAAACAGTACTGCGGTGGGAGGGCTATACATTTATGACATGTTAACCGGCAAATCCACCCGGATTGCGGTAGATGTAAGCAACGCATCCACCTGCTGGAGCCCGTCCGGCGAAAAGCTGGTTTACACCCAATGGAACGGAACACAGGATAACAGTAATATTGTTTCTCTGGAATATTCCCTGAAGAAGTAGCGGCGGAATTTGAAATCATTTTTAGAAAAACACCCATGGCACAGGCAGAGCATTGCTGCCTGTATCATAGGTGTTTTTATTTTTGAATTTATTTAACGAATACCATACGGCCGATGTAAGCAGTTTTGGTCTTGGCCCACAGCCATGCGTTGGTAGAGCTGTCATCGAAGTAGAAGAGCGCTCCCTTGCTGGGATCGCTGCCATATAGTGCAGCTTTGGCAGCCTTAACCGAGTCTGCGGAAGCGGATTTTTTAATCATTCCGTTCTTTACAGGGGTGAACTGATAATAACCTCCGGCAACATGGTTGATCACTTTTTTGACGGTGTTCGGCCAGTCAGGGCTTTGAACCCGGTTGACAACGACGCCTCCAACGGCGACCTTTGCCTGGTAGCTTTCGCCGCCGGCTTCCGCTTCGATGAGCCTGGCCAGCAGGTCGAGCTCACTGCTGGTATAGGAGATAACCGCATCAGAGCTGCCGGAGGCCGGTACGCCGGGAATAAGCAGCTTCTGGCCGGGGCGTATCTGGCTGTCCCATTTGTTGTTGGCCTTCCGAAGTGAATCAAGGGGTATCCCGTACTGCTTAGCGATGGTGTACAGGCTGTCACCGCTTTTTACTGTATGCAGCTTAGCGGATACCGATAATATCTGACCCGGATAGATGGTGTCGGAAGACAGGCCGTTCTCCTGCTTGAGGGTACTGACCGGCGTCTGAAAGAGCTGGCCTATCTTATAAAGGGAATCATTGGCTGCCACAGTATAGCTGGCGGCAAGGACGGTTGACGGCGGCAGGAAGGATAGAATGCATAGTGCGATCATCAGTATCTTAGTTAGTCGTTTCATAATCGACTCCTTTCCATGGTGATTGTTCCTGTGTGAATTGTGCAATACATCACACTTCGCTGCTACGAAGACTATTGTAACTCATCATTATGCACTGTTCCTATGGCAGATTGCTGGAAGGGGAGGAAAATACGGGGATACCGGTCCGGGTTCGGGGAGGGGGAAGACCTTGGCTGAACCAATGTCATTTAGTTAAGGCCCGGGCGCTGTACCAAGTCCCTTTTACGCTGACCGTCTGAGCGTATCTTGTGAAGCGGAGCGTCCTGAACACGCGAAGGTAAGGCAAGTAAAAGGGACTTGGTACAGCGCCCGGGCCTTAACTAAATGGCATTGCTGGCTAAACTGTAATGAATAATTCCCGGAATGGGGACATATGTATTTGACAGGGCTTTTTTGCGTTTGTTATAATGAGGTAAAGATAACCGGTAAAATGATAGGAGGAGGGATACAATGAAGAATATGATAAAAAGTATAATGAGGAATACATCAAAGGACACGATGGAAAATACCATAAAGAAAGGGCTTGTGATGATCTGTATCATGGCTCTGCTGATCCATGTGACAGTGCCTGCCTATGCCGCTGCAGAGAAGGATACGAAGGCACCGACGGTTACGAAGACCAGTCCGGCGGATAAAACAGCCGATATTATGCGGGAGAGCAGGATAGTAATACGCTTTAGTGAGAAAATCAAGAAAGGGAAGGCCATTAATGAAATCAGCATTAAGACGGCTACAGCCAAGGCTGTTGCTTATACCTGTGAGATTGAGGACAATTTATTAATCCTTACCCCGAAGAAGGAGCTTGCCTATCTTATGGATTATACGGTCAGTATTCCTGCCGCCGCGGTGAAGGATAGTGCAGGCAATGCCCTGAAGAAGGCATATACCTTTCATTTTATGACGGAAGAGGACCCGGCGAAGAAGAAGGAAGCTTCGGAGGAAGATAATAAATATTCCATCGGGCTGGAGGCCGCGCTTCCGGGAGAGTTCGCCCCATCCATGCAGATCTATTTGATCCAATACCTGAAGATGTTTGGAATTGATGCGAAGATTACAGAAGTTAAGAAAATGGACTGACATTGCTGAACACATTGGAAGACCCGGAGTATAGAACCTCCGGGTCTTTTTGCAGTATATTATGTAACATTTTTAAGCCTGAGATGAAAGGCGAAAATGTTCCATCAGGTAAGCCATATTCTCCCGGCTGAATTCCGAGAGGGAATAGTCGCCGCTGTAAAGGCACCAATCATAAATCAGGGAACGTTCGCACATGCTGTAATAGTGGACAATCTCCCGGACGGATTTGTCGGCTTTGATCTGTCCCCTTCTCTGACCTTCCTCCACCAGCTCGCTTAAGACCTTGTAATAATAACGGTTTTGATCCAGCAGGCTGCAATTCCCCCGGGTCACCAGCTGGGTGGAGTAAAGAGAGGTAAGAAGTTCAACATCAACATTCTTCTCCGTGTAGAGAGCCGTTTCATAATTCAACAGCAGCAGCTTGTCATAGCTGTTCATTTCCGGATCGATTTCTTTAATCAGATCGATATATTTATTGTCAAACCGAACCGCCAGGGTATCAAGAAGCTCATCCTTGCTGGCAAAATAATAATAAAAGGAGCCCTTGGAAGTATCGGAACGGCTGATGATATCATCTACCGTAGTGCTGCTGTAACCCTTGTCATGAAACAACTCCCATGCAGCATCTATAATGCGGTTCTTTACCGGTTTCTTATCTCCCATATTAAACATCCTTCCTGTTATTTTACTCTCCGGCACAGGAAGCCCTGCCGGAGAGATTATATTTAGGTGTTACGATTTTTTTACACCGCATCTGTTAAATTATGACATATTGTGAGGCAAATGTCAATAGCGCCCTTACTGGAAGCTCTGTTCCGTACGTTCTATGATCTCGTCCTGCAATGCTTTGCTCAAATTACGGAAGTGATCGCTGTAACCGGCGACCCGTACGATGAGATCCCAATTCTCCTCGGGATTCTGCTGGGCATGGATCAGTGTCTGGCGGTCAATCACGTTGAACTGGATATGGTGCCCGTCCATGGTGAAGTAGGCCCGGATTAAATTCGCCATCTGGGTGAGGCCCGTCTCTCCGGCCACGACACTGGGGGTAAACTTCATATTTAACAAGGTTCCTCCGGTCTGCAGATGATCCATTTTGGCGGCGGATTTCACCACGGCGGTAGGGCCGTTCCGATCCGCCCCCTTCTCCGGGGAGATCCCCTCCGATACCGGCTTGTGGGCAAGGCGGCCGTTGGGGCTGGCCATCATAACCTCACCGAAATAGACATGGCAGGTGGTGGGAAGCATGTTCACCCGGTAGGTGCCGCCTCGCATATTGGGCCTTCCGGTCACTGTCTTCTGGTAGTATTCAAAGATTTCCTTCATGATAGCGTCGGCATAGGCATCATCGTTACCGTACCTGGGGCTTTTGTTCAGAAGGAGGCTGCGGATTCTCTCATGACCTTCAAAATTATCCTCCAAAGCCTGCATCAGCTCCTCCATGGTAAAGCTCTTCTCATCGTAAATATGGTATTTTACCGCAGCAACGGAATCCGTTATAGTCCCGATTCCCACGCCCTGGATATAGTTGGTATTATACCGGGCGCCGCCTGCATTATAGTCTTTTCCTTTTTGGATGCAGTCATTGGTGATGACGGAGAGGAAGGGCACCGGCATCTCCCTGGCGTAAATGAGATCAATAACATTGCTTCCCCTCACCTTGATATCCACGAAATAGGCAATCTGCTTCTTATATGCATCAAACAGCTCCTCAAAGGTCTTGAAATCCGCCGCATGTCCCAGGGGCAGGCCCAGCTGCCTTCCGGCGACCTTGTCAAAGCCGTTGTTTAAGGTCAGCTCAAATATCTTCGGCAGGTTAAAATAGCCGGTCAGGATGTAGGCTTCATTGCCGAAGGCTCCGGTCTCCACACATCCGCTGGCACCGCCCAGACGGGCATCTGCCAGAGATTTACCGGCATTCAGCAGCTCCTGTACGATGGCATCGGTATTGTAGAAGGCAGGCTGTCCCCAGCCCTTCCTGGAGATTTCACAGGCCCGTTTTAGGAACTTCATGGGCGTCTTCTTGCTGATCTGGACATTGGAGCTGGGCTGCAGAAGCTGCATCTCATCCATACAGTCCAGAATGAGATAGCTGACGGGATTGACCCCGTCCTCTCCGTCGGGACGGATTCCGCCGGTATTTAAGTTGACAAAATCCGTATAGGTGCTGCTTTCCTTGATGGTAATGCCGAATTTCGGAGGCGCGGGCTGGTTGTTGAACTTCACCCAGAGACATTCCAGCAGCTCCAGGGCGTGATCCTGATCCAGCAGGCCCTCCTGTGTATCCTTCTGGTAGAAGGGATACAGGTGCTGATCCAGGCGTCCGGGAGAGAAAGCATCCCAAGGGTTGACTTCGCTGGTCACACTCAGATGTACAAACCAGTACATTTGGATTGCCTGCCAGAAGGTCCGGGGCTTGTGGGCGGGGACAACCCGGCAGTTTTCAGAGATCTGCAGCAGCTCCTTTTTCCGTTGGGGATCTGCTTCCTTTTCCGCCAGCTCCTTTGCATAGTCCGCATACCGCTGTCCGAGAACCATGATGGCATCGCAGGCGATTCGCATGGCTTTCAGCTCCTGGCTTTTGGCAAGAGCGTCCGCATCCTGCATAAAGTCCAATTCCTCCAGAGCCTGGTCAATTTCCTTCTGAAAGTCAAGAAAGCCCTTCTCATAAATAACAGAAGAGCCGACGGTATGTCCCGGACCCCGCTGTTCCATAAATTCTGTGAAAATACCGCATTCGTAAGCGGCCTTCCATTCCGGAGTCATATGTTCGAAAATCTTGCTGCGGATGGAGCGGCTCTCCCAATAAGGAATAATCACTTCCTTCTGGAGCCGGAAATCCTCATCCTGCACCTTAAAGTTAATGAGGGACCGGTCATTGATAACCTGAAGGTCCTTCATGGTATGACAGCAGAGCTCAGGAAAGGTGGGCGCAGCCTGGGGAGCATTCCCCTTTTCGCCTACGATCAGCTCTCCGTCGCCGATATAAAGAGTTTTTGCGGCAAAGTATTCTTTTAAAACCAAAGCGCGCAGCTCGGGAGTCGAGACCTTCCCATGATATTTCTCATAGGTCCGGGTTTCACTTTTGGCCCGCTCCATATCAATGCGGGGCTGTGTTTCTGTGCTAAGCTTTCTCAACGCCTTAATCCGGGCACTTTTTATTTCTCTTTCCATTGAATTCTCCTTTCTATCCTCCGATTTTAACGCTGGTGAAGCCTGCCTGCAGGAACTGATGGGCAAAAGCTTGCATCTCCTCCCCGGAGGGGGCGGCAAAATCCGTTCCTTCATAGTCCACGCCAAGCTTTTTATACTTGCCCGAACCGGTATTGTGGTAGGGCAGCAGATTCACCGGATACCCCTGCATCCCCTGAAGCTTAAGCCAGCGCAGAATATCCTCCATATCCTCTGATGATGCATTTACCCCGGTGATTACGGGAATTCGGATATTGATCCGGGCCCCGGCATCCTTCAGTCCGATTAAATTCTCAAGGATCAGCGTATTATCCGCACCGGTGAAGCGCAGATGTTTTGCCGGGTCCATCACCTTGATATCGTACAGGAAGGTATCCGTAAGCTTAAGAATACGCATAAAGTCTTGAAAGGGTGCATAACCGCAGGTGTCGATATTTACGGGAATTTCCTCGTCATGCAATTGCAGCATCAAGGCTTCCAGATAATCCATATCAATGCTCATGACCTCTCCCCCGGACAGAGTTACTCCTCCGCCGGACTGCTCGTAGAACAGGAGGTCCTGGCGCAGAAGCTTCATTAACTGCTCCGCTGTATAGGCTTTTCCCGTAATCTGGCGCAGAGCCGGGGGGCATTCATCCACGCAGAAGCCGCACCGGGTACATAGTCCGGAGTCTGTTATCACCTTGCCGTCCTTATAACGGATGGCAAGGCCGGGACAGGCCGCTTCGCATCGTCGGCACCCCAGACAGCGCTCCCTGTCATACAGCAGCTGAGAGTCATAGCTCTGGGTCTCGGGGTTATGGCACCAGATGCACCGGAGGGGACAGCCTTTAAAAAATACCGTTGTCCGGATGCCCGCTCCGTCGTGCAGGGAATATCTTTGTATATTTGTGATTAAGGAAACCATTAAGAATCAAACCTCTTCTCAAAATTACCGATGGTATGCCGGTTTTCGTCTAAAACAATAAATGCCGTAGGATCCATGGCCTTCACCAGCTGCTCCAGATAATTAATCTCATGCTTGGAGATCATGGTCATATAGATATAGGACTCCTGCATATGATAACCCCCGTAGCCGCGCCACAGGGTGACTCCCCGCTTCATATTCTCAATAATAGGACGCTCGATTCCCGTCACCTTGGATATGATGATGGCACAGGTGACAATATTCTGAAAATGCAGCTTATCTGTAATCACGGCGGCAACCAGAGCGAAGATCAGAGAATATACGGCGGTCTGGAGATTATCTCTTAAGGCGCTGTAGGAATAGACAAAAATATTTACAATAATGGTGATCTTCCCCACGCTGTAGGTGGGGTATTTCTTTGACAAGTATAGTCCCAGGATATCGAGACCGCCGCCGCAGCTTCCGCTGCGGAGCATAATCCCCACCCCGACTCCGGACAGCACGCCTCCCACGATACAGGAGGCCAGGGCGTCGGTGAGCAGAGGGGCGCCGGGCGCCGGTATCAAGGCCATTGTAACAGACATGAATAAAACCGTGAAGATGCTTTTCACAAAAAACTGTCTGTTTACAATCTTACTGGCAAGAAAAAACATGGGCAGGTTGGAAATCCATAAAATGATACCCGCCAGATCGAAATTCACCCGGATGTGAAGCAGCTCAGAGGCCAGATTGCTGAGAATCTGGGCAATTCCGGGGTAGCCGCCTATGTACAGATACAGCGGCACAATAAAAAGCTTGTAGGAAAGGACATAGAGCAGGGCGCCGCCCAGGGCTCCGGTCCAGGATTTTAAAGTAGCCTTACGGCTTATATTACCCAAGGTAAAAGTCCTCCCAGACCGTCAGATTAACGTTTTCCCATAAATGCTTCAATATCCTCAATACTTCTGGGGGTAAGAGCCGATAGATTCTCACAGCCGTGTTCCGTAATGAGGCAGTTATCCTCCAGACGGAAGCCGATTCCCCAGTCTTCATTGTAAATACCCACATCCACGCAGAAGACCATTCCGGGTGCCAGATCCAGAGTGTTGTCTACCACATCATGGACATCGTAACCCACATGGTGGGCTCCGCCGTGCCACATGTATTTTCCTACCTCGTCATAGGATTTGCATAAGCCGATATCCTTCAGACGCTCATAATTGTATTTGCGGATGGTCTCATCCACGAACTTCATGGGCAGTCCGGGTTTTAAAATGCTGAACATGTAATTGGAGGTCTCATACGCACATTCGTAGAGCAGCCGCTGTCTTTCCGTAAATTTGCCGTTGCAGGGCCATCCTCTGGATACATCATTGCATTCATTGTCCCAGATAGCGCCCACATCATTTAAGATCATATCCCCGTCCTGGGCCTGGCCGCGGTAGGAATAATAATGGATATAGAAGTTATTCCTTCCGGCGGATACGATGGAGGGGAAGGCCGGGGCGAGAACGCCGTGCTGTGCCAGGGTATAATCCCATTCTGCTTTATACTGGTATTCGTACAATCCGGGCCGGGAAGCCTTCATCATGGCTTCGATTCCGGCCTTTGTGATGATCTGGGCCTTCTTCATGGCCTCGATTTCACATGGTTTCTTAAAAGTACGGAGCTTTTTCATAATATGATGGCTGTCCCTGATCGAAAGGAAGGGATAGCGGGCCCGGATATAGGCCGCCAGCCGGAAGGCGTCATTATCCGGCTCATCGGGACGGAATTTATCAAAATCAAGATAAACCTCCTTGATACAACCGGAGTTTAGACTGCGGTCTAATTTCTGTAAAAAAGAAGGCTCCGGATCAATCTCCGTAATGCCGGACAGATCCTGGGCTTCCTGACCCCTGAGATTGCGGCCGCTCATACGCTCTGCAACAGGGTCGAGGGGCAGAAGGAATAAGGTCTCTTTGGCTTCACCGCCATGAACCTCGGCGAGAAGAACGGTCTTCTTCTGATCGATGCCGGTCAGATAAAAGAAATTGCGGTTGGTGAAAAAGGGATAGTCTTCATCGGCTGATTTGCGAACCGGCTGACCGCTGAAGAAAATCGCAAGAGAATGGTCGTTCATATTGCTGTACAGAGCCTTGCGATTCTCAGAATGAAACATAGCATCCATAAATATACCTCCTGGTTAATAGATTGAAATGCAATCGATATCATTATAACGATATTCGCTGCGTTTTTCTTTTTCGTTTCTTATAAATTCATACTAAGCTTTGAAAAGTAAATTGTCAATAGAAATCGTAAACGGGAAGAAGAATTTGATGGAATTGTCTTGGAGGGTACACAATATGCACAAAGAAAAACAAAAGAAATGTATTTTTTTCAAAAAAATATAAAAAAGATATTGACAGCAGAAAAGATATTGTGTAATAATAAACACATGATTTCGATTGCATAAAATATCTTAAGAAAGAGCAGCTGGATTAAAACAACATGAAAACGATATATGATATAGCCGCCGAATTGAATATAAGTGCAAGTACCGTATCCCGTGTATTCAGCAAGCCGGAACTGGTGAGTGAGAATACCAGGATGATGGTATTGGATAAGGCCAAGGAGCTGGGGTATCAGACGAATCTCATCGCCAGCCAGCTGAGGAGACGCAATTCCGACATCATAGCCCTGGTTTCTTTGGAGAAGCGATGGTCTATGTATACCAGCGCGTTATCCAATGGGGTACAGAAGGGCGCCGAAGACCGCGGGTATAATATTGTAGTAGTTCCTATCGGTATGGAGCCGAAGAAGACCATCCGTATGTGCGAATCCATGAGGTTTGCCGGAATGATCATCGCTGGAACGCAACTTGGAGACGAGCTGTACTGCACCAACAATATCATTCCCCTGGTATATGTGAACCGGAATAATCTGGACAAGAATGTTATTCTGCCGGATGACCGCTATGGAATCCGGCTGGGGATGGACTATCTGTTTAAGATGGGTCATAGAGAGATCGGATATATCAACGGTCCCGCCACCTCCTTTCACTCGGCCATCCGTTATAAAGCCTATGAGGAGTGGATGGGAGAGCATGGCTGCCGAATTCGTGAAGAGTGGATTTTCGACGGAGATTGGGCCATGGAGAGCGGATATCGGGCGGCGGTAAGGATTTTCAGCAACCGGGAACTGCCCACGGCAATCGTGGTTGCCAATGATGAGATGTGCAAGGGAGTGTATCAGGCGGCTGAGAAGTTCGGCCTGACCGTTGGAAAGGATATCTCTGTGATTGGTTACAATAACGAGGATGACAGCAGCTGTGTTACACCGAAGCTTACCACCGTATCCTTTCCCCTTTATGAGATGGGGCTTAACGCGACACAGATGCTCTTTGATGTGATTGAGAACGGATCGAAGGAAGAAGCAATTATTGTGAGAGGTGAGCTGATTGTCCGTGACTCCGTAGGCAAGCTTTAAAAAATTTTAGGCATAATGCAATCGATTGCTAGAGAGACTATGAAGGATAGTTCTTTTTTAACATAGAATTAGACTACAGTATA
This sequence comes from Anaerotaenia torta, assembly GCF_050433395.1. NCBI lineage: Bacteria > Bacillati > Bacillota > Clostridia > Lachnospirales > Lachnospiraceae > Anaerotaenia > Anaerotaenia torta. The sequence continues at coordinate 117,853 of NZ_JBNPXH010000010.1, forward strand.
AACCTGGTACCAATTGGCAGCAATTAATTTAAAATACATTAAAAGGAGCAAAAGGTATGAAAAAGATTAATGAACAAACACTGAGAAAGGTACTTAGTGTAGTGCTGGTTCTTGCCATGGTGTTCAGTCTGGCAGGCTGCGGCAAGGGAGAAGGCTCGAAAACGGGTGATAAGGGCGGCAAGGATGTGGATGTGGCCGATCTTCCGGACGAGACAGGAACTCCCAATGAATGGGGCTGGATTGTGCCTGAGGAAACTCTGGAGTTCACAGTTTATGCCGGTGAGGGCGACCAGGAAGAGTTTCTGGCTGATGAAAAAGGCGGCAAGAAGATCATGGATGAATGGCTGCTGAAGAACATGAACGTAAAAATCAATCTGGAGTACTACAGCAATGACATGACGGAGAAACTGAATCTGATGCTGGCTAACGGCGACTATCCGGAAGTAATCACCTGGATGAGCGATGATATGGCCAATAAGTTCATTGCCCAGGGTAAGGCAGTGGATGTCACTCCTTATATTGAGAAATACGGAAGCAATATCACCAGACGTATGGGCAATTATCTGAACATGCTGAAGGATGAGAACGGAAGACTGAAGAAGCTGCCTCAGTACTGGGGAGAGAATCCCAATGTGGCGGGCCGTGACTTTGGTATCCGCTATGATATGTGGAAGGAACTGGGCGAGACAGAGATTTATAAGACACCCGAAGAGTATTATGAGGTGATGAAAAAGGTTCTTGCCAACCATCCCACCAATGACAACGGACAGAAGACCTATGGCTTTACCAGTGATGACAAGGGTATGAACTTCCTCAATGCAATGCTGGCGGCATACGGCTTCATTAACAATTTCCAGGTTGACGGGGACGGCACCTTTACCCACTGGCTGAACAGCGATAAGGGTCTGGAGATTGCCAAATTTGTGAATAAATTATATCTGGAGAATATGATTGATCCCGATTATATGAGCAATCAGTATGAGCAGGCTACGACAAAGATGAACAGCGGACAGGTGCTGGGCAACTTCGGTACCTGGTGGTATGCCTGGACGGGCGGTCATGAGTACTGGCAGGCCCAGGACGGCGACAGCTACAATGTGGACAAGCGTTTTATGAACGTATCCGTAGCAGGCCCCGGATTAACTCTGGAAGACACCACCTTACTTACAAGCAACTACACCGGAAGCTACCGTGCTATTATTACGGATAAGTGTAAAAATGTAGAAGGCGTAATTAAGTTTCTGAACTGGCAGAACAGCGAGATCGGCAACTTCATCTCCTCCTGGGGTGCCCCCAGCGAAGCCAATGTATGGAAGATTGATGAAAACGGAAAATGGATCTTTGACGAAGAGATCTTAAATCCCGACAAATATCCGAAGAATGACTTCTTCCATACGGTAAGAGATTCCAACAGCTGTATCGCATATGCGATTGCAACGAATATGAACTGGCTGAAGACAGACGGACGCAGCAATTTTGATATGATTGATCCCAGAGCTACCAGAGTATCGGCATATGACTTCTGGCCGGTTGATGAAAACGGCGATTTTGCCAGCGAGGGTATCAAATTATGCTGGCAGTATTATAAGGCTCCGGCGAAGGACACTACTTTATTTGCCGTAAGCTATGATGCGGAAGCAGATATTACCATAACAAAGCAGACCATCGAGGATACCATCAAAACCGAATGGAACAAGATGATCACCGCAAAGTCACCGGAAGAATGTGAAAAGATATTCTTTGCAGCCAGGGAGACCTGTAATGTTCTTGGTCTGGAAGAGCTGACAAAGTATAACCAGGATGCTTATAAGACAAATCTGGGGAAATTTGAAGGCAAATAAGAATTACTTATAACCGCCAAAGAGGGGGCATTGTCTAACTGCCCCTTCTTACTATATAAGTATACATGAGGTGCATGAATGAAAACTACAACAAAAAGCAAGAGTCAGCCCGGCTCATGGGCTAGATCCTTTAAACGCCACAAGGAATTATGGATTATTACTGTTCTGGCTCTGGTCTGGGCGACGATATTCTGCTATATACCGCTGGCCGGCAATGTCATATCGTTTTTTGACTATACGCCTGGAAAAAGCCTTACAGACAGTACCTTCGTAGGCTTCAAATATTTTATTCAATTTTTTAAGCTCCCTGATATGGGGAAAATATTCCGGAACACCCTGGTAATATCCGGTCTCGGTATGACCGTTGGATTTGCCGCACCGATTATTTTTGCACTGCTTTTAAATGAAGTAAAAAATGTATTGTTTAAGCGTACGATTCAGACCATATCCTATATGCCGTATTTTATTTCCTGGGTTGTTATGGCAAGTATTATGTACATGCTGCTGGGAAGCGAAGGAACGATTAACAGCTTATTGCTGAGTCTGGGCTTCACGGACAGGCCGGTTGCATTTTTTAACGAGGCGGATTATTTCTGGACTTTGCTGACGGCGGCTAATATATGGAAAGGAATTGGCTGGAGCGCCATCGTCTATATGTCCGCTATCGCAGGTGTTGACCAGGAGCTGTATGAGGCGGCCTCCGTGGATGGAATTAACCGGTTCGGAAAGGTATGGCACATAACCATTCCTTCCATCCGCCCCACCATCGTGCTGCTGTTCATTCTCGGACTGGGAGGCATCCTCAATGCCGGTTATGAAGCACAGCTGCTCATTGGTACCCCGCTGACCAAGGATGTATATGAGACCATTGATACCTATGTATACCGGTATGGTCTTCAATTAGGAAGATACTCCTTCTCCACAGCAGTCGGTTTATTTAAGTCAATTATCGGATTTATTTTAGTGATTGCCAGCAATAAGGTTTCGGAAAAAGTCATGGAAACCAAGCTGTTTTAATTAGGGAGGTTATGTAAGCATGAAAAAATCATTTTTAAAACAAAGCATGGGATCACGGATATTTGATATTATTAATACCTTGGGAATGCTGCTGTTTGCCTTTGTTATGATCTATCCCTTCTGGAATCAGTTGATCGTATCCTTTAATGAAGGATCGGATACCATCCGGGGCGGCCTGTACTTCTGGCCCAGAAAATTTACTTTGGCTAATTATCTCTATGCCTTTCGGAGAAGCAATCTCCTGTCGGGAACCATGATGTCCGTTCTCCGGGTTGCGGTGGGTACGTCAACCAGCCTGATCTGTTCCGCGCTGATCGCCTATGTCATTACCATTAAGGATTTTAAGGGCAGCAAGCTGCTGAGCTATGGCTTTTTGGTTACCATGTATTTTTCCGGCGGTATGATACCGGTTTATCTGTTGTACAGCAGCATCGGCCTTACGGAGTCCTTTACGGTATACTGGCTTCCGGGTCTGGTGAATGCCTTTAACATGCTGCTGATCTCATCCTATATCAGAGGGCTTCCTGAAGCGTTGCCGGAATCTGCCCGGCTGGACGGAGCCTCGGAGCTGAAAGTTTATTTTCGAATTATTCTGCCCATCTGTAAGCCGGTGCTTGCGGCAGTGGGCATCATGGTGGCGGTTGGTCACTGGAACTCCTGGTTTGATGTAATGATTTACAATTCCAGCGGCAGGTATGACACGCTGCAGCTCACCTTAAGAAAGATCCTGTTAGAGGCGGATAAGGTGGCCAAGCTCATCGATGACCAGAAGCGGCTGCAGGAGCTCAAGAATATGACTCCCACCTCCATGAGAGCGGCGGTAACCATGATCGTAACCATACCGATGCTGGTGATCTATCCGTTTTTCCAGAAGTATTTTGTGAGCGGTATTACAATCGGAGCAGTAAAGGCTTGATTTAGGAGGGCTATGATGTACTACTTGACAAATCGGTATTTTGATATAAAGGTATCCAAGGGAGAGCTGTTTGCCCTGAGCAGCCCCCGTGACACCAAAGGAACCCAGTTCATCGGGAAGGATATGGCCTTTGCAAAGGCTCTGATCTCCTATGAGACCGCCGAAGGGGAGAGGAAGGAATTCTTTCCCTCGGAACAGGAGAAATACAGGGAAACGGAGCCCCAGGTCATTGCAAAAAGAAAGCTGTTCTACCAGGGACAGGCCCAGGATGGCTGCCTGGAGGTTGAATCGGAGTATTCTTTAAGGGATGAGGAGCTGCATCACAGGCTGAGAGTGAAAAACATAGCGGATACGAAGCTGGTATTATGCAATGTCAGCCTTGACATGCCCTGCAATTCGGAGGTTTCCTGGGATGAGTCCGCCACCGCCAAGGTCATCGGACATCATTATATCGGAGGCCATGGCAGTCACAGCACCTTTATCCGTTGTGACGGAAAGGGACCCTTCCTGGTGCTGATGCCGGAGAACAGAACGGCCGTTTCCCGGTTTGACACCCGGATTTTGAAGGGGGAAAAGGACAAGGAATGCCTGAATATCCTTGTGTACCCGAGAGATACCCGGATCAGTCTGGAGCCGGGAGAGGAAAAACTCTATGAGTTTGTCTATACCTGGGCGGAGGATTATGAGGACGCCAGAGAGGTGTTCGTCCGGTTTAATCAGGTGGATGTGGACGTGGTTCCCGGATTGACCGTACCCAGGAGGGAAAGGGTGCTGCTGAGCCTGCGGTGCAGGCATGAGCTGGCGCTCAGCTCCCAATACAGCGGGCAGACAAAGATGAAGCTGGTGGCCAAAAACGGAGACCGCAGTATCTATGAAGTGATCCTGGAGCGTCTTGGAGAGAATAGAGTTACGGTGAATTATCTGGACGGCCGCACCATGTACGTGGATTTCTTCGTGACGGAGGCGTTGGAAAGCCTGATTAAGAAGCGCGGCGCTTTTATTGCGGATAAACAGCACAAAAATCCCCAGGTCTGGTACAACGGACTTCTGGCAGAATGGAATAATAAGACCGGTGTAATGCTGGGACCTGATCATTATGATGATATCAAGGGCTGGCGTATCTATGAAGTAACCTGTGATGATCCGGGATTATCGAAGCCGGCATTCCTGTCCGGCAAGCTGAGGGAGTATCCTGTACAGGCGGAGGTGGATGCACTGGAATACTATGTGGAGAACTTTGTATGGGGAGGTCTTCAGCAGACAGAGGAAGAGCCCTATCCTTATGGCATCTACGGGATACCGGACTGGTATACCAACCGGAATTCCAAGGACGAGGGGCTGAGAGGAAAGCTCCACCTGTGGCGTATCTATGATTATCCCCATATTGCACTGATGTACTATAATTTGTACCGGGTTGCCAGGGACTATAAGGATATTACAACAAAGCTCTCCGCTGAGACTTATTTATACAGGGCTTATCGTACGGCGCTGGCGATGTTCTTGATTCCCAGTGAGTTGGAGGAGTGGTCTGCTTATAAGACCGGCCTTTACAATGAGTGTGTTATTCCCGAAATCGTATCTGCTCTGGAGCAGGAGGATAGGAAGGCGGAGGCACGCAGACTGTCCATGCACTGGAACCGGAAGGTAAAATATTTTGTTCTGGAGCGTTCGGATGTCTTCCAGTCCGAGTATCCCTTTGATACCACCGGATTTGAATCCACCAATTTCTTTGCAAAGGATGCCTACTCCTTTGCCGAGAGGAAGGAAAGGGAGGACCGGTGGGATAAGCCGGTGCCTTATCGGTCCGTTGTCCAATTCCATGAAAGCCAGATGGACTGCAATATTGCCTGCAGGGGTTGGCTGGAGCCTGCCTACTATTGGTACGGCAGCGATTACCGGGGGCGTAATAATGCATACCTGTTAAGCTATATGTCCCAGATGGGAGGCATGGCGATTCTGGATTATGCACTGTATTATTCGGAGGAGCCTTATTCCCTTCTCCGCCTTGCATACGGTTCTTTGTTAAGCTCCTGGGCGCTGTTAAACAGCGGTGACGAGGAGAGCAATTACGGCTACTGGTTCCCCGGAAAGCAGCATGACGGCGCGGCAGGGGGAGGCTTTGAACCCATGGACCATGGAATCACCTGGCTGGGACAGGAGCATGGCTTCGGCTCCTGGTATTATTCCTGTGAGATTGATCTGGGCTTTTGCGGGGCGCTGCGGGGCAATGCGATGATTCTTGCCAAGGATCCTGTCTTTGGGACGGTTCTTTACGGAGGCTCTCTGGAAGAAAAGGAAGATGAGTACATCATGACCTGTTGGGATGGAATCGGGCGAAGATTCCACTATGTGGGTCCGGAGGGACGAATTCATATTGAAGCGGACAAGGGACATTTCTCGGCGGAGACACCGATGATTATGAAAAAGGATCTGTCCGGCCTCTCCATAACCCTGGATGAAACGGGATTGAATCCCGGCAGCACAGATTGTAAACAATGCGTTCAGTTGAAGATTATGACAGAAGGTCTGGGCGACCGTGAGCTTTGCATCGGACAGGATATCCGAGTGTTAAAGGAGAATGAGGAGGTCGTAATAGACCTTCCGATAACAGGAGCGAAGGAATTGCTTACCATAATGAAATAAAATCGCTGCTGATAATAAAATAAATGAAGGAGGCTGCAATGAACAAGCAGGATCTGGAAATCATACAAAATGACATAAAAGCGCTATATCTCGGCAATTTGAATACGGTAGAATTTGATTTGAAGCTTCCGGCGAAGGGACCCTCAGGGTCTGCGATCACCTGGGAGACCAGCAATGACAAGATCATAACGGAGGAAGGCAAGGTAATAAGGCCCGCCTTTGGAATTGGCAACCGTGAGGTTGAGCTGCGTGCAACCTTCCGCCATGGAGAGGCGGAGGAGACCAGGGTATATACGGTAACGGTATTAGAGCAGGAAAATAAGGTACAGGTGACCAGACAGTATCCCATGGAGCTGGAGACCGGCACCGGAGTAGAAATCTATCTTCCGGAGGTCACTGTCATTGATACGGCCGACGGACGTACCATAACCCATGCGGTAACCTGGGAGAATGGCGGACGCAGGGTATATGAACAGGAAGGAAGCTATGAGGAAAGCGGTGTGCTCAACGGCACGAAGATAGCCGTAACCGCTAAGGTGAAGGCAACTGCCCGCCGGGCGAAGCCCCAGGGGAATAACACCCATGCAATTCACGGCTTTGATGCCGGGGAGGTCAGATTGTACGGCGACAGTCCTTTCAAAGCCGCCCAGGACCGCAGCCATGAGTTCCTGCTGTCCGTAGACGATGACCAGATGCTGTATAATTTCAGAAGAGCGGCAGGGCTTGACACCCTGGGCGCACCGGAGATGATCGGATGGGATTCACCGGACGGATTGCTGCGGGGACATACCACCGGCCATTATCTCTCGGCTCTGGCATTGTGCTACCGTGCGGTAAGGGATGAAGCCATCCGGAAAAAGGCTGTTTATATGGTGGAGGTGCTGGGGGAATGCCAGGTAGCCTTCCAGAAGATGGAGGGGTATCATCCTGGATTCTTAAGCGCTTATTCCGAGGAACAGTTTGACCTGCTGGAGGTGTATACCAGGTATCCTAAGATATGGGCTCCCTATTATACCCTGCATAAGATCATGTCGGGACTTCTGGACTGCTATCAGCTGGCCGGAATCGGGAAAGCCCTTGAGATTGTCACCAAGGTGGGAGACTGGGTACATGCCCGGCTGTCCAGGCTGACCCATGAGCAGAGGAGCCGGATGTGGAGCATGTATATCGCCGGAGAGTTCGGCGGAATGAATGAAACCATGGCGGAGCTGTACCGGATCACCGGCAAGACGGAATACATGGAGGCGGCGAGGCTGTTTGACAACGACAAGCTGTTCTATCCCATGAGCATTAAAGCGGATGCTCTGGATGAAATGCATGCCAACCAGCACATTCCCCAGATTGTGGGAGCTATAAAAATGTTTGGTGCCTCCGGAGAGAAATATTATTATGATATCGCTGAATTCTTCTGGGAGGCGGTAACAGGGGCGCATTGCTATGCAATCGGCGGCACCGGAGAGGGCGAGATGTTCCATGCCCCCAATAAGATTGCAGGACAATTGACAAAGAATACCGCGGAATCCTGCGCCTCCTATAATATGCTGAAGCTGACCAGGGAGCTGTATGCTTTCCGGCCGGAGAAGAAATACATGGATTATTATGAAAGAACCATGACCAACCACATTCTTTCCACCTGCGACCATGAACCCAACGGGGGAACGATATACTTCCTTCCCCTGGCACCGGGACATTCCAAGGGCTTTGATGTGGAGAACTCCTGTTGTCATGGAACCGGTCTGGAGAATCATTTTAAATATGTGGAAAGCATCTATTTCCACCGGGAGAATGAGCTGTATATCAATCAATTCCTTCCTTCCGTATTGGAATGGAAGGAAAAGAACCTCACGGTAACGCTGTCAGCCGATGAAATAAGACCGGGAGATATCCGGCTGACGATGAGCGGAGCTGGTGCCGCGGGGCTTACCTTGAAGATCAGAATACCGGATTGGAGCGATGGCGATTATAGTCTCAGTGTCAACGGGGAGACCGTATCCCAGCCGAAGGAAGAAGGCGGATATCTTCTCATTAACGGGAGCTTCCGGGAGGGGGATTTTGTTGAGGTGTCCTTCCCCTGTGCCCTGCGCCTTGAAGCGGCCCCGGATGACAAAGAGATTGCGGCAGTTTTCTATGGCCCCTATTGTCTGGCAGCGATTACCGAGGAGAAGGAGTTTATTACCCTGAAGCAGGCAGACCGGAGATTAGAGGAGCTATTGGTTCAGAAGGAAAACACTCTGGAATTCCTCTATACGGAGAGAGGCATTGTATTCAAACCGCTCTACCAAGTACATCATGAGAGTTTTCAGGCGTATATACGGTGTCTGGAAATGGTGTCAGACACCACGATGGACGAAGGATGTCATGCAGCGAACGGTAAAGGTGTTAGATGACGTGATGGAATGATGCATAGAAAGGGTGTCAGGCACCGGGGGACGGTGCCTGACACCATGATGAGAATGGAGACGATAAGAGATGATACCGGAGATTAAGAGAGCGAGACTCATTGACTTGAGGCGCCTGGAATTATATTGGAATCAGGAAATACAAAATGGAAGATGCAATGATAATTATTCTGTCACCGTAGGCGGTGAACGGCTGAAGCTGGAAGAGCCCGGCGAGGATTGGGGAGCAGGGACAGTATATCAGTGCGATGAGAAGCGGACTACTCTGACCTTTGAAAAGGATGTGGATCTGTCACGTCTGGAGGATATGAGAGTTGCCGTAAGTAAGGAAATCTGCGCCGTCAATGGAGAGTGCGCGGATGATACCAAAGAATATACCGTGGATTACGATCCCTTTTATAAGGTATTTACAACAACAAAGGACGGGATTGTCATTAAATCCAGTGAAGATGTGGATGTCCATGTTCATGGTAAGGCCATGGAGATTATCGATATCATGCTGTCCAAGGTGCCTGAGGTTGCCGAGGTTCTGCGCAAATACAAAGCGGAGGTGGCAATCTACGGCATTCATGAAACGGCTTACAGCGTACCGGAACACAGGGGCGGTTACCATGTGATGGACCGCCATGTGGAGGGCTTTGGAGGGACCGTGGAAGGCCCTGTGTCCTCCATATCCGAAGTAAATGTAATGCGTTTTGTCAGAGGGGAGCGGGCAACCACTTATAAAAATGAGATGATTTTAGTTCATGAATTTGCCCATGGCCTCCACCTGATCGGGATCGATTATCTGGAGGATAAGCAGCTGAGCAATCAGGTGAAGCAGACCCATTTGGCAGCAAAGAATGCGGGAAAATGGCCCAACACCTATGCCATCAGCAATCATGAGGAATATTTTGCAACCCTCTCCGCCATATGGTTCGATGTCATGGAGGAGGGGAAGAACGGTGCATGGGACGGCACCAGAGGGCCGGTCAATACAAGAGAAGAATTATATAGGTATGACAGAGAAGGCTATGAACTCATGGCCCGGATCTACCCGGATACCAAGCTGCCGGCGCCCTGGGACAACACGCCGAATCGGTATGATATAGAAGGAAACAAAATAGGGTAAAAGCTGAAAAGGAAATAAAAGTATAATGAAACACAAGGAAAGCAAACGGAGGAATCATGAACAAAGCAAAGGAATGTAAAGTAAATCAGGTGAAAATTTCAGACGGCTTCTGGTCGAAGCGTCAGGAGCTGGTTACCGATGTTGTAATACCGTACCAGGAGAAGATATTAAACAACCAGGTTCCCGACGCGGAGAAAAGCAATGCCATAGCGAACTTTAAAATAGCGGCAGGCATGGAGCAGGGCGAATTCTACGGAATGGTATTCCAGGACAGCGACCTGGCTAAATGGCTGGAGGCAGCAGCGTATTCCCTGGTCTTAAAACCGGATCAGGAGCTGGAGCAGAGAGCGGATGAAATCATTGGGATTATCGAAGCGGCACAGCAGGAGGACGGATACCTCAATACCTATTTCACAATCAAGGAACCGGAGCATCGCTGGCAGAATCTTTTGGAATGCCATGAGCTGTATTGTGCCGGGCATATGATGGAGGCGGCAGCCGCTTATTATGAGGCTACCGGGAAGGACAGGCTGCTGAAGGTCATGGAACGGATGGCGGATCACATCATTGACCGGATCGGCCCCGACAAGGAAAAGGGAGTTCCCGGTCACCAGGAGATTGAAATCGGTCTGTTATGCCTTTACCGGGTTACGGGTAAGGAGAAGTATCTCCGTGAAGCGGAATATTTTATCAATGAACGGGGACAAAACCCGGATTACTTTAAGGAAGAAGCGAAGAAAAGGGACTGGAATCATTTTGGAATGGACCCCGCCGATACCTACTATAACCAAAGCTTTGCACCGGTGCGGGAGCAGAAGACGGCGGAAGGACATGCCGTCAGGGCGGTCTATATGTATACCGCCATGGCGGAGCTGGCGGCAAAGACCGGGGACGAGAGCCTGATTAAGGCATGTGAGACTCTCTGGGAGAACATCACCCGGAAGAGAATGTATATTACCGGAGGAGTTGGCTCCACCAGCCATGGGGAGGCATTTTCCGCTGATTATGACCTGCCCAATGATACGGTCTATGCAGAAACCTGCGCTTCGGTGGCAATGGTCTTCTTCGCCCATAAGATGCTGGAGATTTCCCCTTCTTCCAAATACTCCGATATTATGGAAAAGGAGCTTTACAATGGCATTATCAGCAGTATGCAGCTGGACGGCCAGAGATTCTTCTATGTAAATCCGCTGGAGGTGGATCCTTCGGTGTCGGGGAAGGTCTCCATTTACCGGCATGTCAGGCCGGAACGGCCCAGATGGTATGCCTGTGCCTGCTGTCCTCCCAATGTAGCCAGACTGCTGACCTCCCTGGGCAAGTATATCTGGCATGAGAAAGAGGATTGCATCTATTCCCATCTCTTCATCGGCTCGAAGCTGGAAGCCGGGGCAGCGGATATCACCCTGGAAGCAAAGCTTCCCTGGGAAGGCAAGGCGGTCTATACGGTAGACCCGAAGAGCGCATCGAAATTCACTCTTGCCATAAGGGTTCCGGCTTATGCGAAGAATACGGTATTTACGGTCAATGGCAAGGAAATGAATGATCATGAGCTGCGAAAGGATGGCTATGTGTATATCGAAAGAAACTGGGAAAAGGGCGACCAGATCCAGGTAAGCTTCGATATGCCGGTTACCAGAATGTATGCCAACACAGAGGTAAGGGCCAATGCCGGAGCAGTTGCGCTGATGCGCGGCCCCATCGTATATTGTCTGGAGGGCGTGGATAACGGAGAGAGACTGCAGGAGCTGAGAATTCCCAGAGAGGCAGTAATCGAGGCCGGAGAATATGAGGAAAATCTTCTGTCCGGAATCATTCCTCTGACACTGGAGGGGATAAGGGTAAAGACCAACACCCAGGAGCTTTATACGGAAGAGGCTCCGGTCAGGGAAACGGTGAAAATAAAAGCAATTCCATACTATGCCTGGGGGAACCGGGGACTGAACCAGATGAGAGTATGGGTTCTGGAGGCGTAAAAATAATAGGGGTATCGCTCCATCACTTTATTTTGGTGATTTTGCGATACCCCTTGCCTGTTATCTGCCTTTTTCTTAAGCAACGGTGTAGATCTTAACATCAGGATCGGCAGCCCACAGGGGTTTTAAGCCGACAAAGACATCATTCTTGAACATCTCGCTGTCAAGATACGCTTTTGCATTCTCCACGCTGTCAAAGCCGTGCAGGACCTGCACATCCTCATCGCGGATCAGTAACTCCTTGGATACGGCACCCTTGATTTGAGAAAGGAAGGGACCGCGGTAATCGGTGTACACCTTGGCTGCTGCCGGGCGATTTTCTGCATGAATTACCATTGTGATTTCAAGATAAGCTTTTGCGCTCATATTTCATACCTCCATATCAATACTTTGTTCTTTCCCTTTATGGTGTTTCAACTATAACAAAGACACTAAGAAGAGTAAAGATATTAGGAAATTTATGAGTAACTAATAAATTTCATAGTAAGGATCAACTCTGAACTTCTAAAATATCATTTTTCCGATCCAGAAGCTCTCTGCTGTACAGTGCGGCTTCCACATAATCCATACCAAGACGTTCGATGGTATCGGAGAACCGTTCACCGGTTACGCCCTCTTTTTTAAACAGGAGGATGGTTTTTTCAATCAGGTCCAACGCCTCTGTCTCAGGGACGAGCCTGGAGAGAGGGGAGCCCTGACGGACTTTCTTGCCCCATCTTCCTCCGACATAGACCCGGTACTGTATTTCAAGACCTTCCAAGGCGGAAAAATAACATTTCCCCGCACATTTTCCGCAGCTGTTGCAAAGCGAAGTATTAATGCGTATTTTTCCGTCCTCCACCGAGGCGGCCCCCATGGGACAGGCGTTTACGACGCCGCACTTCGCGCATCCTCTGCATTTGTCAAGAATCAATTCAGGGGACCGGACAGCGACAATACCAACGTCGTTGAGATCCGGCTTGATGCAGTTGTTAGGGCATCCGCCCACGGCGATCTTAAATTTATGGGGGAGGATAACCTGCCGGTAGCCTTCATAAAAGCGCCGATGAATGATTGCCCCCAGAGTGGAGGTATCGCATAAGCCATTGCTGCAGGTGGTTCCCTTGCAGGCGACAATGGGGCGCACCTTGGAGCCGGTACCGCCGCATTGCATCCCGTGGGCTTTCATAAAATGAACCATTTCCGGAATCTTTTCGAAGGAAATTCCCTGAATTTCCAGCGTCAGACGCACGGTCAGGGCGATGCTGCCATTGCCGAAGCGTCTTGCCGCCTCTGTGACAGCCGCCATTTGCCAGTCGGTCAAAATACCGTTTTCGGTAATGACACGACCAGAAAAATTACGGGTGCCCTTGTTATAGAGAAAGCCCTGCCCCTTCACGCTTTTGATTTGCTCCGGGGTGAGAGGAGAAGCAGGGGTATGCAGGTGGGCTGCGGTTGATGCGTCTACGACGGTTTCGCCGACAATTTCTGTTTTCATACTTAATAACCTCTTGTGTTTTTTATTCTATTATAAGCTTGAATATATATAGTGTAAAATATATAATATGAATAAGAACAATAGGAATATTACTATAGGAGGTGATACAATGACGATACGAACTATGGAGATCTTTCAGGCGGTAGCGCGCCACATGAATATGAGCAGGGCGGCAAAGGAGCTGCATATCGCCCAGCCCACCATCAGCCAGGCAATTCAGGAGATTGAGAGCGAATACCGGATTCTGCTGTTTAACCGGATTGGGAAGAAGCTGTATATGACTGCGGAAGGCCTGCGCCTTCTGGAGTATACCAGACAGATTCTAAGCTTAACCGGTGCCATGGATAAGGAGATGAACGGACTTGCGCTGTCCCCGCATTTTACGGTAGGTGCTACTATTACAATTGGTCAGAGCGTTCTGCCGCCTGTCCTGCGCCGTTTTGAAGCGGGCAATCCCAATGTGTTCGTCTCGGTGCTGGTGGACAACACAGCGGTGATCGAGGAGAATATATTAACCGGCAAATTGGATTTTGCCTTTGTGGAGGGGCAGACAAAGCATAAGGATATTCTATTGCAGCCGTTGCTGGAGGATCAGCTGGTGCTGGTCTGCCATAAAAGCCATCCGCTGTCGGGCCGGCAAGCTGTCCGGCTTCAAGAGATCCTGGAATGCCCGTTTTTGGTTCGGGAGGACGGAAGCGGCACGCGGGAGCTCTTTCAGAGAGAATTGGAAAAGCATAAGGCGGCAATCCATGTGAAATGGACCTCCCACAGCTTTGATTCCATTCTTTCCGCATTGTTGCAAAACCTCGGGATATCTGTGCTGTCACGGCGTGTTGCAAGCCCCTACGTACAGCAAGGGGAACTGCATGAAATCAATATATCAGACATGTCATTGACACGAAGCTTTTCACTGGTACACCATAAAAACAAGTATTTAACGGAACATATGAAAGCGTTGATTCATGAATTTACCGGAGCTCACAACGGTTAAGCAGGCCTGAGGCTGACAGGCAGCTTTTCCATGATGCTTTCAAAAGCATAGAGAAGCCGGAGAATAACAATGATCTCCCCGGCTCTTGTTTTGTATATTTTAAGTTGTTGTATCGATTTTAATATTAGCAGAATCAAATACATTTTCATTCGCGGCCATGGGGTTGACCGTGGCTGTCGCAATCATTCCATCCTAGATTCCAACCTAGTAATGGTGTCCGCTATGATGACTGCAAGCCACATCGGGGTTGTAGTTCAGGCTGCCGGACAGTAGATCGGCCACAGCCTGATCCGCATCACCGCTTACTCCGCCGTACAGTTCAATGCCTGTTTCGGCCAGGGCACGTTTTGCACCGTCACCAATCCCGCCGCAGATCAGCGTGTTTACGTTGCTATTTTTCAGAAAGCCAGCCAATGCGCCATGGCCGCTGCCGTTTGTGTTCGCGACAGCAGTACCCTGAACCTTGCCGGCCTTTATGTCATAGAGTTTAAACACTTCCGTGTGCCCAAAATGCTGAAACACCTTTCCGCCTTCATATGCTACTGCAATTCTCATTTCTTTGCCTCCATTTCCTCAAACAGCTTGGTCAAAACCATTCAATTCCCTGCATCCGTATGATTTTCCCTGCTGCATCCCGAGCAGCTATCTTTGCCATGTTTACTCGCTTCCGGTTCCGTTTCTTCATTTTTAGAATTTCTCCGCTTACAGCAGCCTTGGCCGCAGGATGCGTTGTGATGCTCACAAAAAAGCACATCACCGCCGCCAATTTGCAAAGGGCGCCCTTCCACGATGCATTGTGCCAGTATTTTTCTGGCGTTGGTATAAATGGCTTGCACCGTAGTACGGGCAACCTCCATTTGTTCCGCGCATTGTTCCTGTGTCAGCCCTTCCAGGTCAATCAGGCGGATGACCTCGTATTCGTCAAGGGTCATTGTGATTCCCTGTTCGCTCCCACCGCATGGCTTGAAACTGGTACATCGCGGGTGCGAGCATACACGCCGGTGTTTCCGGGGTCTTGGCATCGCCTCACCTCGCTTCGTTTACTTTTATTATTGACGTATGTCAATAATAAAAAGAAAAGCCAATCAATAATAACTCATAGTTCAAGCTGTGTACAGGTTTTGCAGGGCGGCAGCTTTTTCTCCAATTCATCCCTTGTCTGCTGACGTGACCAATGGCAAATGCTTTGCAGGATAGGTAACACCGAGATCCCCTTTTCAGTCAGGGAGTATTCCACCTTCGGCGGGATTTCATTGTACTGCTTGCGGCTGATTAACTCATCTGCAATCAGTTCTTTCAGCATGGCCGCAAGCACCGCATCGGTGATATTGCCCAGTTCCTTTCGAATCTCATTATACCGCATCACCTCCGCAGAGGATAAAACGCAGATAATTCTTGATTTCCATTTGCCTCCGAATATATCAAGTCCATACTCGATTGGACACATGATTTCTTTTTCTGATTTTGGTTCATACTTCATGGCAGACTCCTTTGAAATTTGCTTTATTGCTCTAAGGGAACTAATGCGTATAATCAAGAAATTGGACCTGATCCCCCAAATCATTGGCGATAATGTCCTTCATTTTTTTAGCGAAGGGACAGGGGTAGCCGATGGGTGTCCCCTTTTGAATGCAGGAGGCGAAGGCGATGGTATCAGCACCTCTCCTGACCAATTCCCGGGCACGAAGCACCGCCTTTTTAGCGGGACATCCGCCGCAGTTGACAAATCCAATTAATTCGATATCCTCCGTGGCACCCTCGAAGGCCCCTTTCTTTTCCCGTATCATACGGAAATCGGTTGTTCCAGGGCAGTAGTCCTCCGTTTGCATACATCTGATAATTCCAACCTTCATAATTAACCTCCCGATAATCCATACCAATGGTTAGTTTCGATAGTAACAAGAACTGCGGCAGGTGTCAATGATATAGGTTAATATAATACATGGGAATATGGAACAAGGCGAGCAGCAATACAAAATTTATACCACAAGTTTAATGACAGCCAGAGATTTCTGTGGTAAAGTATGAGATAGAAGGAAGTAAACCGGGCAAAAGTCCAGAAGGGAAAAGACAATGAACATGGCAATTAATTTTACTTATTACCTCAATAGTGAACGTTACGAGACGCTGGATAAAATACAGAGTCTTAAATTGATGCGTCCATATAAGATAAGTAAAAGTCGATTGAAATGTGCAGATATCAGTGCCGAAGCACAGTGAAGTGTGCATCCCGCCGCAGAGCGGGATATCATGGCCGCATGAGGACAAAAAGACCGCTTATCTTCTATAGGATGAGCGGTTTTTTTATACTCCGTTAGCTCAGTTCTCAGCTGGGGGAGCACTCGGTTTTTAATCGGGATCTCGTGAGTCCAAGTTTATATGGGGTATGCTCAGGGTAATTATTAAAAGGAAGGAGGAATTCAATGTTGGAGATTAAAGGAAAGGTAAATACGGCAGTCTGCTATGCCAAAATAGTAGAGGAGGAAGCAATCGAGCAGATTCGCAGAATGTGTGACTATGAGTTTACAAAGGGCAGTAAAATTCGCATTATGCCGGATGTCCATGCCGGAAAGGGGTGTACCATTGGCACCACGATGACGGTAGTAGATAAGGCGGTTCCTAATATCGTAGGTGTTGATATCGGCTGTGGTATGTATACGGTTAATCTCGGCAAGGGAGAGATTGATTTTGAAAAGCTGGATGAAGCAGCACATTTCATCCCTTCCGGGATGAATGTATGGGAGGGAAGACAGGAGAGGTTTGATTTAACAAGCCTACGCTGCTACAGAAGTCTTCGTGACACGAAACGGCTGGAGAGAAGTCTGGGTACCCTTGGAGGCGGCAATCACTTTATTGAGGTAGATCAGGCGCAGGACGGCACAAAATATCTTGTGATTCATTCCGGAAGCAGAAATCTGGGAAAACAGGCGGCAGAAATATATCAGCAGCTTGCAATCGATTTAAACAAGGGAAAAGAGGACTATTTTCAACAGAGGGATGAGATCATCAGGACCTACAAAGCGGCAGGAAAACGGCAGGAAATCCAGGCAGCGTTAGAGGGAATATCATGGAACAAGCGGGAAACAACCATGCCGGAGGACTTATGCTTTCTATATGGAACCTACTTTGAGGACTACCTGCATGATGTTAAGCTTGTTCAGCATTTTGCAAAAAGAAACCGTGAAAAGATGGCGGAAGTTATTTTGGAAAGAACCAAGATGACAGGCTCAGAGGCTTTTCATACCGTTCATAATTATATTGACACAGAGGAAATGATATTACGAAAGGGTGCAATTGCAGCCCATAAAGATGAAAGGGTGCTGATTCCAATTAATATGAGGGATGGGAGCGTGCTGGCAGCAGGAAAAGGCAATGCGGAATGGAATTATTCCGCACCCCACGGAGCAGGCCGTCTTATGTCACGGAGAAAAGCAAAGGAAAGTCTTTCTATGGACGAATATAAAAGGATGATGGAGGGGGTTTACACCACTTCTGTCAATGAAGCTACGCTTGATGAAGCGCCCATGGCGTATAAGTCCCTGGAGGATATTATCGATGTGATTAGAGAAACGGTAGACGTAATCGATGTAATGAAACCAATCTATAATTTTAAGGCATCTGACTAGAACATACCTGTTCCGGCCGGTGCCGGAGCAGGAGGAAAATGAAATGTTTACAATCCCAACCATTGATATGGTTAAGACGGGACAGAATATTATGAATCTGAGGGCGGGTGCCGGTTTGACGGTAAAGGATTTGCAGGAGGTATTCGGCTTCTCCACACCGCAGGCGCTATACAAGTGGCAGCATGGAACAGCACTGCCAACCATGGACAATATGGTGGTTCTGGCAGCGGTCTTCGGAGTAAAGATTGATGATATTCTTGTGATATCAGACGAGGCAATGGGAATAAGCGCGTGAAAGGAAAACAAACAGCGGACTCTGTGACAGAGTCTGCAATATGGCTCCGTGGTCTAAAGGTGAGGACATCGCCCTTTCAAGGCGGGAATGCCGGGTTCGAATCCCGCCGGAGCTATTATGGATGGGTATGCCTAGCGGCGAGGGCAGCAGACTGTAAATCTGTCACAAGGAAACATCGTAGGTTCGAGTCCTACCCCATCCACTCTGTTTGCGTGTCCGAGAGGTTTATGGTGCCGCTCTGCTAAGGTGGTGTGCGGCAACGCACCGATGGTTCAAATCCATCCGCAAACGTTCTGATCTGGTGCGTGAATTTTCCAGTGAAAAGGTTTGACAACGTCAGTCCCCTGTTTGGATCATCCCTATATTATGCCCATACGTCTAATTTTCTGTACTTAAAATAATATATGCAACGACATCCGCCGGAATATCACCGGTTACAACACTTCCGCAGTCTCATGCGGATTTCAAAGTGCAAGTTATTTTACGTATGTCTTTCGTAAAGAGATAGAAATTTCCCCTCAGAGGTATCGACAGGAGAACGGGATAGTAACAAAGTATGGAATCTCTGATTTCCCCATGTAAATCCCTTGACAATTTGCTTTCTAATATATTAAGATTAATTGGTTTACTTAGAAATTTAGAAGATTCTGATGCAGATGCATCGGACGGATCAGTTTGGAGGCTTTACATTGGGTAATTATACCGAAGAAATAAAGAAAAGAAGGACCTTTGCAATTATATCCCACCCGGACGCAGGCAAGACGACGCTGACAGAGAAGCTGCTGCTGTACGGAGGAGCGATTAACCTTGCCGGCTCCGTTAAGGGCAAGAAGACGGACAAACACGCGGTGTCCGACTGGATGGAGATCGAGAAGCAGCGTGGTATCTCGGTTACTTCATCCGTAATGCAATTTAATTATGACGGTTATTGTATCAATATATTAGATACGCCGGGGCACCAGGATTTCTCGGAGGATACCTACCGCACCCTGATGGCGGCGGATTCGGCGGTCATGGTAATCGACGCCTCTAAGGGCGTGGAGGCTCAGACGAAGAAGCTTTTTAAGGTATGTGTCATGAGGGGAATTCCCATCTTTACCTTTATTAATAAGCTGGACCGGGAGGCCAGGAACACCTTTGAATTGCTGGATGAGATCGAGAGCGTTCTCGGAATCCGCACCTGTCCCATCAACTGGCCCATCGGCTCCGGCAAGAATTTTAAAGGAGTCTATGACCGGGAGAAGAAGCATATCTCCCGCTTTTATGCCGCCCATAACGGCATGAAGGAGGTTGAAACGGTGGAGGCGGAGCTGGGTGATCCGGGGCTGGATGAACTGATCGGCAGAGAGAATCACAATATCCTGTCGGAGGAAATCGAGCTGATCGACGGCGCCAGCAGCGAATTCGATATTGACCAGGTGCTGAGCGGCAAGCTGACACCGGTATTCTTCGGTTCGGCTTTGACCAATTTCGGAGTGGAGTTCTTTCTGAAGAAATATCTGTCCATGACTACCTCGCCCTTGCCGAGACAATCCACCGAGGGGGCCATTGACCCTCTGGGGAACGAGTTTTCCGCTTTCGTATTCAAGATACAGGCCAATATGAACAAGGCACACCGGGACCGGATTGCCTTCATGAGAATCTGCTCCGGCAAATTCAGCGCGGGAATGGAAGTAAACCATGTCCAGGGAAATAAAAAGCTGCGTCTGTCCCAGCCCCAGCAGATGATGGCCAGTGAGAGAACCATCATTGAGGAGGCTTATGCGGGAGATATCATCGGAGTCTTTGACCCTGGGATCTTCTCCATCGGAGATACCCTGTGCACACCGGATTGTAAATTTGCCTATGAGGGAATTCCCACCTTCTCACCGGAGCATTTTGCCAAGGTGCGGCAGGTGGATACCATGAAGAGAAAGCAGTTTCTCAAGGGAATATCCCAGATCGCCCAGGAGGGAGCGATCCAGATCTTTCAGGAGTATAATACCGGCATGGAGGAAATCATCGTGGGGGTGGTAGGCACCCTGCAATTTGATGTATTGAAATTCCGTCTGGAATCCGAATACGGGGTGGAGATCCGAATGGAGCCCCTGCCCTATGAATTCATCCGCTGGGTGGAGAATAAGGATATTGATGTCAGCAAACTCAGTGTGTCCTCGGATACAAAGAAGGTGAAGGACCTGAAAGGGAATCCGCTGCTTCTCTTTGTTCATAACTGGAGCATTCAGACCGCCCTTGACCGTAACAAAGGGCTGCAGCTGTCCGAATTCGGAAGATGATACCAACCAACAGATTCATATGATAAGGTGATAAGGCGGTGAAGGCATGCAGCAAACCAATGACTATTACAAGATCCTCCAGGTTCATTACCAGGCGGAGCCGGAGATTATCGAAAGCGCTTATAAGCGGCTGGCGCGCAAATATCATCCCGATGTAAGGCCGGGCAATGATAATGATGACAGAATGCAGCTGATCAACGAGGCTTATTCTATTCTCAGCGATCCGGAGAAGCGCAAGGAATATACCCGGCTCTGGGAGAACCGGAATCTCCGTCCGGCACCCCAGGCCGGTGCCCAGACAGCCTCTGCCGGTGCGAAGTCTCCCTCTTCCAATGCAAAAGCTTCCCAGTTCGCTGCCGGTGCTGCATCCGGCGACCGTCAGG
The DNA here is from genome assembly GCF_050433395.1 of Anaerotaenia torta. Lineage (NCBI taxonomy): Bacteria > Bacillati > Bacillota > Clostridia > Lachnospirales > Lachnospiraceae > Anaerotaenia > Anaerotaenia torta. The sequence continues at coordinate 138,801 of NZ_JBNPXH010000010.1, forward strand.
CAAAGGGCGATATGAGATTTCTGTCTGCCAAAGCGCTGCTGGAGCAGTACTTCCGACATATCATGAAAAATGAATATTCCAAATGCTATGACATGATATCCGACACGGATAAGCGCAATATTACCAGGGATGATTTCATCCATTGGCAGACAGCGGTATCCAAGGTCTACACCATGAAGGAATTCAAATGTGATCTTTACGGCGTATATAAGAACAAAATGCTGCAGGGAAAGAGCTTCAGCGATGTCCTGGAATTCAGCGTAAATACCGTGGAATATAATATTGTCATGGATATGCCCCAGAAGGACAGCCTTACCAAGCTGATCATATTGGAAAAGGAACAGTGGAGAGTCTATCTCGGCTATGAGAAGCTGGAGCCCATGATTAATAAATTCAATGACCTGAGAGGACTTCTCAATGCGAAAACGGCTCTGGATGAGCTGATGGAGAATCATATCAGAATAGACAGCACCACCGGACTGACGAATCAGAGAGGGCTGTTGGAGAACATCGAACGGGAGATAGCGCGCCATAACCGATATGGCAATCCCTTCTCCCTGCTCCTGTGCGAAATCACCCTGGTTAAGCTGGTGAATCCCCAGGAGGAGCAGGAGGTGGTCAACCGGGTGGCCAAATCCATGGGGGAGCTGCTGATCAGCCATCTGCGCAAGCTGGATCTGGTAGGCCGTTGGGATGCCCAGCATCTTCTGGTCGTACTGCCTGAGACCGGGCTGGTGCCTGCCATCAAGGTAACCCATAAGCTTCAGAAGTATCTCAAGGACAATATGGAGCTGATTACGGACAAGTCCTGCAAGATCATGCTGGATTTCGGAACGACAGAATATCATGCTTCACTTGAGGAAACCCTGGACCGGATCTATAATCAATTGATGTAAGCTGTATCATTTATTATAGAACCTCTTTTTAGAAGGAAAGGCGCTTAAAGCAGCGCCTTTTTTGATTCAAACAGAAAAACACTGTTTGCAGTAAGGAGGAATAAGGGGTATAATTGTGGTAATTATAGTAAAAGTCCTTATGGAAATCTAATTTTTGTATATAGTAATCATAATCCATAACCGGAAAGGGAAGTAAAAGAAATAAGGAGATAAGGAGAATACATAAAATGGAGAAAATCAGCAGAAAGAACTGGGCTTTGATATGGATCCTGGGGATGGCGGGGCAGCTGTGCTGGAATGTGGAAAATGCATGGTTTAACTCCTTTGTCTATGCCAAAATAGCGCCTAATCCGGATATCATCTCCTGGATGGTGGGTGTCAGTGCCGCGGTCACCACCTTTGCCACTTTTTTAATCGGAACAATGGGCGATCGGAGGGGAAAGCGCAAGCCGTTTATTGCAATAGGATATATCCTGTGGGGAATCTTCACGATTGCGTTCGGGGTATCTGAATTTCTGCCGATTCATTCGGTATTTGCCGCAGGCTGCTTTGTAGTCGGTATGGATGCAATTATGAGCTTTTTTGGCTCCGTCGGATACGACAGCGGTTTTTGTGCCTGGACAACGGATATCTCCAATGAGACGAACCGGGGACAGGTTGGAGGAGCCTTTGCAACGATGCCGGTTCTCGCGACGATCTTTGGCTCCGTGGTATCGGGTATTATTATAGACCGGTTGGATTTCTTTGCTTTCTTCATCATGATCGGCGGACTGGTAACCGCCATTGGAGTGTTCACCTTATTTACACTGAAGGATGCGCCGGCACTCCGGGCGAAGAAGGATCCCGGGGGCTTCTGGCGGCAGTTTTTCAGCGTGTTCCGCTACCGTACCGTAAGAGAGAACCGGGAGCTGTTCTGGGTGTTCGTAGTCATGATGGTATATTTTATCGGCTTTAATGTGTATTTTCCCTATGTTAACATTTATTTTGTGAATTATCTGGGAATGGATTATACCATGACGGGTCTCATTCAGGGGGTAAGCCTGCTGGCGGCAGTCGGGCTGACCATACCTGCTGCCCGCCTGATTGACAGAGGAGATAATATCAGGGTTATCGCATTTGCGCTGCTGGTGAATACCCTTGGGCTGGTTACCATAAGCATGAGCGGGCATATGATTATGCTGGCGGCGGGCATGCTGCTCACCGGTGCGGGATATGTGGTCATCCTGCAGACGCTGACTGCCTGGTATAAGAACCTGTATCCCGAGGAGCAGCGGGGACAATTTGAGGGAATTAAGCAATTGTTCTTTGTCTGTATCCCAATGATCATCGGGCCGATGATTTCGAATTATATTATTACCTATCATGGTACAAGTGCGGTGGTAGACGGAGTGGAGGGAAGTATTCCGAATGAAATCCTGTTTGCGGTATCTTCCGTGTTAACACTGGCTACTTTTCTGCCCATGCTGCCTGCAGGAAAGCTGCTGCGTAAGCGGAAAGCAGCGAATCGGAAGGGAGGAGAGGAGAGTTTATGACACAGATAAAATTTGAGAAGCCCGGGCCGGTCCTTGATAAGAAGGGCTCGCCTTATCCCGGTTATTCTACAGAAAGCATTCTGACATACCGGAGAAAAGCGATTAAAGCATCCTGTTTTCGGATTAAGGAATGGGATTTTTATCAGATAACTGACCGGAGGATGTGCCTGCAATTTACCATTGGCCATGCCGCTTATGCGGGTCAGGCCGGTATCATGTTCTTTGATTTTGAAAGGGGAGAGCGCCTTGCGGAAAAAGGCACCTTTTTGGTCCTTCCCTTTGGGTCGCTGCATCTGCCGGAGGATGCGGAGAAGGATCATGTGGTCAGATATGAGAAAAAGGGCGGTGAGATATTCTTTGAGGTCAAGGGCGATGTGCGCCGTCTTTATTGTAAATGGGAGGATTTTGAAGCAGATGTAACTCTGACCAGACAAAACCGGAATTCTCTGGTAATCAATATACCCTTTGATGAATCCCCGACGGCTTTCTATTATAACCACAAGATTAACTGCATGCCGGCTGAGGGCGTTGTAAGGTATGGTGAGAAGCAATACTGCTTCTCTTCCGCAGATTCCTATGGATTGCTTGACTGGGGCAGGGGAGTATGGCCATTCCATAATGAATGGTACTGGAGCAACGGAACAGGGCTGGTGAACAATCGGATATTCGGCTTTAACCTGGGCTGCGGCTTTGGAAATACCAGTCATGCCACTGAAAATATTCTATTTTACGGAGATGATATCTGTAAGCTGGGAGAGGTGAGCTTTGAGCTGGGTTCGGACTATATGTGCCCCTGGCATATCCATGATACGGATGGAAAGCTTGATTTAGTCCTGACGCCCAGATATGACAGAACAACCAAAACCAAGCTGTTATGGGTGGATAACTGCTGTCATCAGATGTTCGGAGAATTCACAGGCCGGGCAGTTCTGGAGGACGGTACGGAATTAAAAATAGAAAAACTGGTCTCCTTCGCGGAGTATGCCGTGAACAATTGGTAAGCCGGACGCTATAGGGAACATTGGATGAAATAGAAAAAGAAGCAGCAGAAACAAAAGAAAGAATTCATAAGAAACAGAAAAAGAAAAAAGAACTAGAAAAAGAACCAGGAAGGGGCTTGAAAATTTATGAAGGTATTGGTGATCGGAGGAACAAGATTCTTTGGTATTCATATGGTAGAGGCCCTTTTAAGGAATGGGCATCAGGTCACGATCGCAACACGGGGAAATGCCAGGGATGGATTTGGAGACCGTGTTCAGCGGGTTATCGTTGACAGAACGGAAGCAGAGGCACTAAAGAGCGCCTTTCATAACCAGTCCTATGATGTAATATGTGATAATATTGCCTATAGCTCTCTGGATGTAAAATACCTTCTGGAGGCGGTAAAATGTAAGAGATATATTCTCACTTCCAGTGCATCGGTCTATCCGGCGCTTGGTATTGGAACCGTGGAAGAGGACTTTTGTCCGCTGTCCCATCCTCTTCGTTGGTGCACAAGGCAGGATGATACCTATGATGAGATTAAACGGCAGGCAGAATGTGCGCTGTTCCAAGTCTATCCGGAGCTTTCCTCTGCGGCAGTCCGTTTTCTCTATGTGACGGGAACGGATGATTATACCAAACGTCTGTATTTTTACGCAGAGCATATCGTCAGGGAGAAACCGATGAAGATAGACGATCCGAGGGAAGAGATCGCATTTATTCAATCCTCCCAGGCAGGAGATTTTCTGGCTTGGATTGCGGAAACGGCAGTGGTGGGGCCGGTTAATGCAGGCAGCACCGGAAGCATTGCGATACAGGAAATCCTTGACCATGTGGAAGCCGGAGCAGGTAAAAAACCGATTCTTAGTCAGGACGGAGAGGAAGCCCCTTACAATGGAGGAGAATTTTCCTTGATTGTAGAGAAAGCAAAAGAAGCCGGCTACCATTTTTCCAGCCTGAGGAGCTGGATCTTTGAGCTGCTGGATCAGTATATTGCGGAGGCCGGCAGATGATTTCCTGCGGTTAAATGTACGCAGGAGCTTTTGAGCCGGAATAACCGGCTGCTGTTAGCCGCAGGCAAAAAGTTTGCACACAGTGAGAAAGGCATACATTGCTGATAATGTATGGTTATCTATATGGATCATATCATATTTTTCGGTCAGATTGGCGGAGTCTCGATAGAGCGAATGGAGCGGGATTCCGACTTCAACATGGCATCAAAGCATTTTCATAACGAATATGAGATTTATTACCTGGTAAATGGCAACCGCTGCTATTTTATCGAGAACCAGGCTTACGATATCCGGAAGGGCAGCCTGGTAATGATTGACCGCAATCAGATTCACAAGACTGTCATGGGCGGCACTGCTTATCATGAACGGATTCTGACGCTGATTAAGGAGGAGGCGTTAGAGGACATCTTCCGCTTATATGATAATATTGACATCCGCAGCTTCTTTTCCAGGGACTTTGGCGTGGTTGAATTAAATGACCAGGGTCAAAGGTACGTGGAGGGAATCTTTTCCGATCTGGTTTCCGAGCTTACGAAGAAGCATACCGGATATGAATTCACGGTGAAGGCCAGGCTGGCAGAGCTGATCCTCTTTGCCTACCGCTGCAGGAGCGGCGAGAACCCCGCCATGCAGGCGGAGGGGGTATCCTCCGAGAAATACCGGAAAATTAATGAAATTGCAGAATACATCACCCATAATTTCCAACAGGATATTTCCCTGGCGGATATTGCGCAAAGCTTCTATTTGAGCAAGAGCTATTTAAGCCGCAGCTTCAAGGAGGTCACCGGATTTACCGTCAATGAATACATCAATGCGGTCCGCATCAAAGAAGCCCGGCAGATGCTGGAGAATACCGATTTCAGTATCACGCAGATTGCCGGGCTTGTGGGCTATGACAGTATTACTTATTTTGAGAAGGTATTCAAAAAGTACCTGGAGCTGTCCCCCTTAAAGTATCGTAAGAGATTTCTTACTTAAACCATTGGCCCGGAAGGTATTTCCGGGTGTTTTCCAGCATTTCGTTGAACAAGGGCAGAGCCTCTTTCTCTGTCAGAGTGACCAGGGGATCCTTGCAGAAGGCCTCAAGAGCCAGCTTGCGGTCACAGGTCAGAGCCGCCGTCAGGATGCGGTCATGATTCTGTGAATGAGGGAGAACCAGCTCCAGTACGGGCGCGGGAATCTCTCCGGCAAATACAGGGCTGATATGATCTCTTTCAAAGAGAGCATTGGTTTCCACGATGGCGCCCAGAGGAAGGTTGGCAATCTGTCCTGAGTTGGGAATATTTACATTGCTGACTGTGCGGTACAGCCCCAGCAGGGATTTCATCAGAAGAATTCCTTCTTCCCCGGAGGGCTTGGTATTCAGCTTTAATTCTTTCTTCAAATACCGGTCGGATTTCTCCATGCGCTTGTGCAGGTCTTCGATACGGTAATCCACACTGGTCAGTGAAAAGCCCCAGGATGCAACCACTTCCGGATTCTTAAGATAAACGGGAGGCATGAATTCTGCCAGGTGACGGTCACCGGCGGCAGCAATCAGCCCGTAGTTGCGGAAGAGGTCGAATTTGACCCGCTGGTTGCAGGCAAAGGGTGAATTCATCCAGTTCTCATCCTTCTTGGAATATCCGTCATTATAATATTGATCTACGAATTTGCGGTAGAGGGGGAACAGGTCATAGCCCTTGTAGGAAGCACGGTCAAACCAGGTAAAATGATTAATTCCCAGCACATTAACATGAATCTCACTGCGTTCAATATTCTCTTCCCCCAGCAGCTCGGTGCACATGTCGGATAACAGCTTCTGGGTTCCGAACACCTCATGGCAGCAGCCGAAGGCCTTGATACCGGGGAATACATGGTACAGCGTCTTCACACAGAGAGACATGGGGTTGGTATAATTAATAACCCAGGCATCGGGAGAGAATTCCTTGATTGCCTCGGCAATTTCCACAAACATAGGTATGGTACGCAGAGCACGGAGCAAGCCGCCGGGGCCTGTAGTATCTCCAACGGACTGGTAAATTCCGTATTTCTCAGGGGCATGCACATCGGAACGCATCTCCTCAAAGGTTCCGGGCAGAATGGAAATGACGACAAAATCAGCCCCGGTTAAGGCTTCCTTTAAAGAGGGAGAGGTGACATAGTGCCATTTTCCTGTACGATCGGGATCCTCCAGCAGGCTGTTTCCGATGAGCTCATTCCTGCGGGCTGCTTCCTGGTCAATATCATAGAGCCGGATAGTGCCGCTGATCTGATCATCGATGGACAGATCCGTCATAAAGCTCCAGGCCCATCCCTTGGAGCCGCCGCCGATGTAGGCGATATTCAGTTCTGAGACCTTGTTGTTCTCATAAAACATATCCTTACCTCACTTTCAATGTTCTTCTTAATTATGCCGCGCCTTTTGCGTTACAGCTCAGTCTGCGGCAGTTTCCGGCAGCCTTCTTCCTGCTGCCCTGATACAATCATTATATATCAATATAAGTCTTAAAACTACGCATATATTCGACTGTTTCCTCAAAAAATCAAATTATATTGCCCTGTCATCTCATGAATGCTTCGTATTATTTCCTTATTGAAATATGTATAGATTACGGGCTTTTAATCAGGCTATCATTTATATAGTATTACGAAAGTAAGAGATCGAAATCTGTAAGGTAATAAAAAACATACAATAAAATTTAAAATAATCCATGAAAATTATAAATAGTAAATAATTTTGAGGGTTCTGAGAGGAAAATTGTATGTTATTGTTAAAAGGTATTTGTTATAATTCCAAGTGTAATAAAATTACATTATCGGGAGCGAAAAAGCAGCTTCCGACCACTTACATTACGGCATATGCCGTATAGAATCGAAGCGAGGGCTTCAAAAAGGAGGATATTTATATGAAGAAATTTATGGTGCTTGTACTTAGTGTTGTGATGCTGGCAGCCTTATTATCAGGCTGCGGCTCCAAGCCGGAAGGAAAATCCCCTGCCGCGACAACCGGGCCAGAGGCAACGAAAGCTCCTGATGCAGCAAAAACAGTTAAGGTAGGTATTACGATCTACAAATTTGACGATAACTTCATGACTCTTTACCGGCAGGAGCTGGAGAGATATTTCAAAGAGGAATTAAGCAATGATAAGGTTACCTATGAGGTAACTGTAGTTGACGGCAAGAACGATCAGGCAGAGCAGACCAACCAGATTCAGACCTTCATCGCGGATAAATACGATGTTATCGTGGCAAATCTGGTTCAGTCCTCCGCGGCCTCCACTGTAATTAATATGTGCAAGGATGCCAATATTCCCTGTGTTTTCATCAACCGTGAGCCCACCGCCGAAGACCTGGATCTCTGGGACAGAATCGCATATGTAGGTGCGGACGCAAGACAGTCCGGTACAATGCAGGGTGAGATTATTGTTGATTTAGAGAATAAGGGTGATATCAACGGCGACGGCAAGGTAAGCTATGTCATGGTAATCGGTGATCCGGAGAACGTAGATGCACAGTACAGAACAGAGTATTCCATTAAAGCACTTAAGGACGCAGGAATTGCGGTGGAAGAATTAGTTGCCCAGCGCGGTGACTGGGACCAGGCAAAGGGACAGGAAATCGTAGCGGCAGCCCTGACACAGTACGGTGATACCATCGAGGTTGTATTCTGTAACAATGATGCTATGGCTCTCGGCGCACGCCAGGCGATCCAGTCCGCCGGAAGGACCGTTGGCAAGGACATCTATCTGGTGGGTGTGGATGCACTTGACGAAGTAGTTTCTTATGTTAAAAGCGGTGAAATCACAGGTACCGTTTTGAATGACCATATCGGCCAGGCCCATACCGCAGCGGATGTTGCAGTAAAGGCAGTTGCGGGCGAAGCATTAGATAAGAATTATACGGTTGATTATGTAAAGGTTACAAAATAGTTCCAGAATTCCGGAAGGCTGCTGCAGAGCCAGTCATACGCTTTGCAGCAGCCCTCATGGGGTTATAAACGTTGTTCACAACGGATACATTGATAGGAGGTTTAACCAATGTCGGACTTTTTGTTAGAGATGAATGACATATGCAAAAGCTTTCCCGGCGTAAAGGCCCTGGATCATGCGCAGTTAAAAGTCAGACCGGGTACGGTTCATGCCCTTGTGGGCGAGAATGGTGCCGGTAAATCTACCTTGATGAAATGCCTCTTTGGTATTTATTCCAAGGATGAAGGTGAGATTTTATTAAACGGTGAACCGACGCATATTGTCAATCCTTATGATGCATTGAAAAAGGGTGTTGCCATGGTGCACCAGGAGCTGCAGCCCATCCCGGAAAGAAGCGTGGCTGAGAATATCTATTGCGGTAATTTTCCCCGAAAATTCGGTTTTATTGTTGACCACAAAAAAATGTACCGGGATACGGAAGCATTGCTGAAGGAAGTGAAAATGAATTTCGACCCCAAGGTCAAGCTGTCTGCCTTATCCGTATCTCAGATGCAGGCAATCGAAATTGCCAAAGCGGTTTCTGCTAATGCCAAAATTATAATTATGGATGAACCGACCTCCTCTCTGACCCAGAATGAGGTGGATAATCTATTCGAAATCATTAATTCTTTAAGAAAAAAAGGAATTTCCATTATATATATCTCCCACAAGATGGATGAAATCCTCAGCATCTCCGATGATGTTACCATTATGCGCGACGGTCAGTACATCGGAACCTGGGGTGCAAAGGAACTGACCATTGATATGATTGTTACCAGAATGGTAGGACGTGAACTAAAGAATTTATATCCTCCCAAATCCAATGTACCGGGCGAGGTGGTGCTTGAGGTGAAGGATCTGACCTCAATCACTGAAAAATCCTTTAAAAATATCAGCTTCCAACTGCGCCAGGGTGAGATACTCGGTATCGGCGGATTGGTGGGGGCCCAGCGTTCCGAGCTTTTTGAAGCAATCTTCGGTATCCGCGGCATCCGGGAGGGTACCATCACCTATAAGGGAAAGAGAGTGAGAATCAAGCATCCCCAGGATGCGATCAACCAGGGAATTGCCCTGCTGACGGAGGACAGACGTGCCACCGGTATCTTCGGAGTGCTGTCCATTGCAGAGAATGTTTCCATTGCCTCCCTGAACAAATACTTGAGAATGGGATTGTTTCTAAATCACCGCAAAATCGAGAATCTGGTGCAGGAGAATGTGAAGAAGCTCAGCATCAAGACACCCAGCAGCAGAACCAAGATACAGTCCCTGTCCGGCGGAAATCAGCAGAAGGTTATCATATCCCGCTGGCTGGCCAATGATCCTGATATCTTTATCCTGGATGAACCGACCCGCGGCATCGATGTGGGGGCGAAATATGAGATTTATTCCATCATTGCCGAGCTGGCAAAGCAGGGAAAAAGTATTATCATGATTTCTTCGGAGCTGCCGGAGCTGATCGGTATGTCGGACAGAATTCTGGTTATGTGTGACGGCAGGGTGAGCGGTGAGGTAGGGAAAGAAGAAGCAACCCAGGAGAATATTATGAGTTTGGCGACCAAATTTGCATAGACAAAAAATAGAATTAATAAACGAAGGGGGGACCGGGTCCATGCCAGCACTTTCATGGTAATTTGTGCGGTAAATACATGGACAAAAATATGAATAAAGCAGCGATTAACACAAAATCTGTAAGGCGTTTTCTGGAGAATAACGCGATTATACTAATTATTGCCCTGATCGTAGTATTTGTAGGCATCAGTGAGCCGAACTTTATCTCAGTCAGCAATTTCAAGAATCTCTCCGTGAATACTGCGGGACGTTTTATTATTGCCCTTGGTGTCAGCGGAGCATTGATTACGAAGGGAACCGATCTTTCTGCCGGCCGTATTGTGGGGCTTGGCTCCTGTATCGCCGCAGTGCTGCTGCAGAGGTCTGATTTTAGTACAAAGCTGTTCCCGCAGCTGCCGGAGATCAATCTCTATCTTGTGTTCCTGTTCACGATTATCATCTGCGGAGTCTTTGGCTTCATTAACGGATCGGTAATTTCCTTCCTGAAGGTTCCGCCCTTTATTGCGACCCTGGGAATGCAGACCCTGGTATACGGGATCTGTCTGGTATTTACCGGAGCAAAGCCCATCGGCGGTCTGAGAAAGGACTATTCCCATATCGCCAGCGGTTCCTTCCTGGGAATTCCCTATCTGTTATTTATTGCAGTGGTATTCGGGGCCTTCATGTGGGTGCTTTTTAATATGACAAGACATGGAAAATATATGTATGCCATCGGCGGAAATGAAAGTGCTGCCGAGGTTGCGGGTGTCAACACCAGCAAAACCAAAATCATCATCTATACCCTGGCAGCAATGCTGTATGCGGTGGGAGGCATCCTGCTGGCAGCAAAATCCGGCGGAACCTCCGTTAATATGGGTGCCGGTTACGAATTGGAAGCGATTGCAGCCTGTACCATCGGCGGTGTATCCACCAACGGCGGCGTCGGTAAGGTATCCGGAATCCTCATCGGTGTGCTGGTGTTTGAACTGCTTAAGATATCCCTCCAATTCCTGGGTGTGGAATCCTCCTATACCTATATTGTCCAAGGCCTTGTGATTATTATTGCAGTTGCGCTTGACTTAAGAAAATACTTAGCGAAGAGATAATATCAGGAATAAAGCAACAGGGATGTATAATTACAGAAGTGGTTATATATCCTTTTGCATTAGATGGGACAAGTTCGGTTGTTACTCCCGGATTGCAATGAAATCCGGAGGATTGGGGTACAATAAATATGACGGTGCCGGATCAAAGCAGCGGCGGTTAGGATTGGAGAACAGGATGGACGAAGAGAAGAAGGACAGGCAGGAGGACGCCGGAATCAAGAATGAGGAGCAGGATACACGCAATGCAAAGGAGAAGCTTTATGATAAGATACCGGTTTCCCTGAAGACCCTGGATATCCTTATCGGGAGCCTGATTGCGATTCTCGTGATTATGATGCTTTATTTTATCGTCCGGAAATATGGCTGATGGGCCTCGGGCACTTATGAGGAGAAAAAAATGAGAAGGGATAAGGTTAGAGAAAAATCAAATGACATGAATTCACTTCATAAGGAAAGGCAGAATAAATTAGGACGGATGCTCGGAATACGGGCAAGACTCATGGCGGCATTTTTTATTCCGATTTTATTGATCGGAGTATTGGGGACAATTACCTATTCCACGGCGTCCAGGGGAATTATCCGCAACTATGAGGCTGCCAGCAGGACAAGCTTGTCCATGATGGGTAAGTTCTTTTCCCTGGAGCTGCAGAATATAGCCTCAAGGGTCGCCGGGCTGGCATCTGGCAATGAGATAAAGCAATATTATTCCGGGGCTCTGAAGGAGAGGCCGGCGGATGAGATGACCTTTCTGGAAGCAGTAGGAACCCAGGTGCGCAATATGAGGAATGCAGACCAGTATCTGGAGGAGATCTATATTATTGCGGCCTACGGTAAAGGGGTAACCCGCTCCGGGACCTTCCAGGTGGAGGATTATGCGGCCTTCAAGGTCTCCCCCGAACTTCAAAAACTGGCGGCGTCGGGCAATACCTCCGCCTGGGTGGGCTCCCATCCCTGGCTGGATGAGCGGATCAGTAAAAACGGCGCTGCCAATACCGGCAGCTACAGCTTATCCTATATAAGCTCCTTTATCGATGCCCGTAACCAGCGCTCCGGCTATATCATCGCGGATTTAAAGAAGAGCTTTATTGCGGAGGCTCTGGAGGAGGCGGATTTTGGGGAGGGAAGCCATACGGCTTTTCTGTCCGGTGACGGCAGGGAAATTATCAGCGGAGGGGGGACCTCCCCCCTTTCCTTTTTAAATCAGGATTTTTATCACAGCGCGGTACAGAGCGGGGAGGTGAGCGGAGCGGAATATGTGGAACTGGAAGGCTCCTCCTATCTTTTCCTCTATAACAGGCTGAAAGAGGGCGGTGCGATGCTCTGCAGCCTAATTCCCGAAAGCCTTATTTTATCCCAGGTAGCTGCTATCCGCAGTGTTACAGCCGCAATTGTCGTTATAGCGATTCTGATAGCGGTTCTGGTGGCAACCTTTATCTCCGCCGGAATCTCCGGGGCTCTGCATCAGACCAATGTTACCCTGGGCAGAGTGGCGGAAGGCGATTTAACCGGTCTGCTGAATATCCGGCGAAGGGATGAATTCGGCATTTTGGGCAGCAGCATCAACCACATGATCGGGGGAATACAGGAATTGATTGTTAAGATGACCGGAACCGGTGCCGCGGTGTCGCTGTCCTCTTCCCAGGTAACAGAAACCGCCGGACAGTTATTACAGGCTGCCAGGGATATCTCCCGGTCGGTAAATAATATTGAGCAGGGAATCGCACAGCAGGCAGAGGATACGCAGAACAGTCTGCTGCAGATGTCTAATCTGGCAGGGCAGATTAACATAGTGCATGAGAATACAAAAGAGATGGAGCAGATTGCCGCCGAAACCAGGAATACGCTGGAGCAGGGTATGGAGACAGTGCATGATCTGAGCAGAAAGGCGAAAGGAACCGCGGAGGTTACACAGAGCGTTATTCGGGACATCTCCGACTTGGAGCAGAGGTCCGAAGCAATCAGCGGTATCATGGCAACCATTAATGACATTGCGGAGCAGACAAAACTTCTGTCCCTGAATGCCTCCATCGAAGCGGCCAGGGCGGGAGAAGCGGGAAAGGGCTTTGCCGTGGTGGCCCTGGAGATCAGAAAGCTTGCCGGAGAATCTGCCCAGGCGGCAAGCAGGGTGGGTGCTATCATCAGCCGCATCCAGGAGCAGACCCGGCGGACCGTGGATACCGCGCGGCAGGCAGAAGATATTGTGGCTTCCCAAGAGGTGGCATTATCTGGTACAATAAAGGTATTCGGTGAAGTGAACGAGCAGGTGGAAAACCTGAATGATAACATGAGAAGGATTGTGGAAGGCATTGCAGGTATGGAGCGGGCCAAAAGCGATACCCTGACGGCAAATGAAAGCATCTCTGCCGCGGCGGAGGAATCGGCGGCAGCGGCCAATGAGCTGGGGGTTACGGTTCATGGGCAGCTGCTGGCAGTTGAGAAGCTGAAGGAAGCCGCCGGGAAGCTGGGACTGGAATCAAGGGAGCTGGAGGCTGCGGCAGCGTTCTTCAAGCTGGAGGCATCCCATGCGGAATGGGCAGAGACAGGACGGATATCAATCGTGTAAAAGGAGACCAGGAATGAAACGATATACCGTGATACTTGTAGACGATGAAGAGGAGGTACGCCAGGCGATCATTAAAAAGCTGGATTGGGAGAGCATCGGCTTTGAGGTAATCGGTTATGCGGATAACGGGGAGGATGCGCTGGAGCTTGCGGAGCATCTTCGCCCGGATGTTGTCATGACAGATATCAAGATGCCCTTTATGGACGGGTTGACCCTATCCAGAAAATTAAAGCAAATCACCAAGGATTTTAAGATTATCGTATTTTCCGGTTTTGATGAATTTGAATACGCCAAGGAGGCCATCAAGCTGGAGGTGGAGGAGTACATTCTCAAGCCCATCAACGCCATTGAGCTGAAAGGGGTATTTGAACGGATCAAGGAGAAGCTGGATGCGGAGATCAACAGCAAACGCGATATTGAGCGGCTGCGCAATTATTATATGGAAAGCCTTCCCCTGCTGAAGGAACAGCTGCTGATGGGCATCCTGGAGGGAAGGCTTCAGAGAAAACGGGTCGGGGAGCTAATGAAAGTCTACGGAATGAAGCTGGACGCGCCCTGTTATATGGCCGGAATTGTTCATATGGATACAGCGGGAGGCAGGACAAGGCCGGAGGAGGAGTATATGGGCGGGAGCAGCCTGATCACCCTGTCCCTGAAGCAGATTGTGGATGAGAACCTGTCCTCCTGTCTGGATTTTATCAGCTTCTTCAATTTGGAGACAGTGGTTGTAATTGCTTTATTGAAAGACCCGAAGCAGAGCAAGGAGTTTATCCACACCATGGATCAGATCTGCAAAAGTGCCTTCCGTATTCTGGAGCACGGTACCTGCGCGGGAATCGGCAGCCTGTGCGAGGATCTGATGGAGCTTGGCCATTCCTACCAGGGAGCGAAGAACGCCCTGGATTACCGCATTCTGTTCGATGCCAACCAGGCAATTTATATCCGGGATGTGGAAACCCAGAACAATGTGCCAAACATCTGGGAAAGCAGATATACGGAGAACATTCTCCGGGAAATCAAGCTGGGAGAAGTGGAGAATCTGGTTAAGGCAATTCAGGAGCTGGTGAATTATATCAGGAATTCCAACATCTCCATTCAACTGTACCAGGTATCCCTGATGGAAATGGTGACGGAGATTTTTAAGCTGGGCTGGACCTATCAGATTGACATGGATAAGGTGTTCGGTCCGGATTTCAATATTAACAGTAAGATATACCAGTTTCATTCCCTGGAGGCCTTGAAGGAATGGCTGCTGGAGGTATGTGTCAAGGTAAGAAGCAGCATACGCCGGGAGCGTACCGATACGGCGAAGCTTTTGATCAACAAGGCGGTGGATTATCTGGGAGAGCATTACTGCGACAGTGAATTATCCGTGGATACCCTGTGCGGCTACCTCAATGTGAGCGCCACTTATTTCTCGGTTTTATTCAAGCGGGAAACAGGCTTGAGCTTTATCAATTACCTGACCAAGGTACGGATGGAAAAGGCGCTTTGGCTGCTGAATACGACAGATGAAAAAACCTATAATATATCGGCCATGGTGGGATATACGGAGCCGAATTATTTCAGCTATGTGTTTAAAAAGCAATACGGGGTGTCACCCTCTAATTACCGCAAGAGCAAATAGTATTGTAGAACTGGAAAGGCATACCATTCATGAAGACCAGGATGAAAGAGCTGCTCTTAAAAATTATTAAATATTCCCGGCGAAGAACCATACAGTTTACCCTGTCCATCTCCTTTTCCCTGGTGGCATTATTTGGGATGGGCTTCAGCGGCTATATGGTTTATTCCCGTTACGCCGCCTCCACAAAGGCGTTGACCATTGAGAGCAAGGAGCAGCTCATCGACCAGGTCAATATGAACCTGAACACTTATCTTCGCAGTATGATGCGTATCTCCAACTCCATGTATTATACCGTAATTAAGAAGAAGGATCTGGCGAAGGAGACCCTGGAGGAAGAGATGAGCCTGCTCTATGAGGCCAATAAGGACAGTCTGGTGAGCATCGTCTGCTTCCAGGGGGACGGCACGCTGGTAGCCGCCACGCCCATCAGCAATCTGAAGAACGGGCTGAATGCCACCACCCAGGGCTGGTTTGTCAATGCGAATCAAGAGATAGAGAATTTACATTTTTCCACACCTCATGTCCAAAATCTCTTTCATGACAGCAGCTTCAATTATCATTGGGTGATCTCCCTGAGCAGGGTGGTGGAGCTGACGAGAAACGGCAACATCAGCCGGGGAATTCTTCTGGTTGATATGAATTACAGCGGGATTGAACAGATTTTTACCAAAATGAACCGGAATAACAGCGGCTATGTATACCTGATCGATGGAAACGGGGAGATTATCTATCATCCCAAGCAAATTCTTATTAATTCCAGTCTGCTCCATGAAAATAATAAGGCCGCCGCTGATTATGAAGAAGGTACCCATGAGGAAACCTATGAGGGGGAGGTGAGGATGGTTACCGTAAGAACCGTGGGTTATACCGGATGGAAGATCATCCATGTGACGCCCGCCGAGGAATTCTATATGAGCTATCATCAAATGCAGTTTTTTACAGGGATTATACTGCTGCTGACGATCATGCTGATCTTCTTTGCAAACCAGTTTGTCTCCTATCTGATTGGCAATCCCATCAAGAAGCTGGATGATTCTGTGAAGGATCTGGAGTACGGCAAGCTGGATTTGAATATTTATATCGGAGGCTCCTATGAAATCCGGCATCTGGGAAGAACCATCACCTCCATGGTGCGCCGGCTTCATGAGCTGATGGATGAGGTGGTAACCCAGCAGGAGAAGAAGCGCAAGAGCGAGTTTGATGCGCTCCAGGCCCAGATTAACCCGCATTTTCTCTATAATACCTTGGATTCTATTGTATGGATGGTGGAAAGCGAACGTTACCAGGAGGCAATCTTTATGGTAACGGCCCTTGCCAATCTGTTCCGCATCAGCCTAAGCAAGGGAAAGAATATTATAAGCATCAGGGAAGAGATCGAGCATGCCCAGAACTATCTCTATATCCAGAAGATACGCTATAAGAACCGTTTTCAGGTGGATATCGGGATCGACCCGGAGATCAATGAATGCAGCACCATTAAGCTGATTGTGCAGCCCCTCCTGGAGAATGCCATCTACCACGGCGTGGAATATATGGATGGGGAGGGGGAGATTAAGGTAAGGGGATATCTTAAGGATGGCGAGGTTTATCTCGATGTTACGGATAACGGGCTGGGCATACCGGAGGAGGCCCTGGATTATGTCCTGACGGATGAAAAACGGGAGCATAAAAAAGGCTCCGGCATCGGATTGAGCAATGTTCATCAGAGAATTCAGCTATATTTTGGCAAAGAATACGGATTGGAGATTGAGAGCATCCTGGATGAGGGCACCACGGTTCACATTCATCTCCCCAAGATACCCTACGAAAAAACGGAAGCATAGAGGGACCCTTTGGAAGGAGGCGAAGCGGTGAAAAAAAGCTTGAAAATCACTCTGGTCATAGCGCTGCTGCTGGGGCTTACCGGTATTCTGGTTATCAGCAGCTATCGGTACATCAATGATACAAGCAAACAGAATAATACCGCGAGAATCTCCGTCATCGTATACGGATCAGGGGCCGGTGACCGCTGGGCGACGATGAGGCAGGGCCTGGAGCAGGGGGCATTGGATTTTCACGCGGAAATTAATTTTATCACCACCACCGGCGAGAAGGATGCCGGGGAGCAGAGCAGTCTCATAGAACGTGAGATTGCCAACGGTTCCCAGGGGATTATTCTTGCCGCTGCCGACAGCAGGGAGCTGTCCGGCATTGTCCGGGAGTATGCGGCATCCGTACCGGTTGTGCTGGTAGAGACCAGCATTAAGGATGCGGAGGGCCTGACTTATATTTCGGCGGATAATTACAGTATGGGGCTGAATATAGGAAGATCCGTGTATCTCAGCGGCGACGAGAACAAAACAGTGGCGGTGTTTATAGACAATCTGCAGCGTAACAGCGTGTCGGAGCGGTACGAAGGGTTTCTTGACAGTCTAAAGTACACAAAATGTACCGTAAGGCCCTGGGAACCGGGGGAGGATGCGGATGCTGCCGCATTTTTGCAGGAAAAGCTGAAGGAGGAGCCGGCGGATGTCATTGTCGCGCTGGATGACAGAAGCCTGGAGGCAGTGATCGATGCGGTGCAGGAGGCCGAAAGCGGCATCGATGTGTATGGCATAGGCAGCACCAACAAAATTGTACATTATCTTGATTACGGACTGATCAAATCCATTGTATTCCAGAATGAATTTAACATTGGGTACCTGAGTGTCCGGGAGACAGTCTGCAGAATCGGACAGGGGGAGAAAAAGCCCGGCGTTGATATTGAATTCCGTACCGTGAATAAGGTCACCATGTATTTGCCTAAGAATCAGAGGCTAGTATTTCCGATTGTACAATAAGGAGGGGAGGCCGGAGAATCGGACCGGCATACAGTATGAATATAAAGAGGATTGCATTGCCTGCGGCTATCGCCTTTATCATTCTTTGTATCTTTGCGGTGAACTATATCAGCGGAGAGCACCGGGGCAGGGTTACTGAGGATGGGGAGCGGACCGGCATGAAGGTGGGGGTCAGCATCTATAATCAGTATGATACCTTTATTTCCAGCCTCGTGGAATATCTGAAGGAAGAGGTAAAGCGGATGGAGCAGGAGAAGGATATTACCATAACCCTGGACATCGTCAACGCGGGAGGCAGCCAGGTGTCCCAGAACTACCAGGTGGAGGAGTTCATAAAGAAAGAATATGACATACTATGCATTAACCTGGTGGACCGTACGGATGCTTCCACAGCCATTGATATGGCAATGAATGCGGATATTCCGGTGATCTTCTTCAACCGGGAGCTGGTGGAGAAGGACCTGGAACGCTGGGAGAAGCTCTTTTATGTGGGGGCGGTTGCGCTGGAATCAGGAATTATGCAGGGGAAGATTGTAGTGGATGCCTGTGAGAAGGATTTTACCGGGATCGATAAGAACGGGGACCAGGTCTTGCAGTATGTCATTCTGGAAGGAGAACCGGGGCATCAGGATGCATCCATCCGTACGGAGTATGTGATTAAGACAATCACGGAAGCAGGCATCCAGGTGGAGAAGCTGGGGGATGAGATCGCCAACTGGAACCGGGCGCAGGGGGAGACCCGGATGTCACAGTGGCTGAAGACCGACAGGGATGAGATTGAAATTGTCATTGCGAATAATGACGATATGGCTCTCGGAGCAATTGACGCCATGAAGAAGGAGAATATGGAGGAGCCTCCGGTAGTGGTTGGAATCGACGGGACCCAGGTGGGTCTTGAAGCAGTGAAGAACGGAGATATGATTGGGACGGTTCTCAATGACAGCTTCGGCCAGGCCGAAGGCATCATCGAGCTGGCCTATTCGGTGGTGTTTCATCAGGAGCTGCCGGCCTCCATTGAATTGATCAATGGGAAATATATACGCAAGCCCCATATTATTGTTACCCCGGATAATATTGAGGAAATTATGAATAGAAAAAACAGATAGCCGAAGCTTTATGCTGTATCTTTATTTCGGAGATCATTTGTGGTAAAATAGATAAGAATTTTGAAAGAAGTGCAGGGAGCGGAACGGAGAGCAATGGATTATAAGGTATTATTTAACACAGCAATGCTGGCGGGTGAGATTATGGCCCAGAGCGGAGCAGAGACCTACCGGGTGGAGGATACGATGGTGCGCATCTTAAGGACCGCGGGCCTTGCTTCGGTGGAGGTGTATGCCACTTCCACGGGCATTATTGCAACCTTGTCGGACCCTTCCATAGAAACCATCACCGGCGTGAAGCGGATTGCCAACCGATCCAATAATCTGAGCCGGATCAACGAGGTGAACCAGATATCCCGGAATATCTGTGACGAAATCATTACGGCGGCCCAGGCGCTGGAGAAGCTGGAGCAGATCCGGTCCAGCAGGCCGTATTCCAGCCTGATCATCACTCTGGCGACGGTTGTCTCCATGGGCGGCTTTGTCGGTTTGTTCGGCGGGGGATGGCTGGATTGTATTCTGGCCGGTGTCAACGGAATTCTCCTTGTGCTCATCGGGAAGGCGGCTGACCGCCGGATTGGGAGCCCTTTCATTATTGATATGGCGAAAAGCCTTGTTATTGCTTTTATAACCCTGGTATATGCCAGGTATCTCCCGGGTATTGACCGCGGCCTCATTACCATCGGCTCCATTATGCCCATGGTTCCGGGCCTTCCCATTACCAATGCCATCCGGGACACCCTCCAGGGGGATTACAGCTCA
The DNA here is from genome assembly GCF_050433395.1 of Anaerotaenia torta. Lineage (NCBI taxonomy): Bacteria > Bacillati > Bacillota > Clostridia > Lachnospirales > Lachnospiraceae > Anaerotaenia > Anaerotaenia torta. The sequence goes on from NZ_JBNPXH010000010.1 coordinate 158,701, forward strand.
GGAACGGCACGGGCCATGGAAGCCTTTGTCATATCCCTGGGAATTGCAGTGGGAGTGGGTCTTGGTATGGGACTTTTTAATTTTATTTTTTGATTATTTTATTTCCTTGTTATTATAGAAAGAATCATAGAAAGGATATGCCCTATGCTGATACAGGGAATTAGTGCTTTTTTTGCGACGGCGGCCTTCTCCGTCCTGTTTTATCTGCCGAAGCGGTATATTATTCATGCGGGCATGACCGGTGCCCTGGGGTGGTTCATCTATCTGCTGAGCCTGGAATATATGAAGGATAAGGTGCTGGCAACCTTAACGGCTACCCTGCTGGCGGCATTGGCTTCCCACATTCTGGCCAGAATCTATAAAACCCCGGTAACCATGTTTTTGATACCGGGAGTAATTCCCTTCGTTCCCGGTGCCGGAATGTATCAGATTGTACTCAGCATCGTGGAGGGGAATGTGGGCTATACTTCCTATTATTTCTTTGAGACCCTGCAGATTGCAGGCTCCATTGCTTTGGGTATCTTCATTGTAGACACGTTCTTTCGGAGGAAGGGCAGGGGGCAGAAGCAAAGCAGTGCCATTGGGAAAGCAGGAAATCCAGGAAAGTAGAGAGCCGCAGCCGGAGATTCTGTTATTCCTTATACAATGCCATTCTTGTATACAATGTTATTGTTATAGGTTCATCCGGGTGATTTGCCGGGCAGGCTGCCCGGATGGAAATCATGGTTCATCAGCCTGTATTCCGTGGGTGTCATTCCCGCATACTGCTTAAACTGGCGCATGAAATGCTCTTCATTTTCATAACCGCACCGGGCGGCTATATCGCGGACCGTATCGCTGGTTGCCGTTAAGGAGGTCTTGGCATATTGGAGCTTGCAGGAGATGACATCGGCAATGCAGGTGGTCCCAAAGGTCTTCCGGTATAACCGCTGAAAATGGGAGGGACTGAGACTTACCTGATGGGCGAGGCGGGCTACCGTCCATTTTTCTTCGGGATGGCGGTAAATCATGGAGCGAAGGCCCAGCAGGGAATCATAATAGCCATAGGCGGCTGTATCCTCGGGCTGATAGGTTGTCAGCTCATGGAGCTTTACGAATAGCAGTCTCAGCAGCAGATCCATGGACTCCGCCCGTTTTGCATTCGTGGAGATATATTCCAGGTATAAATCCTTTAATATTCTGCCAATCTGTTTGGTAGAAGGGAGCTGCATCAAAACATCCAGAGGAAGGTTGTGAAGGTCCGGCTCCGCTTTTGCGTCGAAATGGATAAAATCATTGGTATAGTAGGAGCCGTCGGCACGGTAGATCTGAGGTGTACCCCGGTTGAATAAAATGGCGGAATTCTTCTCCGCCCGGTATTCCTTCCCCTCCAGGCAAAGGATGGCAGGGGTTCTGAAACAGAGAAAAAGATAATCTCCGGAGCCGTTTGGCCGTTGGATGGAGAAGTGGCTGCTGTGAGTATAATTTAAGCCGATGGCATGAACAATCATAGTAGGGCTCCATTCTGTGGAAAGTCGGATTCATCAGTATGAAAACATCATACATCATTGAAGATTCCGATGTCAATATGCTATAACTGATAATGAAAAGAAGATTAATTATCATGGTTACAGTTCAGAGGGTTTTAATCACTTAAAAATCAAGGAAAGGAAGAAGCGTAAATTGAAGGCAAAATTAATACTGAATAAGGATTTTAAAATCGGCAATGTGGATGAGAGAATTTATGGCTCTTTTATTGAGCATCTGGGCAGAGCGGTATATGAGGGCATCTATGAGCCGACCCACTCCACGGCGGATGATATGGGCTTCCGCAAGGATGTAATGGAGCTGGTAAGGCAATTGAAAGTGCCCATCGTGCGTTATCCCGGCGGCAACTTTGTATCCGGATACCGTTGGGAGGATGGAATCGGTGACCGGAGCAAGCGTCCCAGAAGGACCGAGCTGGCCTGGCAGACCATTGAGACCAACGAGGTGGGAATTGATGAGTTCCAGGAATGGGCGAAACGTGTGGGAACCCAGGTAATGCAGGCTGTAAATCTCGGTACCAGGGGGCCGGAGGAAGCCAAGGATTTACTGGAGTACTGTAACTTCCCGGGCGGAACCTATTACAGCGACCTGCGCCGTGCCAACGGCTTTGAGGAGCCCTTTGGCATCAAGGTATGGTGCCTGGGCAATGAGATGGACGGGCCCTGGCAGATCTGCGCCAAGACGGCGGAGGAGTATGGACGGATTGCCTGCCAGACCGCCAAGGTGATGAAGGATCTGGACCCCACCATTGAACTGGTGGCCTGCGGAAGCTCCAGCCTCAACATGCCCACCTTCGGCAAATGGGAGGCTACGGTTTTGGAGCATACCTATGACTATGTGGATTATTTATCCTTGCATAATTATTACGGCAATCAGGAGAATGACACCCCTTCCTTCCTGGCCTGCTCTCTGGATATGGATCAGTTCATCAAATCCGTTGCGGCGATCTGTGACTATGTGAAGGCAGTGAAGCATTCCGATAAGACGATCTATCTTTCCTTTGACGAATGGAATGTATGGTTCCACAGCAATGAAGCGGATCGGAAGCTGGAGAAATGGCAGATTGCACCTCCTCAGCTGGAGGATATCTATAACTTTGAGGATGCTCTGGTAGTGGGATGCCTTCTGATTACTTTACTGAAGAATTGTGACCGGGTGAAGATGGCCTGCCTGGCCCAGCTGGTGAACGTAATTGCCCCGATTATGACGGAGAAGGGCGGAGCAGCCTGGGTTCAGCCCATTTTCTATCCCTTCCTCCACGCTTCCAACTTTGGAAAGGGCGTGGCTTTGTCGCCGGTGGTAAGCTGTGACAGCTACAGCACCAAGAAGAAAAAGGAAGTTCCCTATGTAGAGACCATTGCTACCTTCGAGGAAGAAACGGGTGAGCTGACCGTATTTGCAGTAAACCGTTCCCTGGAGGAGAGCGTGGAGCTGGAGATTGCCCTTCGGGAGTTTGGAGCCATGGAGCTGGTGGAGCATATCGTACTGGAGCATGAGGATCTGAAAGCAGTCAACAGCGCCGCGACCCCGGATCATGTGAAGCCCCACAATAACGGAGTGACCAGGGTGAATGCCGCCAATGCCAATGCCACTCTGAATAAGCAGTCCTGGAATGTAATTCGTTTTAAAATAAAATAAAAAGCGCAGTAAGCAGTGCGAATATGGCTCTGCAGCAAACGGTTTTTGTGTTCTGCATACCGGAATTCCCCTAGGGGGAAACCGGTATGCAGGAGGCACGAAAGCCGTTTTTTGTCGTATAGGAAAGTTAGTCCTATACGACAAAATGCTCCGCAGGATGCGTATGCCGCACAAAATGCACAATCTGTGCGCATGGGTAGATGTTGCCTGAAGGCAACCACGCGGCAGCGCAGGAGTTCGTAAGCGGCATCTTTATTCAAATGTAAAAAAATATACGTATAAGATATAAAAAAGGAATGGTTTTTTTCTGGCAGATATTCGTATAAACTGTGAATGTAAGGTATCTACAGCACTTGACGCTTCGCATCGAAAACGATTAAGTGCATAAAAAACAGGAGGGTATATTTATGAAAAGGAAAATGAAAAAGTTATTCGTCTCTTTTCTTGCATTCGCAATGATGCTTTCTGCCCTGTCATTGAAGGCAGCGGCGGAAGAAAGCGAATACCTGATGTTCCTCGCATACGGCGGAGAATCTCAGGCAGATGCCTGGAACTTAAGCTGGGCTAACGAAGCAGACAATGCCAGCGGCATCGAAGGCATAACTGCAATGGCGAAAGTGGGGGACACAGTTACTATTGGTGTAAAACTGCCTGAGGCAGCCACCCGTACATGGTATATGGCGCCAGTCATCGTTGCAGAGGGTGTGGGCGAGCTGTCCTATACCATTGATAAGGTTACCATTGACGGCAAGGATGTCACGGATACCCTTGATCTGACTCTTGGGGAAAAGGAATACTGGTACGAGGGTACCGGTACTTATACAGAAACACAGGCCATCCGTCTCAAGGGCGGTTACAATGAGTGGGCTGACAAGTATCTGCCGGAAGCTCCCTCCGGTTGTACAGAAATCATGTACACCATAACTCTGAAGAGCCTGACGCAGGGAGAGGCAGCCGCCCCCGCTGAGACGGCAGCTGCTCCGGCCGTTCTCAGTGATGCCAGTTATCCTGCCTTTATCGCCTTCGGCGGTGACGTTGCGGAAAGCAATGCATGGGATGCGCAGTACTATGGTGACGGCAGCGGTTCCAATAAAGGTGAAGTGACGGCTGTGAACGGAGAATTGAAGAACGGCGTAACCACCACCCTGTCTCTGGAATTTCCCCAGGAAATACTTTATACCTGGTTCGTGGCACCCTGCTTCGTAGCAGAGGACTCAACTCTGATCTCTCCCGACAGCACCTTTGATGTAAAAGTGTACCTGGATGGCAAGGAGGTCGCATCAGATCTTTCGGCAGGTAAGTCCATTTGGGCTGAGGGCACGGGAGATTATACCGAGGCACAGTGCCTGCGTATCGGCGGCGGCTATAATGAATGGGGTGACAAGTATCTCGCAGAGGCGCCTAAGGCCTTCAAGAAAATCACCTTTGAGATTACACCTTCCATCTATGTCAGCGCGGCAGCGGACCAAGGACCTGTAAATGAATTTGATCCCAACGGCACTTATCACGCATATCTGGGTGTTCAGACCCCTACCTGGATCTTCCGTAATAGCTTTGACGATGCAAGCTACGGCCTGGAATCCGGCTATTATGATCAGTTGGGCTTTATTCAGGACAGCGAATGGGTCGGCCAGGGCGGTACCTTTACTGATGTGGAAATGAAAGGAAACGGCACTTATACCGTATCTCTGACCGGATATGATTTCTCCGGAAAGTTCAACGATGCCGCCATTCTTGGAGAAGAAGGACTGTTTAACTTATTGTTTATATCCACTGATCTGCCGGTGAATGAGGCGGTAGTGGTTTCTGATGTTGTGCTTAAGATGGACGGCAAGGTTATTGTTGAACAGGCCAGTCCCTATCTGGATCCGGAATCGAAACAGTTCCAGAAAATTCTTTTCGCAAATATCTGGAATAAGGCAGTTGAGGCGCTGCCCTACTATGCACCTCCTACCCAGAGCATCGAGATCAGCTTTAAGGTAAGCGGATTTGCCACGGATGCAGTGCCGGAGACCACACCGGAAGCAACACCGGAGGCCACCCCCGTAGCTACGCCGGAGGTAACACCGGAAGTGACACCGGAGGCGGTAGAGACGCTGGCTCCTGCGGAATCAGGGCCTAATACCGCGGTAATCATCATTATCATCGTAGTGGTGGTGGCTGCAGCTGCAGCGGCAGGCATTGTTGTTGCGAAAAAGAAGAAAAAATAAGAGCTCACAAAGGGTGAACTGGCCCCTGTCAAGTAGACAGGGGTCAGTTCAGAGAGAGGAGCAGAGTTCTTACTCTGTTCCTTTTCCGTAGAGAACAGCGGGCGTCTTACAGAAATAAACGAAATGCGGTTACCCGTGGATTTTTGGGAGGTAGAGAATGAATGGAAGTAATTCAGCAAGGGAAAGAATAGCAGGATATCTTTATTATGCGGTGCGAATCGGTGCGCTGCTTTCCGTAGTAATGATGTTCTTTCCAGGTATTAATCCGGCAAAAATATGTGAGTATGTCAACAGGAACATGTCTTTGTTTACCTCAGGCATATCCTATTCCGGACTGACCAGTCAGACGATTCGTGCATTTAATCAGGGATGGCTTCAGGAGAGCTCCTTTGTACTGCTTTTCCTGTCGTCCGCAGTAACATGCCTGGGAATTGCGATAGTGGCAGCCATGGCCTGCATGTCCATCGGAAGTCTGAAATTAAAGAGGCTGGGCAGCTGGTTCGGTATCGGGGGGACTGTGGTGCAGATGGCAGGACTGTTCGGTATCTATCTGGCATATACTCAGGTGGCAGCTACCAGCAGGCCGGAGAAGGTAATTCCTTCCCTTCCCTTGAAAAATTGGCTCTTTTTCTTTGTAATAGCAGTTTTGATCCTTATTGTATCCCTGGTTGTTCAGGTTCTTCTGCCGAAGCCGGCGGCGGAGGCAAAATACGAAATAGAATCCAAGTATAAGCTGTTTTTAATGTTTCTGCCCTTTGCGGCACTGGCTTTTGTATTTGGCTACCTGCCCCTTTATGGATGGCGGTATGCCTTTTATGATTATGTTTCCGGTGGTACCTTGTCGGCAGATAATTTTGTAGGCTTTCGATGGTTTACCATGCTGTTCGAGAATGAAGCCACCCGCAATGATGTCATAAGGGTACTTCGCAATACCCTGGCCATGAGCGGTCTGGGGATTGCCACCAGCTGGTGTGCCATGGCATTTGCCATCTTTCTGTCGGAGATTAAGAACAATGCGGTCCGAAGATTTGTACAGACCTTTACGACGATTCCCAACTTCATAAGCTGGGTTCTGGTCTATGCCATTGCCCTTGCTATCTTTGCATCCGACGGATTTATCAGCAGCATTTTCATGAATGCGGGAGTATGGACGGAAGGAAGGAACATGCTGATGGGCTCCGGCCATATCTGGCTGAAGATGCTGGCCTGGGGAATGTGGAAGGGCATCGGCTGGAGTGCGATTATCTATATCGCCGGCATCTCCGGAATTGACCAGCAGCTTTATGAGGCGGCTATTGTGGACGGTGCGGGCCGTTTTCAGAAGATGTGGCATATTACCGTGCCCGGACTGATTCCTACCTATATGGTATTGCTCCTGATGTCGGTGGCAGGTATTTTGAGCAACGGCATGGATCAGTATCTGGTGTTTGAGAATGCTACCAATACCGATATGATCACGGTTCTGGATTTGTATGTTTATAAATCAGGTATCAAGGACGGAGCCATATCCCTGTCCACTATGGTAGGTATGGTGAAATCATTGGTCAGTGTGGCGCTCTTATTCAGCGCTAACGGAATATCCAAGCTGGTCCGCGGCGAAAGTATTATGTAGGAGGTATCGGAATGGCAAAATCAGCACGGGAAAGAAACAATGAGAAGGAAGAAAAGCGGTATGAAAAGAAGCGGAGGCGGATGTATAAGCTGAAGCCGGGGGATGTGGTATTCCATATAATAAACCACTCCTTCTTTATCATATTTACCATAAGCTGTATCTTTCCTTTCTATTATTTATTTATCAATACGATTTCCTCCAATGATCTGGTAGGAAAGGGAATGATCAACTTCATACCGAGAGGGCTGAATGTGGATAACTATGTAAATCTGCTGAAAGCAAGCGAGGTGGGCCGGGCTTTTTTCGTCTCCATTTCCAGAACCCTGATCGGTACGGTTCTTATGGTGGTGGCCTCCGCCTTTGTGGGATATCTGGTCACCAAACAGCAGATGTGGAAGAGGAAATTCTGGTATCGGTTTTTGGTAATCACCATGTATTTCAATGCGGGAATGATTCCCTGGTATCTGAATATGTCCATGCTGGGACTGACCAATAATTTTATGGCATATATCATTCCCGGCATTGTGGCTCCTTATAATATTATTCTGGTGAAGACCTATATCGAATCCATTCCGGCAGAGCTGGAAGAGAGCGCATTCATGGATGGGGCGGGCTATATCACCATTTTCAAGAGTATCATATGGCCGCTGTGTAAACCCATCTTGGCCACTATCGCCATCTTTGGTGCGGTGGGGCACTGGAACTCCTTTACGGATTCCCTGATTCTGATGCAGAATTCACCGCATTTATATACTCTGCAGCACCGGCTTTACCTGTATCTGACCACCAGCTCCAATATAGGAGCCTTGCTGAACGGTGCAGGATCGGCGATTACAGAAGGCATTGTACAGAGCGCCCTGAATTCCAAGGTAATTAAATATACCATTTCCATGGTATCCATCATCCCCATACTGATGATCTATCCGTTTATGCAGAGGTATTTTGAAAAGGGGATTATGCTGGGCGCTGTTAAGGGCTGATTATGGTATCAATATGAACTCATGAAATAAAGGAGGATATGGAATAATATGAAAAAAAGAATAAGATTATTGGCATTGGTTCTGGCAGTAATGATGGCCGTTACCAGTCTGACTGCCTGCGGGACAACCAAAAAGCCCGATGAAAAGCCCGGTGATAACCCAAAAGGAACCGAAGCTCCCGAAAAGCAGAGGGAGGAGATCACCCTCACGGTCTATAGTCAACTGGCGAACTTCTCCGGTGAGATGCAGGGCTGGTTTGGCAAAATATTAAAAGACAAATTCAATGTAAAGATTAATCTCGTTCCCGACAGCGATGGAGTATATGAGACCCGGATGGAAGCACAAGATCTAGGTGACATCATCGTGTGGGGAGCAGATGGCAAGAAGTATATGCAGGCTGTGGAAGCAGGACTTCTGTATGACTGGGAGGAAGATAACCTGGTGCAGGAATACGGCCCCTACATCTGGGAGCATATGCAGGATGCCCTGGAAAAGAATAAATTCGTGTCCGCGCCGAAGAATGAAGCAGGCGAGCTGATCGGCGAGGCGGATACGATCTATGGCTTTGGACACAATGTGGCCTCCAGCAGTGAGAACCATGATGCCTTCTTCTATACCTGGGATATCCGCTGGGATCTGTACCAGCAGCTGGGCAAGCCCAAGGTGGATAACCTGGAGGATTTGATGAAGGTATTGGAGCAGATGAAAGCCATCTGTCCTGTTGATGATAACGGAAAGCCTACCTATGCCATGTCTCTGTGGCCGGACTGGGACGGCAATTATGTCATGTATGTAAAGGCTCTGGCTACGGCATATTACGGCTATGATGAAATGGGCTTCGGCCACTACAATGTAACCAACGGTGAATATTATGAGGCTCTGGCTCCCGGCAGCCCCTATCTGGAAATGCTGGAGTGGTTCAACAAGCTGTACCAAAAGGGTCTGCTGGATCCGGACTCCATGACACAGACCTATGATGAAATGATTGCAAAGGTGCAGAACGGAGGCATCTTCTTCTCCATCTTCAACTATGCGGGTTCCATGGCATACAATAAGGAAGAGCATTACGGCCAGAATAAAATGATGCTGAGCCTGAAGCCCGCCCAGGCTACCCCCATCGTAGCAGGCTTAAGCACCCTGGGCGGTAACCGGGTGTGGTCCATCTGCTCCAAGACCCAGTACCCCGAGCTCTGCATGGAGATCATTAACTGGCTGTGCACACCGGAGGGAAGACTGACGGTGGATTACGGTCCCAAGGGGCTTTGCTGGGATTACAATGAAGAGGGAAAGACCTATTTCACGGACTTCGGTCTGAAATGCAAGGAAGACAGAACCGTGCTGATGCCGGAGGAATGGGGCGGACTTTCCTTTAATGACGGAGCGTTCCAGATCAATAACACCACCTGGACGACCTCGGATATCAATCCGGAATCGGGCGAACGGTATAACAGCGATTTCTGGGCAAGCACCCAGGTGCCGGAAGGCCGCTGTGATACGGAGAGGGACTGGAGACAGACCACAGGCAGCAAGACGGTGGATGAGTATATGAGCAAGGGAAGCTATGTGGTGGATATCCCCACCAGCTATTCGGAAAGCGCAAGGGATGCAGCCTTTGAAGCTACCTGGCAGCAGGTTGCCACCTGTCTGAAGGATTACTCCTGGAGGGCCATTTACGCGAAGGATGATGCGGAATTCAATGCGGCTGTCAACGAGATGCGCGGAAAAGCAAAATCCTATGGCTATGATAAATGTATCAAGTGGTGTGAGAATGAGGCGGCGCTTAGGAACGCTCTGCAGGCTCCTTTAAGAAAATAATACGGAAAGGCAGGTTAGCCCTATGAAGATGTTCGGCACAGACAGTACCCTTTACAAATTTTTATCCAGGCTGTGGGATATGATAAAGCTTAATTTCCTGTGGCTGTTATTCTCTCTGCCCGTGATCACCATAGGGGCGGCCACGGTAGCGGCCTATACGGTGACGCTGAAGATGGTGGATGATACGGAAGGATATGTGGGAAGGGAGTTCATCCGGGCTTTTCGGAAAAACTGGAAACAGGGGATTCCCTTGGGGCTGGCCTGCCTGTTTTGTTCCTATATCGTATATCTGGATTTTGAGTTATTTAATAAGATAGAAAATAATCCGATTCTATTGCTTATCTTTGGCATGATAGCGGCTTTTGTGTTTGGGATCGCATTTCTCTATGCCTTTCCTTTAAGCGCAAGATATGAGAATACCTTTTTCAGAACCTTGAAAAATTCCGTGGACATTTCCGTGAGGTATTTCGTGAGGACTATTTTCCTGGTGATTTTATTGGCGCTGGAAGGCATGTTATTCCTGTTTAACTCCACGACGATCTTTTTGGGAATTCTAATAGGGCCTGCCTGTTTCATGCTGACGGTGAGCGGCTTTGCCCTGTATTTCTTCCAGGAGATTGAAAAAGAACCCGGAGCCGTGAAGAAGGAGACAAAAGGGGGACCCGAAGTTGAAAAATAAGAACATTGGAATAAAGCTATTGGCCTGCATCATGGTTCTGGTGCTGGCAATATCGTCTTTCGAGGGGAACGTATCGGCCAGGCGGGCGCTGGCGGCAGAAAACACCCAGACAGTGAGTGCCCGGATGCCTTTTAGGGAACTGAGCGCCAGGGAGATTGTCGCGGAGATGGGAACCGGCTGGAACCTGGGGAACACCATGGACGGACATACGGGCTTTACTCCCGGTGAAACCGTATGGCAGAATGTGGAGACCTCCCAGGGCTTGCTGAAGGCTCTTCACGATATGGGTTTCAATACCATAAGGGTACCTGTGACCTGGGGAACGATGATTGACGATACCAATGCGTATGCCATTGATGAAAAATGGATGAGCCGGGTACAGGATATCGTGGATTATGCGGTGAATCTCAACATGTATGTGATAATAAACATCCATCATGACGGAGCGGAGCAGATGGGCTGGCTCAGGGTCAGCGCCGAGAATCTGGGGCCTGTAAAAGAAAAATTTGCAGGAGTATGGAAAAGAATTGCGGAACGCTTTAAAGACTACGATGAGCATGTGATTTTTGAATCCATGAATGAGGTGACGGGAGAAGGCAGCAATGTTGCCAGGGACACGGCGGTTATTAATGAGCTCAACCGGATTTTCGTGGATACGGTCCGCAAAACCGGCTCTAACAATGCTCTCCGGTGGCTGTCCGTACCCGGGAGATACACCAATATCGCCAATACCACCAACCCGGAGATGGGGTTTGTACTGCCGGAGGATACGGTGAAGGACCGGCTGTTTGTCTCCGTGCATTACTATGACTGGCATTTCGGACTGCTGGAAACCACCCAGCAGACTAACTTCAGCTATGATGCAGCCAAGGCTCTGCAGGCGGAGTTTCAGAAATTAGAGACCGTCTTTACCTCTAAGGGGATTCCGGTCATTCTGGGGGAATACGGTGCCATTAATAAGCAAAATACTCAGAGCCGGGCCTATCATATGGAAATTGTCAACCGGGTCTGCCAGCAGATCGGCATCGTTCCCTGTTATTGGGATCAGGGCTGGTATGATCTGACGATGAATCCGGATTTCAGCTTTACTTTGGTGGACCGGAAGACTTATGAACCGATTTATCCGGAGATTATTAATGCCATTATGCGGGGAATGTTTCTGCCGGGGAAGGAGGATCTGTCGGATATCGTTTTGGATACCCGGGTTACTCCCATTACGGAGCTGGGGACTCAGGAAGGAACCTGCCGGTTAAGGATTGGGGAGGCTGCTGACCTATCCCTTGGGCAAACGGTGGATAAAGCGGCGGGCAATGATGTGATCCTGTGGAAAAGTGCAGATGAAACCGTAGCTTGTGTGGAACCGGACGGAGGGAATTTAAAGGAATGGAAAGCAAGGGTACATGGGACGGGAATCGGCAATACGGTGATTACCGCATATGCCCAGAGCGGAAAAGCGGTTCTGGACATACCGGTGGAAGTAAGAGCAGCGAAAGCAGAAAACCCCTGTACCGGGATTCATGCGGAAAAGGAAAGCTATAGCCTGAACAGCGAACAGTCTGTTTATCTGAATGCTGCTATGACCCCTGCGGGTACCGATGCATTTCTTACCTATCGTTCTTCGGATACGGAAGTGCTGACGGTGTCTAAAATCGGGAAGATAGTGGCTAAGAACCCCGGAAGAGCTTATGTGATTATAACTTCCTCCGATGGATTCACGAAGGCCGTTCCCGTTACAGTGGAAGAGGCGGAAGCCAAGGCGGAGATAGCGCTGTCCCTGAACGTGTATTTTAATGACAGCGAGCATAATTACTTCAGCAATGAGACCGGTGAAGCGATTACGGTCAGCGGGGAAGGGCAGTATACTCTTGCTTTTGACACAGGGAAGGATTTATCTAAGGCGGCGCAGGATGCGGGAGTGACAGGGCTGTCCAATCTGACTGCTATTTATATTAAGGATGACAGTGTGATCAAGGGTGCGGCCAAAAAATCTCCGTTGGTCTCCTGTGATATCCGGTATGACCGCATTACGGTGGACGGAATGGAACAGAAGCTTCTTATGACACAGCCCAAATCCGCTTTGAAGGCATCCGGGATTTTTGATACCAACGACCCCATTAACTCCTGGGACGGATCTGTAATTGAGGGAGTGACGGTAGACAATCATGTGCTGAATTTTATTGGAATGGATGATCCCCGGCATGTGGAGGTAACCTTTACCTTGGGCAATATGGTGTTTGAGGAAGGGGTACAAGGAATTCAAGAGCCGGAAGCAAAGTCCATAGAAGCGGTGGGAGAACAGATGGTTACTGCTGAAAATAAGGCTCCCGCACAGCTGACGGTAAAGGTAGATCCGTTAGGGAGCGGTAAGGTCGTATTTGTATCTTCCGATGCATCGGTGGTTTCTGTAGATAACAGGGGAATTGCAATCGGAGGGGACCAGACTGCTTCCGTTACCGTATATGCCCATGCAGACGGAGAAGCGGAAGTGATCGCATATACGGACAATGGTCTGAAGGCTGTCTTTACCGTAAAGGCAGAGGTCCCCCAGGAAGCGGCTGATGAGCCCCGGGGAACAGTGGATCGTTCCCTGGAGGCAGGAGATGCGTCCCAGCCGGCGGTGGATGAGAGCTCACAGAAGGAAGCTGTGGAAGCAAGCACAGCTGACAAGGAACCGGCAGGAGAGAAGAAGACACTTAATCCTGTGCTTCTGATTGTTGGGATTGCTGCATTGGCGGCATTGGTATTTGCAATAACATGGAAGATTGCGGGCGGTGTACAGCCCCCAAATGAAAAGGAATAAACAAAGGCTGAGATATAAGAAGGAAAAGAAGTATTTGTGCGGAAGTCTGTGATGCATGAGGCTTCTTTTCTTTTTTATATGCGCCGGCCGCAATGTTGTGTCCCTCTAACATTACAGTTGACAGCGATAGGATTGTAAGTATAATTAAATCATAATTGCTTGGATGAAACTGGATTTTCCGGAAGGATGTGAGATTTAAGATGAATTTTCAATTTTTTATGCCAACCAAAGTAATCATGTCAGAAAGGGGAATAATAAATAACTCGGCGCTGCTGAAGGAATTCGGAACAAAAGCGTTGATTATTACCGGGTCTGCTTCGGCAAAGCTGTGCGGAGCCCTGCCGGAAGCAGGGCAGGCGCTGGAGGCGCAGGGAATTGCTTATGATGTTTATGACCGGATTAAGACCAATCCCACTGTGGCCAGCGTATATGAAGGCGCTTCCTATGCAAGGGAGTCAGGAGCGCAATTTCTGATCGCCATCGGTGGCGGCTCCGTAATGGATGCGGCAAAGGCGATTGCCCTTCTGGCGGAACAGGAGCTCGGGGAGGAGGAGCTGTTCTCCGGGACCTACGGCCGGAAGGCCCTGCCGACGGTGATGCTTCCTACTACAGCCGGAACAGGGGCAGAGGTCACACCCTATGCCATCCTGACCAACGATAAGCGGCAGACCAAAACCAGTATCTCTTCTCCCATATTATTTCCCAGGATTGCTTTTCTGGATGCCAGATATACAAGAAGCCTGCCCATGGATATTACAATTAATACGGCCCTGGATGCCCTGTCCCATGCCATAGAGGGAATGCTTACCGTAAGGGCGACATTTGTCAGCAATTCTATTGCTGTAGAAAGTATCGCAAGAATTTCTCCATGCCTTCGCAGCCTGTCACCGGGCAGGGCGCTGAGTGAGACAGGCCATCTTTCCATGGATATACGGGAGAAGTTTCTCTTTGGCTCCATGCTGGCGGGAGTGGTCATAACCCATACGGGTACCACAGCGGTTCATTCCATGGGCTACGGTTTGACTTATTTTAAAAATGTGGATCACGGCAGGGCCAATGGACTGCTTCTGCCCAGCTATCTGCGCTTTGTGGCGAAACAGGAGCCGGAAGCGGTGAAGAGGATTCTGACCGCCATGGGAGTGGATACCATGGACGAGCTGGAAGCGATTTTCTTAAGACTTCTGGGCGAGCGGGAGAAGATCGCGGCAAAGGAGCTGGAGCGCTATGCCGCTATTGCGATCCAGGCGAAGAACGTGGCGAACTCCATTGTCGCCCCCAGCAGGGAGGACATGGAAAATATTTATGCAAGGAGCCTGCAGATACTATAACAAAAATATAATAAAAGTAGGAATGCCGGAAAATAATATATTGACAAAACAGTAATTCTGTTGTTATCATCATAGGTAATATGGGCAAGGGTGTTCCGTAAAGAGGATACCCAGCCCTTTTTGTTTCATGGGAAGGTTTATGGCAGCTTATTATATCAAGTAAGGAGTAGTGATGAAAATGAAGAAGTATACGCGGGAAGATATTATCAGAATGGTAGAAGAGGATGATGTGGAATTTATCCGCCTGCAATTCACGGATATGTTCGGCAATCTGAAAAATGTTGCGATTACTGCGAACCAGCTGGAAATGGCACTGGATAATAAGTGTATGTTTGACGGTTCTTCCATCGAGGGCTTCGTGCGTATCGAGGAATCGGACATGTATCTGCATCCGGATCCGGATACCTATGTCACATTTCCCTGGAGACCGCAGCAGGGCCGGGTGGCCCGCCTGATCTGCGATGTATACCGGGTGGACGGCAGCCCCTTTGAGGGAGATCCGAGATACATCTTACGCAGAACCCTGGCGGAGGCAAAGGAGCTGGGCTATACCTTTGATGTGGGGCCGGAACTGGAGTTCTTCCTGTTCCATCTGGAGGAGAACGGCGAACCTACTACCTTGACTCATGAGAGAGCGGGGTATTTTGATGTGGGACCGCTGGATTTTGGGGAAAATGCACGGCGTGATATGGTTCTGACCATGGAAGAAATGGGCCTGAGAGTGGAGGCTTCCCACCATGAGATTGCGCCGGCACAGCATGAAATTGATATTAAATATGATGATGCCCTGGCCACAGCAGATAATATTATGACCTTTAAGCTGGTGGCCCGTACCATAGCCAAGCGTCACGGCCTGCATGCAACCTTTATGCCAAAGCCCAAGTATGGGGTGGATGGTTCCGGCATGCATGTGAATATGTCCCTTAAGAAGGACGGGAAGAATATCTTTGACGATCCTTCTGATCCGCTGGGACTCAGTAAGGAGGCCTATCATTTTATTGCAGGTATTATGGAGCATATCGAAGGTATCACCGCAATTACCAATCCGCTGGTGAATTCCTATAAGAGACTGGTGCCCAACTATGAGGCTCCGGCCTATATTGCCTGGTCCGTATCCAACCGCAGCCCGTTGATCCGCATTCCGGCCAACCGGGGAGTCTCTGCCCGTCTGGAGCTTCGCAATCCGGATCCGTCAGCAAATCCCTATCTGACATTGGCGGTATGTCTGGCGGCAGGTCTGGACGGGATCCGGAGACAACTGGCCCCTCCGGAGAGTGTTGACTGCAATATCTTTGATATGCCGGAGAAGGACAGAAAGGCTCAGGGAATCCGGCATTTGCCGGCAGATCTGTGTGAGGCAGTCGCGGAGATGGAGAAAAGTGATTTCATCAAGTCGGTGCTGGGAGAACATATCAGCAGGAAATATATTGAGGCGAAGAAGGTAGAATGGGAGGAATACCGGTTCCAGGTTACCCAGTGGGAACTGGACCAGTATTTATACCGGATATAGCAGTTACTCCGTCTTAGACTAATTAGAGCTTCCGGGGGCTGTATCAGGGCCCGGAAGGTATTCATCAGGGGAGAACGGAGGTGAACAGATGTGTTTAGCATAATTGTAGGATTTCCCAAGCTGGAGGATGCCAATAATATTAAGAATCTGCTGAGCAGAGGCGGGTATCAGGCGGAAGCCTGTACCACAGGCTCCCAGATCGTCAGCCGTGCCAATGATTTGGATGAAGGGATCGTGATCTGCGGATACCGGTTTTCCGATATGCATTTCAGCGAGCTTGACAGCTATCTTCCCAAGGGATTTGAGATGCTGCTGATTGCCTCACCGGAGAAGCTGGAATATTGTCAGGATAATAATATCGTCTGTTTGCCGATGCCGGTCAGATCCCATGATCTGCTGAATACGATTCAGATGATGTCATACCGGTATCAGCGGAGGATGAAGAAGGAAAGGGAAGAAAGGCAGCCGAAGGAGAGGTCACAGGAGGAAAAGGAAGTCATTCAGAGGGCGAAGCTGGTACTGATGCACCGGAATCACATGACGGAGGAGGAGGCTCACCGGTATTTGCAAAAGCATAGTATGGACAGCGGTACGAAGCTGGTAGAAATGGCGGAGATGGTGCTGAAGATGTTCACTGAGGAGTGAGTTTGAAGGGCAAGTGTATAAGAATGTGAATAGTGCCTTCTAATGCTAATATCGTGTCCTGCTGTGCCGGATATCTTTACCCAGAGGAGAATGTTTGCTATAATGTCCAAGATGAGCAGTCCTTGAGTTCCTAATCTGCGGATTGCGCATTCTATTAGGGGAAAGGTTGGTAATTACGATGAAGTTTACAAAAATGCATGGCTGCGGCAATGATTATATTTATGTGGATTGTACCACACGGGACAAGACCCCTCTGCTTGAGGAAGATATTCCGGAGATAGCAGTGAAAATCAGTGACAGGCATTTTGGCATCGGTTCGGAT
This sequence comes from Anaerotaenia torta, assembly GCF_050433395.1. NCBI lineage: Bacteria > Bacillati > Bacillota > Clostridia > Lachnospirales > Lachnospiraceae > Anaerotaenia > Anaerotaenia torta. The sequence goes on from NZ_JBNPXH010000010.1 coordinate 175,767, forward strand.
GGTCTGATTTTGATCCGGCCTTCTGATACCGCGGATTTTATGATGGATATGTATAATAGCGACGGCTCCAGAGGAAAGATGTGCGGCAATGGCATCCGCTGTGTGGCAAAATATGTGTATGACTATGGTCTGACGGATAAAACACAGCTTCGGATTGAGACTCTGAGCGGCATTAAGGAGCTGAAGCTGACAGTAGAAGACGGCAAGGTAACCTGGGTTACTGTGGACATGGGGGCGCCTGTCATGGAACCGGCCTTAATCCCGGTGATTTCGGATAAGAAGAGCCTGCTTCGGGAACCGGTAGTGATGGATGGGAAGAGATATGAGCTAACCTGTGTCTCCATGGGGAATCCCCATGCGGTCATATTTGTGGAGGATACCGCTTCCCTGCTTCTCGAGGCGGTCGGACCGAAGTTCGAGAAGCATGAGATGTTTCCGGAACGGGTCAACACGGAGTTTGTTCAGGTGCTGGACCGCAGCCATATCAGAATGCGCGTGTGGGAACGAGGGTCCGGTGAGACCCTGGCCTGCGGAACCGGAGCCTGCGCCAGTGTGGCAGCCTGCATTCTGAACGGTCTGACAGAGAACGAGGTTACCGTCAGCTTACTGGGCGGGGAGCTGAAGATCCGATATGATGAAAAGCAAAACACCGTATTTATGACGGGTCCGGCAGTGACGGTTTTTGAAGGTGAGATAAAACTATAGTATAAAATAGAATTTATGCTTGTATCATTTTACATTATAGGTTATAAATAGAATAAAGTTTACTGGAGCATCATTCGCTGTGAGGTGTATATGGCTGCTGGAAAATGATGCTCCGATGGAAAGGTTGGTTACGATATGTTTAAGATTAACGAGAACTATTTGAAGCTGCCGGGAAGCTATCTGTTTTCCACCATAGGCAGGAAGGTCCGGGAATACAATGAGGCACATCCGAACAGCAAAATTATCCGCCTGGGAATCGGTGATGTAACCCTTCCTCTGGCTCCGGCGGTAATCAGCGCCCTTCATACCGCTGTGGAGCATATGGGAAACAAAGAGACCTTTAAGGGATACGCACCGGATCTGGGATATGAATTCCTGCGTAAGACCATTGCGGAGAAGGATTATCAAAGCCGGGGAGTATCCATTGCCATAGATGAGATCTTTATCAGCGACGGAGCCAAGAGTGATTCCGGCAATATTCAGGAGATCTTTGGTGAGAATAACAGAATAGCCGTATGTGATCCGGTGTATCCGGTCTATGTGGATTCCAATGTTATGGCGGGGAGAACCGGTGAGTATCTGGCAGACAGCGGAAGATGGTCGAATGTCATCTATATGCCCTGCACGAAGGAGAATCAGTTTGCTCCGGAGCTGCCGAAGGAAACACCGGACATGATATATTTGTGTTTCCCCAATAATCCCACGGGTTCCACCATTACAAAGGACGGGTTACAGGAGTGGGTAGATTATGCCAATCGTGCCGGAGCCGTGATTATCTATGACGCGGCTTATGAGGCATATATTTCCGAGGATGATGTTCCCCATACCATCTATGAATGTGAGGGGGCGAAGACCTGTGCCATTGAGCTTCGCAGCTTTTCCAAGAATGCAGGCTTTACCGGAACCAGACTGGGCTTCACTATTGTTCCCAAGGAACTGAAATGCGGAGAAGTATCCTTAAACAGCCTGTGGGCCAGAAGACATGGCACCAAGTTCAACGGTGCTCCCTATATCACCCAGTTTGCCGGTGCCGCCGTATATTCCGAGGAGGGCCGGAAGCAGACCATGGAGCAGATCGCTTACTATATGAATAATGCAAAGGTGATCCGGGAAGGGCTGCAGTCGGCGGGCTATACCGTATCCGGCGGAGTCAATGCTCCCTACATCTGGATGGAGGTGCCCCAAGGAATGACCTCCTGGGATTTCTTTGACTATCTTCTGGAGAAGGCCAATGTGGTGGGTACTCCAGGAGCGGGCTTCGGCCCCAGCGGAGAAGGGTATTTCCGCTTGACGGCTTTCGGAACTTATGAAAATACCTTAGAAGCAATTGAGAGAATCAAAAAGCTGTAAAGGAAACGAATTGATCTATGATGAGATCGCAGAGATAGAAACCGGGACGGACAGGGTATCATGATCGATATTTTGTTCGTCCCGGTTATTTATATCATACCTTTTTAACTCAAAAACGCTTGCTTCCAATACCAGGAGAAGTCGGTCCTCATTAATAATCAAAAAGCTCATAGGGATAGAAAAATTCATAAAAGAATACGATACTTCCAAGTCTTAAAGATAACAGATGTTAGATTGGAGAATATCAAAAAAAATTCAGGCAAAGCTAGTAGAATAAAATTTTAAGTATTGACAGATTAGAAAAAACAATTTAATATAGGTATATACCCCCCGGGGGTGGGGTAGTTAATATAAATTGCAAAGGAGTGTGTTAGAATGGATCAGAAGTTTAGTGTTACGGGTATGACCTGCTCGGCCTGTTCGGCTGCCGTAGAGCGCAGCGTGCGCAAGCTGGAGGGAGTCCGGTCCGTGAACGTGAATCTTCTTTCGAACAGCATGAGTGTAGAGTATGATGAAGCTCTGCTGAATAAGGATACTATTATAAGCGCCGTGGAAACGGCGGGATATGGCGCTTCCGATTTTGTACGGGAACGTGCAGCAGCGGATAAGCTTGCCAAGGTGGACACCGTGGAGCAGGAACAGAAGGAAATGAAGAAGCGGATTATTGTATCCTTCGCGTTTCTGATACCGCTTTTATATCTGGCGATGGGGCATATGTTTCATTTCCCTCTTCCCATGGCCGTCATGGGAACGGAGAATGCTATCACCTTTGCCTTCTCCCAGCTATTGTTGACGGTGCCGATTCTATATGTGAACCGTAAATACTACCAGGTGGGCTTTAAGACCCTGCTGCACCGGAATCCGAATATGGATTCCCTCATTGCTATCGGATCTGCAGCCGCCGTATTCTACGGTGTGTTTGCAATCTACCGGATCGGCTACGGGTTGGGACATAACAATCTGGAGATGGTGAAGCATTACACCCATGATCTGTATTTTGAATCTGCGGGAACCATATTAGCCCTTATTACTCTGGGGAAATTCCTGGAGGCAAGATCCAAGGGCAAGACCTCCGAGGCCATTGCGAAGCTGGTGAACCTGGCGCCGAAGACCGCCAATGTCATCCGGGACGGCGTCGAGCAGGAGATCCCGGTGGAGGACGTGGTAATCGGAGACATTCTGGCAGTGAGGCCCGGCCAGAGCATACCCGTGGACGGTGTTATTGTGGAGGGAAGCTCCTCAGTGGATCAGGCCGCTCTGACCGGCGAGAGCATTCCGGTGGAAAAGCAGGCCGGTGATAAGGTAATTGCCGCCACCATTAATAAAACCGGATATTTTACCATGCGTGCCGATAAGGTGGGCGATGATACCACTCTGGCGCAGATCATCCGGCTGGTGGAGGAAGCAAGCTCTTCCAAGGCTCCCATCTCGAAGCTGGCGGACCGGATCAGCAGTGTGTTTGTCCCTGTGGTTATAGTGATAGCCCTGGTGGCTTCCATTGTCTGGCTGCTGCTGGGATATGATTTCGAATTTGCTCTTTCCATCGGAATAGCCGTACTGGTAATCTCCTGCCCCTGTGCTTTGGGCCTGGCTACCCCGGTAGCTATTATGGTGGGAACGGGAAAGGCCGCCCAGAACGGGATTTTGTTTAAGTCGGCAGAGGCATTGGAGGTGCTGCACCAGGTTAAAACCATTGTTCTGGATAAGACAGGGACCATTACAGAAGGAAAGCCCAAGGTGACCGATATCATTACGGTGCCGGGAGTCACAGAGACACAGCTGCTGCGGATTGCCGCCTCCATAGAGAAGCCCTCGGAGCACCCGCTGTCGGAGGCTATCGTGGAGAGGGCAGGGGAGCTGGGCTTGAGTCAGGAGGATGTGAAGGAGTTCCAGGCGGTCTCCGGCAGGGGGATTCTTGCACGGCTTGCCGACGGGCAGCAATACATTGCCGGTAATGAAAGGTTAATGGAGGAGCAGGGAATCAATCTCGGGGAATACTCCAGCAAAGCCGAGGCCTTTGCAGAGGCGGGCAAGACGTCGTTGTATTTTGCGGACAGTGCCAGACTGATGGGCGTGATAGCGGTTGCGGATGTGGTTAAGCCCACGAGTCCCCAGGCAATCCGTTCGTTTCAGAATATGGGTATTGACGTAGTGATGCTGACGGGTGATAATAAGAAGACAGCTATGGCGATCCAGAGGGAGCTGTCCATTGACCGGGTGGTGGCAGAGGTGCTTCCCCAGGATAAGGAAAGCGAGATCCGCAGAATTCAGGAGAAGGGGCGGAAGACAGCCATGATCGGGGATGGTATTAATGATGCTCCGGCGCTGGCCAGAGCGGATGTGGGAATTGCAATCGGAGCCGGCACCGATGTGGCCATCGAGTCGGCGGACGTGGTGCTGATGAAGAGTAATCTGCAGGATGTGGTTACGGCGATTCAATTGAGCCGGGCGACACTTAAGAATATTAAAGAGAATCTGTTCTGGGCCTTCTTTTATAATACATTGGGAATACCGCTGGCAGCAGGTGTATTCTACCTGGCTCTGGAATGGAAGCTGAATCCGATGTTCGGTGCGGCAGCCATGAGCTTTAGTTCGGTGTTTGTAGTAAGCAATGCATTGAGACTGAGATTTTTTAAACCGAAAAATTAGGCGGCAGTATGGAGCAAGTCAATAAAATATAATATAAAAAAGGAGTAAGTGATTATGAAGAAGATTATTGAAATTAACGGAATGTCCTGCGGACATTGCCAGGCCAGAGTAGAGAATGCGCTCAATGCCCTTGACGGAGCGCAGGCAAAGGTGGAGCTGAAGAAGAACAGGGCGGTGGTTACCCTGGAGAAGGAAATTAGCGATGAAGTACTCCGCAATGCAGTAACGGAAGCGGGATATGAGGTAGTGGGTATCTCAGAGAAAAAAGGACTTTTCTCGTAATGCTTAATTTTTACACGGCAAATTTGTGCTGCCGCCCACATTCGCGGGTTGCGGCAGGATGGAGAATATTATGAGAGCAGATAGAGAGAAGGTTGTCCGCCTGCTGAAAACAGCCAGAGGGCAGATTGACGGCATTCTGAATATGATTGAAGAGAATCGGTACTGTATTGACATTTCGAATCAGCTGATTGCCACGGAAGCAATTCTGAACAAGGTCAACCGGGAGGTGCTTCACGGGCACATTGACATGTGTCTGAAGGAGGCGGTCCAGGAGGGAAATGTCGACGAGAAGCTGGATGAAATCCGCAGCATCATTGATAAACTCACAAAATAAAACGGCGGACATCATGGTATGGACTTTTCAGCCGGAGCTGTGCTATAATGGCTTTAACAAAGGTGAGGGATGTGATTTTTTTGAGCGATAATGAACTATTGCTGGCTTTATCCGCAATGCTGGATAAGAAATTATGTGCTCAATTAGAGCCAATGAAAGAGGACATCAATCATATAAAGAATGAGCTTAAAAAAATCAATATCATTCTTGAAAATGACATACGTCGGGATATCAGGCTCCTGGCAGAGGACTATCTGCCTTCCGCTGAACAGCATGAGAGAGCCGGCAGGGAGTATGAGGCAATGCGAAGTGACATAGCGCTGCTGAAGAAGGTGGTCACGGAGCACAGCGAGAAGCTGCAGAGTATGCAGGATAAGCCAATCTAATAATGAGTTTACAAGGTCTTCGACTGTTTTGTGCAGGAGAAGACTTTTTTCTGATATAATTAATTAGATGGGTAGCTTATCCAAAAAGTGAGTTTGCGAATTATCGGGAAAAGTAATAAAAAAGATGAATGACATTTGCAGATTTTGTGCTAAAATAAGGAAGGGAAGTATTTCGTACAAACAGAGAAAGTGTGTACTTTAATAGAATGGAGAATGATTATGTTAAAAGAGCTTAAATTAAATCCCTTTACAGTAAAGGAAATAAAACCTCAGGGATGGTTGAAAAAGCAATTGGAGATACAGGCGGATGCTTTAAGCGGGAACCTGCATAAATTCTGGCCTGACATAAAAGAGAGCAAATGGATCGGCGGAGACAGGGAAGGCTGGGAGAGAGTGCCTTACTGGCTGGACGGTTATATTCCTCTGGCATTTCTTCTGGAAGATGAGGAAATGAAGAAGGTGGCAAAGCAATACATTCATGCCATTCTTGACAGCCAGAAGGAAGACGGCTGGATCTGTCCCTGCGAGGACGGAGAGAGGCCGCATTACGATATGTGGGCATTGTTTTTAATCCTGAAGGTTTTGACGCTATATCATGACTGCATTGACAACCGGGAGGAACAGGATAAGATTCAAACGGCTGTTTTCCGTGCTCTGAAAAACCTGGAGGAGCATATTGATACCTTCACGCTGTTCGGGTGGGCGGCGGCCAGATGGTACGAATGCCTGATTTCTATTTACTGGCTGTATGATAAGGCGGGGGAGGAATGGCTCCTTATGCTGGCCTATAAGATCAGGGTGCAGGGCTTTGATTACCAGGCTCTTTATGAAAACTGGGATTATGAAGCTCCCAAGAGGCGCGGCGCATGGAGCCAGATGAATCATGTGGTCAACCAGGCCATGGCTGTTAAGGCGGGAGGCTTGTTTTACCGGGTGAGCAGGAAAGAGGATGACCTGGTATTTCCCAAGGAAATGCTGGAGAAGCTCTCCTGGTATCACGGTACGGTTACCGGGGTATTTACCGGAGACGAATGTCTTGCAGGAAGAAGTCCCATCCAGGGCACTGAGCTCTGTGCGGTAGTGGAGCTGATGTATTCCCTGGAGCAGCTGATTGGGGTCTCGGGAGATGTGGAATATGCGGACCGTTTGGAGAAGGCGGCCTTCAATGCTCTGCCGGCTACCTTCAGTGAGGATATGTGGACCCATCAGTATGACCAGCAGGTAAATCAACCCTGCTGTCAGAGAATACCCGAGGAAGAGGTGCATTTTACCACAAATAGCGGGGAATCCCATTTGTTTGGCCTGGAGCCCAATTACGGATGCTGTACCGCCAATATGCATCAGGGGTATCCTAAATTCGCCCTGTCCTGTTTTTACAGAACGGCGGAGGGAATTGCGGCGGCAGTATTGGCCCCCTGTGCGGCAGAGACAGTGATCAAGGGGAAGGCCGTTAAGATTTCCCTGGATACCGAATATCCGTTTTCGGATGCTCTAACCTTTACCGTTGAGGCGGAAGAGCCTGTAGAATTTCAATTAGATATCCGAATTCCTGGATTTGTTCAATCAGCCAGAGTGAATGGAGAGGATGCGGAGACAGGCCGGTTCTATTCCATGAAGAGGATCTGGGAAGGAAAGAGTACGATAATCGTGGAGCTGAATACCGACATTCGGCTGGTGGAGAGAGGCAACGGCCTTGCTGCGCTGGTTAAGGAGCCCTTGGTATATTCCCTTGCCATTGAAGAAAATTGGAAAATGATCGACTATGGAAAGGACGAGAGCCTGCGGGTATTTCCTCACTGCGATTATGAGGTTTACCCTGCTTCTTCCTGGAATTACGGATTTGCCGGAGAGAAATTTGAATTCCGGTACCATGGTATAAAAACCTCGGCTTTCTCTGCAAAGTATCCGCCCTGTACCATAGAAGCAGCAATGGCGGAGGTTCCCTGGTCCATGAAGCACGGGATTCCCGGCGGGATGCCAGATTCTACGGAAGCGGTGAAGGAAGCGGAGAGGAAGATATTCTATCCCTTTGGGTGTACCACCCTTCGGATGACAGAAATGCCCAGGATCAATTCCTGAGAATGAGGATGGAGGTCAGGATATGTTATACCCAAAAAATCTGGAAAAGGGCTGTAAAATAGGAGTGACGGCGCCCTCGGCGGGCTTTGCTGACGAACCGGATCTGATCCGGCTGGAGAGCGGGATCAAGCATTTTAATCAATTGGGATATTCGGTGGTTACAACGGAGAATGTGCGAAAATGTGAGAAGGGGAGGAGCGGCGACGGAGCCGCCAGGGCCAGGGAATGCATGGAGTTATTTCTTGATCCGGAGGTGAGAGCGATCATTTCTGCCAGCGGAGGGGATTACCTGGTGGAAATGCTTCCCTATCTTGATCTTGAAGCCATAGGAAGGAACCCTAAATGGGTGCAGGGCTTTTCGGATAACACAGGACTGGTGCTTACCCTAACGACGAGTCTGGATATGGCTACGGTCTATGGATATAATTTCAGTTCCTTCGGAATGGAGAAATGGCATCCTTCCCTGGGGGATCATATAGCTCTGCTGGAAGGCCAAAATATTGTACAGCAGAGCTCTTGCCGTCATCAGACAGGATATTATCCTAGGATTACCGGTCTGGAGGAATTTGTTCTGACTGAGGAGACCCGCTGGGTGAATCTGAAGCCGGGCAGCAGGCAGGGCGGTGAGGAACTGGCAATGCGCGGACGCGCTCTGGGAGGCTGTTTGGATGTCTGTCTCTGTCTTGCGGGAACCAGGTATGATAAGGTGAGGGAATTCTGTCACCGCTACAGAGAAGATAGGATACTATGGTATCTGGAGAGTTATGAACTGAATACCGAGGCCATGATACGGGGACTGTGGCAGCTCCGGGAGGCCGGATGGTTTGAGCATGCCTGCGGCTTCGTCTTTGGGCGGCCCTGCATGTATGAATCCCATACGGATACCTCCTATGGGGAAGCCGTGCTTTCTGTACTGGGGGAATTGGGCCTGCCTGTTATATTGGATGCGGATATCGGGCATAAACCGCCCCAGTTTGCTATGATAAACGGAGCAATTGCCACAGTCAGAAGCAGCCATGGAGCGGGAAATATTAGTTTTGAGAGAAAATGATCTGACAAATAGATAAAGGATGGATGAAGAGAGCCATCGGATTTACCGAAGCAAAAGAATTAGGAGGAATGAAGAGGCATCATGGAAGAGAAGGATATCACCGAGCAGAAAGAGGAGGCAGAACAGACCAGGAACGAAGACCCAGAAGGAGAAGGACAGACTGGAGTTGAAGAACAGACGGAAGGACCGGAACAAGCCGTGGCGGAAGAGCAGTCAGAAGGACCGGAACAAGCAGGGATCGAAGAACAGGCGGGAAGACCGGAACAAACAGAGGAAGAAGGGCCAGGGAAGCTGGAGCAGGCAGAGTTGTTATTACCGGCAGGGGATATCGATGCAGGCGGAAGTACGGCTTCTAAGATCAGCCGCATATGGAACGGACTTCATAAGACAGGCCGAAGGTTCATCAACAAAGCGGCGGAAACCCGGGAGAATCCGGATGGAAGAGGCAGTTCATACATAGGGAGACTGTGGTTTCCATTATTCTATTTTATCGGGCTGATCGTATATCTGGAAGTGGTATTTCATTTTCTGGTTTTTGGAAGCTTTGATGTTAAAATTATATACCCGGTGTTATTTGCCCTGCCCTTTGCCGCTATATTGACCATAATCACAGGGGTATTCTCCGGCAGAGGGAGAGTGGCGGCAATATGGGTGGTTTCCGCGTTGATCTGTATTATATTCCAGGTGCAATTGATCTATCACTATGTCTTTAAGGTGTTTTTTACTTTTCAATTGCTGGGCATGGCAGGGGATGCCGTAACGGAATTTGGAAGGGACATTCTGACAGCAATGAAGGAAAATATAGTGGGGCTCGCTCTTTTATTACTGCCCTTGATTCTTCTTGGCTTTCTCATGAAAGGCAAGAGGAAGGAGAGCCGGAGGGGGCTGAAGGAGCAGGGGATGCTGCTGGGAGGTGTTGCAGTATTTCACGTCGCGGCATTACTGGCCTTGCTTAGTCTGGGACAGGCGGATTATTCCCCCTATGATTTGTATTTCAATTCCCATATTCCCAGTATGTCCGGTGAACAGTTGGGCGTGATAACCCTGACAAGGTTTGATGTCTCCAGTCTGCTGTGGAAGCAGGAAGAGGAACTGATTCTGGTAGATGCCATGAAGGATACAGAAAGAAAGACGGACCTTGATATAGATCCGGTAACGGATTCCCAGTCTGTTTCCGGTTCGGTGTCCATAGAGATTGGACAGGGACAGAAGGAAGAGCCGAATTCTGGTTCGGAAGCAGAGCCGGTTGCGCCTGCAAAACCGAATGCAACACCGACTCCGACACCGCTGCCCACTCCGACGCCCATTGATACCTCGCCCAATGTAATGGACATTGATTTCCAGGCATTGGCGGACAAGGAAAAGGATAAGACAATTAAGACGCTGCACAGTTATTTTGCTTCGGCAGAGCCTACCAATAAGAATGAATATACCGGCAGATTCAAGGGATATAATCTGATCCTGATTACTGCCGAGGGCTTCTCCCCCTATGCGGTTCATGAGGAGACCACCCCGACCCTGTACCGGTTGGTGCGGGAAGGCTTTGTCTTCAATAATTTCTATACCGCATTATGGCAGACCAGCACCAGCGACGGCGAATATCTTCCCCTGACGGGCCTGATTCCCCTGGGAAGCCGGAGCATGTACCGGGGAAGAAAGAATCTGTGGCCTTTTTCCCTGGCACACCAGTTTAATAAGCTGGGAGCAGAGAGTAAGGCATATCATAATCATACCTATACCTATTATCAGCGGGATGATACGCATCCCAATCTGGGTTATCTCTGGAAAGCCATAGGGAATGGGCTGAAGCTTCCCAGCAACGGATGGCCCCGTTCTGATGTGGAAATGATAGATGCCACGGTGGAAGAGTATGTGGACGAAGAGCAGTTCCATGTATATTATCTGACGGTTAGCGGACATATGAACTATACCTTTGCCGGTAACAGCATGGCTGCCAAAAACAAGGCACTGGTAGAAAATCTGCCGTATTCCAATGATGCCAAGGCTTATCTGGCTTGCCAGCTGGAGCTGGACCGGGCTCTTGAGCTGCTGATTGCAAAGCTGGAGGAAGCCGGAGTGGCGGATAAAACCGTAATTGCACTCAGTGCGGATCACTATCCTTACGGATGGGAGAAGGAGAAGCTGGATGAGCTGGCCGGACATGTGGTGGATCCGGATTTTGAGGTATATCGAAATCATTTTATTCTGTGGAGTGAAGGAATGGAGGAAACGGTTGTAGTGGATGAGCCTTGCTCCAGTCTGGATATTCTTCCTACCCTGTCCAATTTGTTCGGGTTGGAGTATGATTCGAGACTGCTCATGGGACGGGATATCTTCTCGGATGCCGAACCCCTGGTGATGCTGTCCAACCGGAGCTTTATCACGGACAAGGCAAGGTATAATTCCGAGACGGGTGAGGTGACGGTGCTTACGGAGGATCCTCTGCCGGAGGATTATACTGAGAATTTAATTCGTGAGGTTAAAAACAAGTTCTCCGTATCCAAGAGCATCCTGAAGGAGGACTATTACCGCATTTTGTTTCAAGAGATAAAGGAATAAAGAAAAGGGTTCCGCCAAGGATAACTGGTTTAAAGCCCTTGCAGGTTGGATTGTAATATTTTTATAAATTATTAATTATTACTCTTGATTTTGTAAAAACTATGTGCTAATATAAGTCAACAGCAAAGGTGTTGTTTCTCACAATACCTTTGTATTTTTATAATTTGTTTTTATAACTCAATAGAAATATCGGCTGAGAAGGAGACTTTATGCTGCCCAATAACCGAAAGACAGGAATGGTGAGCCACCGACTGAGAGCACACCTGTGGTGATAAGCTGTATACGGAACACTCCGGAGCCCGCGGATTGAAAGATCAGTAGGTTCGCGCGCGGCACGCGTTAAAGTGTAACAGAACATGGTTCTGTAAAAAGCGGAGAGCGGATTCGTGCTCTCAAAGCGGGTGGTACCGCGGGAAATTCGACTTCTCGTCCCGAAGAATGCAAATCGGCATTCTTCGGGGCTTTTTTGATTCCACCGGAAAGTTTTGATACTCTTCCAGCCCAAGAATGCAGCTCCAAGGCAGTCGAAGCCAAGGAATTGTAAGGAAAAGGAGGAATTGGAATGGATTTTATTACAGGCATATGCCCGAAGGAAACCAGGGAAATCAGCGAGATACTGAGAGAGAAGGAAGAACGTCTGCAAAAAACGGCCGGAGAAGTAAAAATCAACGGATGTATCCATACGATCCGGCATATGGGCGAGGTGGCATTTGTAGTGCTTCGCAAGAGAGAGGGTCTGGTGCAGTGTGTCTATGAGGAAGGTGTTACCCAGTGCAGCCTGAAGGAGCTGAGAGAAGGCATGACCGTGGAAGCGGCCGGTTTTCTTCAGGAAGAAGACCGGGCACCCCAGGGCTTTGAGATAAGGCTCACAAGGATACGCGTCCTGACCTCTCCGAAAGAGGATGCCCAGTCTCCTCTCCCCATATCTAAGTGGAAGATGAAGACTTCCCTGGAGACTAAGCTAAATTACCGGCCCATCGCTCTGCGTAATATTCGGGAGAGGGCAATCTTTAAGCTTCAGGAGGGAATTGTCAGGGGCTATCGTGATTTTCTGTTCTCCCAGGGCTTCACGGAGATCCGCAGCCCGAAAATTGTGGCGGGCAACGCGGAGGGAGGCGCCAATGTGTTTAAGCTGGAGTACTTCGGAAGAAAGGCGTTCCTCGCCCAGAGCCCCCAGTTCTATAAGCAGACCATGGTGGGTGTCTATGACAGGGTATTTGAAGCGGCGCCGGTGTTTCGTGCGGAGAAGCATAATACAACGAGACATCTGAACGAATATACCAGCCTGGACTTCGAGATGGGATATATTGACGGCTTTGAGGATATCATGGCTATGGAGACCGAGCTGCTCCGCTTCGTCTTTCTCTTCCTCAAAGAGAAGTATGCCAGGGAGCGGAAGCTGCTGGAGGTAACTCTGCCGAGGGTGGAGAAGATCCCTTCCGTGCGCTTTGACGAGGCCAAGGCTCTGGTTGCCGGGAAATACAGCCGGAAGATCAAGAACCCCTATGATCTGGAACCGGAGGAGGAAGTATTAATCGGCAGATATTTTAAAGAAGAGTATGACAGTGATTTCGTATTTGTAACCCACTATCCCTCCAAAAAACGCCCCTTCTATGCAATGGACGATCCGTCGGACCCCAAGTTCACCCTAAGCTTTGATCTTCTGTTCAAAGGGATGGAGATTACTACGGGAGGGCAGAGGATTCATGACTATGAGGAACAGACGGCCAAAATGAAGGCAAGGGGTATGAATCCGGAGGAGTTTTCCGATTTCCTGATGATTCATAAGCACGGAATGCCGCCCCATGGGGGTCTTGGCATTGGTCTGGAGCGGCTGACCATGAAGCTTCTGGATCAGCAGAACGTAAGGGAGACGACGCTGTTTCCCAGAGATGTATCCCGGCTGGAGCCGTAATCGATTGGATAGCAATGTGCCGGATAATTAAGAGCAAAGAGAGGTGGATGACCGATGACAATAACGGAGGAAACAATTCAATATGTGGCAGCCCTTGCAAAGCTGAAGGTGACAGAGGAAGAGAAGGTAAGAGCCGCCCAGGATCTGAACCGCATTCTGGATTATATGGAGACCATGAATGAACTTGACACGGAGGGAGTGGAACCCATGTCCCATGTTCTTCCCATCAAGAATGTATTTCGTGAGGATGAGGTGACCAACGGGGAGAACCGGGAGGAGCTGCTGAAGAATGCCCCCAGGCAGATTGCAGGCAGTTTTGCCGTGCCGAAGACCGTGGAATAGCCGTCATAGCGATGATACAGGCGAGTTTATAAGGAGGTTGAAGGTTGAGAGAAATAGAATATATAGATGAAAGGGGGACCGGGTCCATGCCAGCACTTTCATGGCGATTTGTGCGGGATCGGGCATGGACATAAATATGAAGGATATCACATCATTATCTGCGCTGAAGCTTGGACGGATGATCAGAGAAAAAGAGATCACCGCTGCGGAAGCAGTGAAGGCGCAGCTTGACATAATAAAACAGCGGGAGAGCAGATATCAGTGCTATATTACCCTTCTGGAGGAGGAAGCCTATGCCCAGGCGGCGCTGGTACAGCAAAGAATCGATGCGGGAGAGCTTATGGCCTCTCCTCTTGCCGGGGTTCCCATGGCAGTGAAGGATAATATCTGCACCAGAGGAATAAAAACCACCTGTGCTTCCAGGATGCTCTATAATTTTGAGCCCACCTATGATGCCGGTGTAATAGAGAAGCTGAAGGCGGCGGGGGCGGTTATCATCGGCAAGACCAATATGGATGAGTTTGCCATGGGCAGTACCACGGAGACTTCTTTTTTCAAGGAAACCAGGAACCCGTGGGATACGGGGTGTGTCCCCGGCGGTTCCAGCGGCGGATCTGCCGCCGCGGTTGCGGCCGGAGAGGCTTTCTACGCCCTGGGCTCCGATACCGGCGGTTCCATAAGACAGCCCGCAGGCTACTGCGGTGTAACCGGAATGAAGCCCACCTATGGTACGGTGTCCCGTTATGGGCTGATCGCCTATGCCTCATCCCTGGATCAGATTGGAACCTTCGGAAGAAATGTGTCCGACTGTACGGCGGCACTGGAGGCGATCTCCGGTCATGACCTCAGGGATTCGACCTCGGCACCGGAGCAATGCTATGATTATACTACGGCGCTGGTGGATGACGTAAAGGGGATGAGAATCGGTATTCCCAGGGATTACCTGGCAGCAGGGATAGAAGAGGAGGTGCGGGCTGCGATATTGGATGCAGCAGAGGCATACAGGAGCCTGGGAGCAATCGTGGAGGAATTTGAGCTCCACAGCGTGGAATATGCGGTACCTTCTTATTATGTAATTGCCTGTGCGGAAGCGAGTTCAAACCTGTCCAGATTCGACGGCGTAAAATATGGTTACCGCACACCGGAGTTTGAAGGACTTCAGGAGCTGTATAAGAATACGAGAACGGAAGGCTTTGGGGAGGAAGTGAAACGCAGAATGATGATCGGCGCCTTTGTGCTCAGCTCCGGCTATTATGATGCTTTTTATAACAAAGCCTTGAAGGTTCGGGCGATCATCAACCAGGGCTTTATGAAAGCCTTTGAGCGCTACGATGTCCTTCTGGGGCCTACGGCCCCCCAGACAGCTCCCCGCCTGGGAGAAAGTCTTTCTGACCCGCTTAAGATGTATCTCTCCGATATTTATACCGTGTCGGTTAATCTGGCCGGGCTGCCGGCGGTCAGCCTTCCCTGCGGAAGAGATCACCGGGGGCTTCCCATCGGCCTTCAGCTAATAGGAAGGCATTTCGGGGAAAAGGATATCATTCGTGCCGCCTATAGCTTTGAGCAAACGAGGAATTATGAAGCACCTCCGATGCAGGAGGCCGCCCGGAGCCAGAGAGCGGGCACTGCCTCCGGTGTAAATTCCGGCGCACATTCAGATACAGAAAAGGAAAGGAGGCAAGCGCTGTAATCAACGCTGGTTGTGACCAACGCTACATGATATGAAAGCATATGAAACTGTCATTGGTCTGGAGGTTCATGTTGAGCTTGCCACCAAATCCAAGATCTTCTGCGGGTGCACCACCCAGTTCGGCGGAGAAGTGAACACCCATTGCTGTCCGGTCTGCACCGGTATGCCGGGAACCCTCCCGGTACTGAATAAGAGAGTGGTGGAATTTGCCATGGCCGCCGGTTTGGCCCTGAATTGCAGTATTACCCAGCGGTGTAAATTTGACCGCAAGAATTATTTCTACCCCGATCTTCCTAAGGCGTATCAGGTATCCCAATTATACCTGCCCATCTGCAGGAACGGAGGGATTGAGATTGAGACGGAAGCCGGGAGGAAGGAGATCCGCATCCATGAAATCCATATGGAAGAGGATGCCGGAAAGCTGGTGCATGATCCATGGGAGGACTGTACTCTGGTGGACTATAACCGCTGCGGTGTCCCTTTAATCGAGATCGTAAGCGAGCCGGATATGCGCTCAGCCCAGGAGGTTGTGGCTTATCTGGAGAAATTAAGGCTGATTCTTCAATACCTCGGGGTATCCGATTGCAGAATGCAGGAAGGCTCCCTGCGGGCGGATATCAACCTCTCCGTCCGTGAGGTGGGCGCGCCGGAATTTGGAACCAGGACGGAGATGAAGAATATGAACTCCTTCAAGGCTATTTCCAGGGCCATTGAAGGGGAGAGAAAACGGCAGATTGAGCTGCTGGAGGAGGGAAGAAAGGTAATTCAGGAGACCAGGCGCTGGGACGATAACAAGGATACCAGCTTCGCCATGCGCTCCAAGGAGGACGCCCAGGATTACCGGTATTTCCCCGAACCCGATCTGCCGCCCATTGAAATCAGTGATGAATGGCTGGACAGCATACGGAAGCGGCAGCCGGAATTAAGAGATGAAAAGATGCGGCGCTATGAAAGGGAATTTGATATTCCGGCTTACGATGCCTCCATTCTCACGGGCTCCAAGCAGCTGGCGGATCTCTTCGAGGAGACAACGGCGATCTGCAAAAAACCGAAGGAGGTATCCAACTGGCTGATGGTGGAAGCCATGCGTCTGCTGAAGGAGCAGGAGATGAATCCGGAGGAAATCACCTTTACTCCCGCACAGCTGGCGGCATTGATACAGATGGTAGACAGCAATGAAATCAACCGGACCGTAGCCAAGGAGGTCTTTGAGAAGATATTCAAGGAAAATGCAGACCCTCGGGAATATGTCAAGCAGCATGGCCTTGGAATGGTATCCGATGACGGACTGCTGCGCGGCACGGTTCAGAGGATCATGGAAGACAATCCCCAATCCATCGCCGACTATAAGAGCGGCAAGACAAAGGCGATGGGCTTCCTGGTGGGGCAGGCCATGAAAGAGATGAAGGGCAAGGCGGATCCGGGCAAGGTGAATCAGCTGGTCAAGGAAATGCTGGACGGGATGTAATACACCAAAATAATAGATTTACGATAATAGAATTACAGACTCTTGACTCTCCCCCTGGGACATAGTTTACACTATATCACAGGGGGGGATTTTATTATGAAATTACTGAAGAAATTAATTTTCAAGAGAGGGTACCTAAGCTTATTAACCATTGGAATCAGTGCGGCTTCCATTGGCATATCCCTCTGCTGGAATGCACAGCTTAGCGAAATGATCAATGCAGTCAATTCTGCCCGCAGGATATCCTTGGAGCATATTTTGATTGCCGTTGTCATTATTATAGTGAGTTCAGGCATGGCATATACTCTGGGCATGTGCTCAAGCTGGTGCCTTGAGACAATCTGCCATGATCTTCGTATGGGCTATGCCGCGTATTTTACCGCCCTTCCTCTCCAGGAGCTGGAGGAGCGCAATGTGGGCAGGGAGCTGTCAAAGCTGCAGAATGAAATGAATGATGTATCCGTCTTTTTGCGTTCCAACCTGTTTACCATAATCGATGATCTGGTGAAGTTCATCGGCACTTTTTCATGGATGCTCTGGAAAAATCCCAGGTTAACCCTGTTGGTCAATCTGCCCACCCTTTTCCTTCTTGTGTATACGGTATATTCCAGCCGGTTAATCGGAAAGACCGCCGTAGAAAGCCAGCAGGCTAATACTCAAATGAATGGATTTACCGATACGCTGATTACTGTTTTCCCGGTTCTAAAGCTGTTTGATGCCGCCTCTCTTATGAAAAAGCAGTACAGGGAGGCTCTGGACCGATGGCAGGACCGGACGGTGCGGGAGGAACGCAGGAGGGCGGGGCTGATGTCCCTCTCCGCCTTCCTATCCTGCCTGCCGCTGATTATGCTGTTTCTCATCGGAGGAAGACAGGTGATCCGGGGAGCGGAAGAGATCGGGACATTTTATGTCTTTATCAACCTTTCCGGCAATGTATCGGGAGTAATGATGAATATGCCGGGGCGCATTGCAGGCTTTCGAAGATTTGCGGCGGGAATGAAAAGGCTGGAGTCATCCGTATTAATAGAAGAGGGGGGAAGTAAATCATGAGCATTTATATTACAGGACTCTGTTTCAGCTATGGCAGCAAGGAGATTCTGCATGATATCAACCTGACCGTTCCCACAGGAAAAAAGGCAGGGATCATTGGTGTAAGCGGAGGCGGTAAGAGCACGCTGCTGAGGCTGGTTTCCGGTTTATACCCATCACGGTTCGGAAGAATAGAGGTGTTCCGGGAGACGAAGCAGGAGGAAATCCGCAGAAACGTGGCCATGGTCATGCAAAATGCAATGCTGCTGCCGGTATCCATCCGGGAGAATATTACCTGCGGGCATCCCATCTCCGGTGAGATGTTTCAAAGGGCCTGTGACGCGGCGCAGCTTACGGAGTGGATCGGCACCTTGCCGGAGGGAGCCGATACCTTTGTGGGAGAGCGGGGCGGCAAGGTGTCCGGGGGCCAGGCACAGCGCATTGCCATTGCCCGCGCCATTGCCAGAGACGCACCGGTCATCCTGCTGGACGAAGCCACAAGCGCCCTGGATCAGGAGACGGGCAGCGCGGTATTGGAGGCCCTTGCAAATCTGACGAAAGGGAAGACGGTCCTCAGTGTCAGCCACCGGCCGGAAGCTCTGGCGGATATGGATGAGATTTACCGTCTGGAGGGAGGCCGGCTCTTTCATGCGTGACTTAAAGAAGCTTTTTTGTTCCATCGGCGGAGTGCGCCGTTTTATCCTGCTCACCCTGTGCCGCTGTCCCTTCGATGCGCTGAACACGGCACTGCAGGCCAGCTTTCTTCATTATGCCTTCCGGGCAATGAACAGCAATCATTTGCATGAACTTTATGTCACCTGTGCCATGTACGGTATTGGAAGTTTGCTGCTTTTCCTGTATAATGGAACGGTATGGAGCTTATATGCCGCCTACGTTATAAAGTGGGTGGGAGTGCTCCGGAGAAAGCTGTTTGAGCATATCGCCGGCTTATCCCTCCGGCAGATAGAGGCCGGAAGCTCCGGCGACTGGATTACCCGCCTGAACTCTGATGTCCAGGCGGCGGCAGCGGTGCTGAATCAGTCCATCCATCTGCCTCATGCGGCGGTAGCTTTGGTAAATATTATTGTGTCCTCCGCGATACTTGTGGTAATGAATCCTTCGATCTATGGGCTTGTCCTGCTGTTCCTGATTCCCCACATGCTCATCAGCCGGTATCTGATTGCAAAGCCAATGACGAAATTATCCCTGGAGGCACAGCAGGCGGCAGCAGATAATACCACGGATATGGCGGCGCTGATTACCTGTGCCGACACCGCAATATTATACGATGCCCGGGGATTTTTAACGGGGCACTTTGAAGAAAGCAGCCTGAGGCTGAGAAGAGCCAATATGAGAATGCGGCGGCGGAATGCTCTGGGAAGCGGAATACAGCCGTTAATGGGACTAGGCGGCTATCTGGTCATCCTGCTGTTGGGCAGTATCTGGATTGCTGACGGGAGGATGAACTTTAGCGATCTTACGGCAGCCTTTCAGTACAGGGGGGGACTGCTGGTAGGAGGGATGATGCTTATGAACAGTCTCATTAACATGAAAGCCGCTCTTGCCGGAGTAAAACGTATCAACGAGACCATGGAGATATCACTGGAGGAATAAGAGGATGGAAGATCAGGAAGTATTCATGAAAATTGGAGAAATAGCGGCATTTTTTAATGTGTCCGTAAAGGCGATACGCTTATATGAAAAAAAGGGTATTATTGTTCCTGCCAAGACTGATCCGGCAACGGGGTATCGCTATTATTCCGCTGATCAGGTGCAAATCCTGAATGCCCTTATCGAGCTCCAGTCATTGGGGTTTTCCTTATCCGAGATAAAAGCCGTCTTA
Organism: Anaerotaenia torta; assembly: GCF_050433395.1. Lineage (NCBI taxonomy): Bacteria > Bacillati > Bacillota > Clostridia > Lachnospirales > Lachnospiraceae > Anaerotaenia > Anaerotaenia torta. The sequence continues at coordinate 195,449 of NZ_JBNPXH010000010.1, forward strand.
ACAGAGGAGACGGATACGGAGCACCTGAGAGCGGCCCTCATTCAAAAGCGCATAGCCTGGCAGGATGCCATTGCCGCGGCTGAAAATAAAATAGATGCCATTGATAAAATATCACAGCGTTTATCAAAGTCGAAGGATGCCGCCAAACTCCAACAATTAACCGAGGAGCAGCGAGCATGGCTGCTGGTAAAGATGGTCTGCGTTGAGGATATGCGGGGGCAAAGTGTTCTTAGTGAGGCATTATGGCTGTAACAGACGGTAAAATATAAAATAGGAAAGGAATGAATGTTTTCTCTTAATTTGGTAATAATCTTGGTCATAGAAATTACAAAATCATCACCAAATTAAGGAGGGAACTTTATGAAAGCGAGAGCAACATTACTATCCGTGATTTTACTGGTGACTGTTTTAGCAGCCATGACGGGATGCGGGAAGAAAGCAGGACCTGGTACCAATACAACAGGTACACCCAATCCAACGGCAGGTGTAACCGCCACAGCCGCCCCCGCAACGACGGAGCCCAGTGCCACAGCCGAGCCCACGAAATCTGCCGATGTGACACCGGATGCGGTGAGCAGCGCTTCTATTGTGGATACGGAGGAAGCATTTCTAAAGGCAATCGGTAAGGACGGAACCTGGATCATCTGCCTGACCAAGGATCTGAGCATTGACAAGGAGCTGCTTATGGAGGGCGAATTCAAAAACGGCAAGAAGGACGATGCCGGAAAAGAAGAGATTCAGCGTAAGCTTGCCCTGTATGACCAGGATGATAATCGCAATATTACCGCCAGATATACTCTGACGGCGCCGAAGCTGGTGGTAACCAGCCCCATGGCAAGCATACAGAGAGGAACCTTCAAGGGAGATCTCTATATCAACGTGGAGAATTTTGAGCTGGTGGATGCGACCATTGACGGAGACATATATTTTATGACCGAGGAAGCAAAATCCACCTTCAAGATGGACAATACCAGCAAAATTACCGGAAGCACGAAGATGGCAAAATAAGCAGGGAAGGGGTACTGTTTTCCTGCAAAAACATGAATTGTGAATATGGGTGTATGTACAAGGTGAATGGCACAAAGCTTCGTCTTGTATATACACCCCGTTTCATTCCTGTTTCCGAATGACGGTAATTTGCATGATTGTTTTCTTGGGGGGATATGTGATATAATGCTAAAAATGCGTGGGAATAGATACTCATACCAAAGCAGAGAAAGGAGGTAACTATGACAGATAAACTGGGAGAATTGGACCTGGAGTGGAAGGGCCTGTTCATGGAATCAAAATTTGAGGAGCTGGTGGAGGCTCTAAACCGGCAGCCGGAAAGCATAATAAAAGAAGCCAGTGACTATAACTGGAATATTGTCAAGAAATATTATGATACGGAGCGGTTTGATCTCCTTCTTACCCATTTAAAATTTGTAGCGTACACCTGCTTTATTGTAGAATACGCACACAAAATCGGAGTAGTGGGGGATGAGGTGTTCCGTATCATGATGATGATATATAATGATATCTATGAATTGAAGAAGGGACAGACTGAGTAAGCGATGTCATTAGGGATCCCGTTACAGTTCACAGGGCAGTAAGTTAAGACCCGAGCGCTGTACCAAGTCCCTTTTGCGCTGACCGTCTGAGCGTATCTTGTGAAGCGGAGCGTTCTGAACACGCGAAGGTAAGGCAAGTAAAAGGGACTTGGTACAGCGCTCGGGTCTTAACTTACTGCCCTGTGAACTGTAACGGGATCAGCCGCATTCTTATACACAAACATTGACAAAGTATGAATAAAAATGTAGAATATGCTACAGAGTATACAAGCTTTATATTGACAGCCATGTATAGGTTTTAATGAGAAATTCGGGAGGATGAACAATGAGACTTGTAGTGCCGGAAGGGTATAAACCGCAGATAGACATTAAAGAGACAGAGATTGGTATTAAATATTGTAAGGACTTCTTTGAAAGAGAGCTGGCGAAGCAGTTGAATCTTACCAGAGTATCGGCACCGCTCTTTGTAAAGCCGGAATCAGGATTGAACGATAATCTGAACGGAGTGGAGAGACCGGTCATCTTTGGAATAAAGGAGCAGGACGACGCGGTTGTGGAAATTGTGCATTCCCTGGCCAAATGGAAGAGGCAGGCACTGAAGCGCTACGGCTTCTCTCAGGGAGAAGGGCTGTATACGGATATGAGCGCCATCCGCCGGGATGAGGATACGGATAATATTCACTCCCTCTATGTGGATCAGTGGGACTGGGAGAAGATTATCGACAAGAGCGAGCGTACCATCGAGACCTTGCAGGAGGTGGTCCGCAAGGTATATAAGGCTTTAAAAAATACGGAGAGCTATATGGCCTCAAAGTATGATTATATTGGAGAGATTCTTCCGGAAGACATTACCTTTGTATCTTCCCAGGAGCTGGAGGACCGGTATCCTGATCGGACGCCAAAGGAAAGGGAGCATCTGATTGCGAGAGAGAAGGGAGCCGTATTCATCATGCAAATCGGAGGAGCCCTAAACTCCGGCGAACGCCATGACGGAAGGGCACCCGATTATGATGACTGGAAGTTAAATGGGGATATTATTGTCTACTATCCTTTGTTGGACATTGGTCTGGAGCTGTCCTCCATGGGAATTCGGGTGGACGAGGATTCACTGGTGGAGCAGCTGAAGACCAGCGGCTGTATGGAGCGAGCCGAGCTGGCCTTCCAGAAGGCCCTGATTAACAAGGAGCTTCCTTATACCATCGGGGGAGGAATCGGACAATCGAGGATCTGTATGTTTTATCTTCGCAAAGCGCATATCGGTGAGGTACAGTCCTCCATCTGGCCCCAGGATGTAATAGAGGAAGCGGAAAGCAAGAATATTCATTTTCTATAGGAAAGGGCAGACAATGGCTGGATGATGTAAAACCAGCCTTTTGTTGTGATATAGGAGAGAAGGCACAGGCGATCATGGAATTGAACGGAGGAAAAGAGATTGAATAAGAAAAAAGCAGTTATCTTTGATGTGGATAATACCTTAATCGACCGCAGGAAATCCTTTCGTGACTTTTGTGAGTATTTTATAGGACGGTATGGGGAGCAGTATCCCTTTGAGATGACGAAGGAGGAGCTGGTCCGGTACATGGTTGAGGTGGATAAGGATGGCTATGGCGGATTGGTCAACTTTATTATTCAGCTGAAGCAGGTATGGGACCTGCCCCATTCGGTGGACGGCTTTATTAAGGAGCGCAATGAGATATTCGGCAGTTTGACCGTTCCTTACGAAGAAACCCATGAGGTGCTGGAGGCTCTGCGGGGAAGATATAAGCTGGGCATTATCACAAACGGATATTCCACGGTGCAGAGAGAGAAGATCCGCATGGCGGGGGTAACGGATTATTTCCGGGATATTATTGTATCGGGAGAAGAAGCATTTGAAAAGCCGGATGAAAGAATTTTCCTCCTGTCCTGCAAACGTCTGGAAGTGGAGCCGGAAGAGGCGGTTTATGTCGGGGATTATTATCCCAACGATGTTGCAGGTGCGCTGAAGGCAAAAATAATGCCCATCTGGATCAGTACTGACCCAGAGGAGCATCAGGAATACGATGGAATACGGGTAAGCCGGTTAAAGGAGATTATGAATTATCTGTAATTCTCCTTCAGCCACCGGGCAACACTGTCCTCCCGGTTAGACCCGATCACCAGATCCGCCCTTTCCCGCAGTGCCAGAACGGCATTGCCTACGGCGATTCTGTAATCGGCGGCATCAAAGAGGGATAGATCATTGGTATTATCTCCAAAGCAGACAACGCGATCCAAATTCAGATAATCGCGCAGAAACTGTACGCCGTGATACTTGGAGGCTGCCTTGTGGTAGATTTCCAGATACCAGAGATCAGGCGAGTAATTATCCTTGTAAAAGACACAGTTTAAATCGGGAATATCCTTCAGGCGCCGGTGAACCGGCTCCAGCCTTTCCTGCCGGTCGATCAGAGAGAAATAGATCAGCGGTTCCCCGGATAACTGGTCAAAGCGGTCAATCTGTGTAAAACGTTTGCGGTAGAGATCCACCCGCTCCTGATAGAAATTTTGCAGCGCCGGAGTATTCAGATCCTCATAATAGGTGGACATGACCCCGTTCCGGATGGTGTAAGCAAAGCCCTTCAGCTGATATTCCCGGATTACTTCCATCAGACTGGATATCCCTGCTTCCGGTAAAGTCTCTGTCTTAATATATTTCTCCGTTGCGAGATCGTAGATACATACGCCGTTCATGAGGATGACCGGCACTGTGACCTGGACATCTTTCAGCAGGGGCTTTACGGATGCGATAGATCTTGCGGTAGCCGCACTAAAGAGCATCCCTTGGGAGATCAGCTCATTCAGCGTTTGTATGGTGCGGGAGGAGAGTGTAATGTCCGGCTGCAGAAGGGTGCCGTCGAGATCCGATATATAAAGTGTTTTCATATTATTTCTACCTTCTTATCCCTGGATTATCCTATTTACGAAAAGCAGGGGAGCTGCTGCTCCAAGGCTTCGTATGATTCAACCATCCGGTCCATCCAGGCATCAAATTCAGGATCCTTCCGCTGGTACTGGGGATGCTGCTCCAGGAAGGCCAGCGTCTGGCGCACACCTTGATCAAAACGCACTGTGGCCGCATATCCAGGTACAAGCCGCTTCAGCTTGGAATTATCAAAGATTACAGTATTGGATTTGTCGCCCAGCAGGCCGCCGAGACAGTCGGGGTATGCTTTTGCCAGAGTGTCGGAAGGAATATGAACCAGCTGCGGCTGACGGCCCAGCGCATCACCAATAATACCATAGATCTGATTCCAGGTGAGGCTCTCGTCCGAGGTAATATGCACGGTCTCGCCGATGGCATGGACATTGCCCATAAGGCCTACAAATGCCTTGGCAAAATCCGTATTATGAGTCAAGGTCCATAGGGAGCTTCCGTCACCGTGGACAATGACCTTTTTACCCTGGCGGATGCGTTCAATGATGCTGTAGCTGCCGTTTCTGCCATGCAAAGCCACCGGAATATCATAATTGCCGTAGGTATGGCTGGGACGGACGATGGTGATGGGGAAGCCCTGGCGGCGGTATTCCTCCGTGAGATATTCCTCGCAGGCTATTTTATTTCTGGAATACTCCCAGTAGGGATTGGCTAAAGGGGTGCTTTCCGTAATGAACGGACTGGACAGGGGCTTCTGGTATGCGGAAGCAGAGCTGATAAAGATATACTGCTTTGTCTTTCCTGCGAATAAGCGGACATCCCGTTTCAGGGCGTCGGGATGGAAGGCGATGAATTGGGCAACCACATCAAAGCTCATGCCCTTGAGCTTTTCCTCCACATCAGCCTCATTGTAGATATCGGCCTCAATCACTTTAACTCCCTCCGGAACCAGTTCATTTCGATTACCGCGGTTTAACAGATAGAGCTCAAAGCCGCAGAGGGGAGCCAGCTGTGTGATCGCCGTGCTGATGGTTCCGGTACCTCCGATAAATAGTGCTTTCATGCGTATCCTCCTTATGATCTTCTATATTTTTTGATTTTTCTCGTAGTCTTCCTTTAATAACCCAAAGATATAATAATCTGTCATTACATTGATAATAGCGCCCTGGCGGATGAAGCCCTCCTGGGTGAAGCCCATCTTCTGGGCGACCCGCAGCGAGGCCTGATTGTCGGCAAAGCAGCGAAGCTGGATGCGGGTCAGCCCCATGTGTTCAAAGGCCGCTTTGATGACTGCCTGTCCGGCCTCCGGGGCAAAGCCCATTCCCCAATAGGCCTTGCTGATGCGGTAACCGATATCCGCCTGCCTGCGGAGCCGGAAATCATAGAATACAATCTCACCGATGACCTTATGGCTGTCCTTTAATTCCATAAGCCAGGTCAGCTCCCTCCGGGCCCGGTATTCCTTCATGGTTGCATTATAATGGTAGTCCAGCTTGATCTTTTTCTTCGGCCGTTTCCGTCCGCCGGTATCCCTGGCTTCATCGTACACGCCCCAGAAACGGTACACACTGTAATCATTGATAAATTCCAGGCTGTCCCTTCCGTCGGAGGGGCTGTCGGTAATCTGGCGAAGAATTAGCCGTTCCGTCTCAAGCCTGGGCAAATTTTCAAAGAAAGCCTCGTAGCTCATCTGCGTTCTCCTTTTATATCATGCTTTGTTAATATGATTCATTCACGGAAAGTTATAACCTATAGGTTACAAAACTGCCCAATATTGTACCATCTGTATTCTTGACCGGTGAAATGCCAAAGTTATTCTTTGCCCACAAAGCATGTGAAGCTTCATTATTAATGTCACAATAGGCTCTGATTTGCATTGAACCGGCTTCGGAAGCAATCCTTTTAACTTCATTTATGAAAGCACTTCCTATTCCTTTCTTTCTGCAGGAGGGGTCAACTACATCAATTACATTAATAAAATCCTCGGTTTTTCCATGTAAAGGAGCAGGAATTTCCCTTCTAAAGACGGAAGCGAAAGCAATCGGACGGTCATAATCCATTGCTATCAAAGTATATCCGTCTTTACCGGTGCATAAAACAGGCTTTATTCCTGGAAACATATTAATTAAATTATCTATATCTTGTTCATTTGCTTGTTTTATATACAAAATCAGATCCCTCGTATTCTCGGAAAGCAGCACCATAATATTACTATTATCATAGCACAATTATGGAAGGATTACAATGATGAAGAGGATGTGGACAAGAGCACCCTGTTGCGGCAGCACTTTCCACATCCTTGTATCATGATGATATAGCCAATCAAATTCAAAATGCAACTGCATACCAGTTGCATTTTGAAAAATTTATTAATTTGGGTCTTATCATAATTCAAGCTGCTGTTTTTCTCCCCGAGGGATGGAGCGAGAGGAGGGTCAGTACAATTCCGGCAAAGGAAAAGACAATCCGGCTGGCGATAAAGGCCGAAGAGTATGTGAACTCATACATCCCCGGCAAGGTATATTCTTCGGCAACCAGAACGGATACGGCGGAGCTTTCGAGGATATCGATGAAGTCCGGCAGAGTCAGCCGGAAGATACCCAGCACTAAAATTACCGTCAGCAAAATAGAGAATGCGGTTCTTCTTCTGGTTCGAAAAAGCATTGCAGCTCCGAACAGAAGGATTGCCGGTGGCAGGAGAAGAAGCAGAGCCGTCCATAGCAGCGGGAGGAGAGTGGGATAGGCTGTAAATAGCATATCTCCAAAAACCGTCCGATAAAAAAGAAAGCAGGCTGACACCGGCAGCGCAGCGGCAACCAGGAATGCGCAGGCCGCGGCGGCACAGCGCAGGAGCCGGAAGACGGGAAGGGGCATGGGTGTTGCACCGACGATGGCTTCCGCCCGCAGTTCGGATGCCAGGGACTGTCTTCGGCACAGTACCAGCAGCAGAATTAGAAGGAACGGTGTGAGAGAGGAGCAATAGGTACTGAAGGTCAGCTGGGAAAATGGTGCGGTATAATTGGTGCCGTACAGCACCATGCTGCGGAGCAGCGAAATCCCATAGACCAGTGTGGCCACAAGGAGGAGCAGATATTCTTTTGAAAAAAACAATCTTTTCATTTCATATTTAAAAATAGTACTCTTACGCAAGTTCTATCGCCTCCTTCGTCAGTCCTATTATGGCTAAAAAATCATCATAGGTAATGGTCTGTCCCAAATGTGTTTTGTAAAGCTGGGAGAGCTTACTCTGAAACTCCCCTGTTCCGCCCAGGAGAGCCTCCGCTTTCAGCATCATCAGCGGCATAAGGTCATACAGCTTCCGGTTGAGGAAGGAGCCCATGATGTTTGACGCATCTGCCTCAGATAATTTTGCCAGGTACTCCGGGTTCCGGATATAAAATGCGTTCCGATAAGTGTCCCAGCTCTTCTGCCAGTCCTTTGTATAGCGTTCCTGTGCATACTCCTCTCCGAAATATTCCTTCATAAAGCAGTAGGTGCTGTAGCAGGTGATACCCTCCGCCGACCAGCCGGAGGCGGTGTCCTGTACCGGCATGGTAGCAAGCCCCCACCACTGATGCGCAATCTCATGGACAAGAACGTCTATGCCGCCGCTCCCATGGAGATTCGAGGGATCGGCAGGAAGATACCCTTCCGAAGCAAAGCTTGTCTCATCCATGGCGCTTATGGTGCCTGTAGCGAAGCCGCCGCTTACATAGGCGGGAAGCTCCAGCATGATAAGCTCCCCGCTGTAACGCAGCGGTCCATAGGCATCTGTAAAATAGTCAATGGCGGCCTTGATTACGTTTACCGCATCCATGGAGGCAATGGATTCTTCATGCTTTCGAAAATACTTCAATTGGATGGCAAGCCCTCCGGCTTCAAAGGAGCTGGTTCCGTACTCGGCGGCGAGGATGCCCGTACCCTGGGAGCCCTTGTTCCCGGTGTACTGCCACCGGATTTTCCCGTCTATACGCTCCCTCTTTTCTGCCTTGCCTAAGGTGAAGACCGGTTCCAGCTCCTCGTCCAGAAGAAGCGTACCGGAGAAGGCGCCGTCTTCTGCGATCCGTATATCCAGACTGGGGGCAACGGCAAAGACCGGGAGCCGGACAAAGCCGCGGGAAATACCATAGAGGGCTACCTGGAGAATGGTATTGTTGTTTTGGAGCCCGCCTGAATAATTGATCTCAACCTCATATTCCGAGGCGGCGGGTAGCTTGATATTCCAGTTTGCTATGCTGTTTTCTCCGGTCTCCCCCCGGATCGCCTCACCGGCAGCCCCGTTAATCCGAATCCGGTTGATCTTAAGGCCGGCATTTATCAGAACCGGGAGTGACTGAGGTTCGCCTGTCCCGTTATACAGCTTGTAGCGTGCAGTGCCGGACAGCTTGCGGCTTCCGGTGCGGATATCCAGCTCAAAGCTCTTTTCTGTCTGCATCAGCTCGGGGTTTTTGATCTTTGGCTCATCGCCGGAGGAGACAATGATCCCCGTGCCAGAGCTGACCATATTGCTGAAATCAGTCGGCTTGCTGTCGTCAAAAAGCGGCTCATGGACATAGATGATGCCGGCTAATAGAATAGAGGAGGCCAGCAGAAGCGGGGGCCAGATACGGCGGCAATTGACAGAAAATGATCCAGGGAGCCCCTGTCGGTAACGCCGGAAGGAGCAAAGTCCCAATGCCCATATACCAAGGGATGCCGGCAGGCAGAAGAGCCGGTTCCACAAAAGCATGTCAATTTGAAACTGGTTTGGGACCAGATCGGAGAAATTATATGCGGTTGTCTGAACCCAATAGAGAAGATAACTGGGATTTAAGGTATACATGCTTCTTAACTGGATGGAGAGGAAGATCAGCCCCATCATGATAATAAAAGCGGCTCCCACATGCCCTGTCAGCATGGAAATGCCCATGGATAGCAGCACGGCAAAAATCAGAGAACCCAGAAAGATAAGGTACCATGCGGACAGAAAGGTTGCAGTCTGGAAATAACTGTCCGTCTTTATCATGCCAAACCAAAGTGTGAATACGGAGATCAGAAGGGTGGTCACGACCGCGGTGCAGATCAGAGCCAGTGTTCTGCGGATCTGATGGCGGAGAGGGTCTGTGGCAGCCAATATAATAACATCCGTATTATTTTTATAATCTCTGTGAAACTGTGCCAGGGAGAGCAGCGTGAAGAGCAGAGCGCCCAAAAATGCGCTGCTTTGGGCGGCGCTTACCATATAAATATCGGAGGCGGTTCTGCCTTGCCCGTTCAGGCAGAACCACACTGTGCCTGCCCCAGTCAGCGCCATGATGAGGAGCGTCATGCGCTCGCCCAGCATCCGCCGTATCTCATGCATGAGAAGGGGTGTCAGGCACCCGGTTTTTGGTTTCTGCATCCTATTCAAGGGTGGCACCCCCATTCATCAGACTCATATAGGCATCCTCAAGGGAGGAGGCATGTTCCTGTGCCATCAGCGCGTCAGGTGTTCCAACATAACGGATTTCTCCTTGATTTAATACAATGAGATGGTCACAGGCAGACTGTACATCCTCAATGATATGGGTGGAGAGGATGATCAGCCGGTTCTTTGCTTCTGCTGCGAAGAGGTTCCGGAAGGCCAGTCTTTCCGCCGGGTCCAGCCCTACGGTTGGCTCGTCGAAGATCAGGAGCCGGGGGTCTCCCAGGAGAGCCTGGGCAACTCCGACACGCTGTTTTTGTCCCCCGGAAAGGGTCCTTATTCTGGCCTTACGCTTGTCCTGCAAATGTGTGAGGCTTATAACCCTGTCAACCTCCTTTTTAACCGCTTTTTTCCCGATGCATTTCAGGGCGGACATATAATCCAGAAACTCCGTGACGGTGAGATCCTCAAACAGCCCAAACTCTTGGGGCAAATAACCGAGGCTGGATTTGACATACGACGAGGGGCTTGGGGCTTGCCGCTGCTTAAAGGGGCCTTCCTGCCGGATCAGGGGCTGCTCGTCAATGAGTATTTCCCCGGCGCTGGGGAGGAGATGGGCGGTGAGCAGCTTCATCAGCGTACTTTTGCCGGCTCCGTTGGGACCCACAAGGCCGATGAGACTTGGGCTTTCCAGGGTCAGGCAGATATCCTTCAGCGCATTCTTTCCGCCTTTGTAGGTTTTCTGCAGGTTCTTTAGTTCAATTTTCAAAAAATCAACTCCATTCATCCGTGATGCCTTAAGCATAACACCGGAGAATGGAGCTGGTATGAAAGCCGTGTGTAGCGGATATGAAATTCAAAAATAAATGGTGAACCGCATCCCCTCCGGCTCGGCCATGGGCTCAAAGCGGTACTCCAGCCCGAGGCGGCGCAGTATGGTTTCCACAAGGTAGAGGCCGAGGCCGTTTCCCCCGGTCTCCCGGCTCCGGGAGAAGTCGGGGCGGTAAAAGGGCTCATATAGCCTTGCAATCTGCTCCGCAGGTATGGGAACGCACTCATTTTCTATGATAAGACGGCGTTCCTGACAGTGGATTGAAACAGCTCCGCCTGGCACTGCATACAGAACAGCGTTGGAAAAGAGGCTGGCCAGGGCTTTCTCCAGAGGCTTTGGCTGGACAGTGACAGGGAAGGATTCCTTCCAGTCGGTGGTGACAGATAATCCTCTGGTGCGGGCAAGAAGGAGATAAGGCTCCAGAACCCCGGTACAGATTGTCTCTATGCTTATTGCGGCGTTGGGCTGGGATGCGGTCTCCCGGTGGGAAGAAGCCGGATCAGGGAAAGCCTGGCAAAGAGAATCCTGCAGGAAGAAATCCTCCTGCCTGGAGGCATCCAGAATATCATGCAGCTTGCCGGATAAGATATCGGTCAGCTCCTTGCATTTGGGAAGCCATTGATCATGATCCTTGTATTTTCCTATACCCAGCATTATATTGTCCATGATTACACTTATGGCGGTTACCGGTGTCTTCAGCTCATGGGAGGCGGCACGCAGAAAATCGGTCTTGGCCTTTTCAGCGGCTTCAGTCTTCTTGAGCTCGGCTTCCAGGGAGACTATGGTACACAGCAGCTTCTGGTAAAGTCCGTTCAGATCATCGGCAAGCTGGCCGAACTCATCCTTCGAGCGGACGGTGCACCGTGCATCCGGCTCCAATAATGTCATTTGCCGGGTCACGCCGGAAATGGCCTTAATGGGGCGGGTAATGGCACGGGCATACAGCAGGGAGAAAACAACCGCAATGGCGATGCACAGGAGAAGGGACAGGGGAAGCAGTGATACAATGACCGCTGCCGCCTCACGGACAGGAGCCAGGGTCATGGATACGGTAAGAGTACCCGCTTCCCCTTCCATGGTGAAGCTGCGGCTGGCCTTCATGGTATTCGCCGGGACATGGATGCTGTCCTGGTCAAGGGAGAGGAAATCCTCTGGGATTATGATGTGATAGACCCGGCTGGTGTCACCGTCTGTGAGCGTGGCAGAGGAGGAAGGAGCGGTATTATCCTGGCCGGATTGCTGATCCGGGTAGGTCATGGAGGTCACGATGACAGAGGTTGTTATATCTCCACTCATTTCTGCTTTGCTGAAGGAATAGTTGTCCTCACCCAGCTGTATCACAATATTGGATTGTCCGGGAATGGCGGAGGTTCCCATCAGGCTGGCGATATCCTCCCGCTTCGCTGTCTCCAGCCGCTGTACCAGCCAGTCGGCCTGATTGGTGAGAGTCTGGCGTTTCTGATTGGTATAGAAGTGCGGCAGGAGAGTGTAAATCAGCCCGCTGGCCAGCAGCGCAATCAGCGTCAGCAGAACCAGGGTATAGAAAAAGGTTTTGGGGAAAATCCTCATTGCTCCACCTCCAGCTTATAGCCCACGCCGGTGATGGTAACGATACAGTCCAAATCCAGCTTTTTTCTTAAATTCTTGATATGTGAGTCCACCGTCCGGTCAAAAACAGGCCGGTCTTCTCCCCACAGCCTGTCCAGAATCTGCCCCCTCGTCAGCACCTTCCCTTTATGCTCCGCAAGAAGCTGCAGGAGCATGATTTCCCTTGGGGTGACTTCGATGGGGCCGTCCTTACCCCTGGCTGTATATCCGGTGAAATCAACCGTTACATCTCTGTACTGCCACAGGGCGGGGGTAGCCGCGGGTCTGCTGCGCCGAAGCAGCGCCTCCACACGCTTTTCCAGCAAAACAATGGAAAAGGGCTTTGTGACATAATCATCCGCTAATCCGTCAAAGCTGACAGTCTGGGTATATTCATCCCCGATGGCGGTGAGCATGAGAACAGGCACATTGCTTGACTTGCGTAATTCGTGAAGCACAGCCAGCCCGGTAAGTCTGGGCAGCATCACATCCAGCAGAATAAGATCATAGGAAGCCTGCCTCGCAAGAGCCAGAGCCTCTTCCCCGTCATAGGCGGGAGTGACTTCGTATCCCGCAACCTTGAAATATTCACAGATGCCGTCACTGGTATCCCGGTCATCCTCCACTATAAGAAGCCTCATATCTTCCTCCATTCCTGCACATGTATCCTGTATCTGATCGATTTATGATATTAGTTTAGCATCAGGATGTGTAGCAATTATGAATTTCAAGCATTTTTTTAGCATACACCTGTGAGGAAGCCTATACTGTTTGTACCAGAATATGGGCGGAATTACATAAATTGATTTTCCGTAAATATTTTTAATCCGATGAAAAGCAGTACCACACCTCCTGCCACTTTCGCCCGCAAGCCCAGCAGGGAGCCGAAGCTTTTCCCTATGTAAACACCGGCGGTACACAGAACGAAGGTGATCAGCCCGATCAGAAGGGCGGCATACAGGATATGGATATTCAGTACGGCAATGCTCACTCCGGCAGCCAGGGCATCGATGCTGGTTGCGACGGCCTGTATCAGCAGATTCTTCACACTGAAAATATTACGTGTGCTGCAGGCAGATACGGTTCCGGCACTTTTCCATTCCTTAAAGGTGTCCACCAGCATATTAATTCCGATTGCGCCCAGCAGGATAAGAGCGATCCAGTGCTGGAAGCGGCATACAAAATCAGAAAAGGTTCTCCCCAGGATAAAGCCCAGAACCGGCATCAGAGCCTGAAAAAACCCAAAGGCGAGACCGGTGGCAACTGCGTGTTGTTTGGTTATCTTACTGCTGCACATACCGTTGGTAATTGCTACGGCAAAAGCATCTGCGGATAAGCCAAGAGCCAGTAATACAAGAGTTATTAAGTCCATGTTCATTTTCCTTTCTTATCGGTTATTATCAGGCAGGGGAGTCCTTCCTGAATTTAAGCACAAAATAAAACCCATGCATGGCCAAAGCTCTAGCCATACATGAGTCTCGTTCATTAAGGTAAGCCAGATTTCGTACGAAATCAATATGTTGACTTGCCACATACTTAATTGTATGCAAACTACTCCCTCATTTAGTACCTGTCACAAATTAATAAAATAGTATCATGTAAGTCCCCGTTTGGCAAGGAGAATTTTAAACTTTTGATAAGAAATTATCAATAGTAATCCGGATCAAATTATTTTGCTAAATTTTTTCTTGCCTCATGGGGCAAAAGGGTGCATAATAATGGACAGTGCCTTTTGACAATGCCGTATTGCGCGGCATCCGGGGGAAAAAGGTAAATTATAATCGGAAAGTAGGTTATATCATGTCTCTTGCTGCTACCGCATTTAACCAGATAGCAATTATGTTTCTTCTCATTGCAGTAGGATTTGCCAGTTACAAAGCTAATCTGATCGATAAGGAAACCAATAAAAAGCTGTCAGACCTGGTGCTGATGCTGGTGAATCCCATCGTTATATTCATATCCTATCAGAGAGAATTTGAGGTTGCGTTATTGAAGGGGCTTCTGATCTCCCTGGTACTGGCGGTGATAACCCACGTCATAGGAATTGCTGCCGGTTATGTACTGCTCCGTGGCAATAAGCAGAAAGCGGAGCTGGCAATTGAGCGTTTCGCGATTGTGTATTCCAATTGCGGTTTTATCGGCATCCCCATGGCGGGCGGGCTCTTCGGAAGTGAGGGTGTATTCTATATCACCGCTTATATGACAGTATTTAATCTGATGGTCTGGACGCATGGTATCATCCTTATGACAGGAAAGGCGGATGCAAAATCGATTTTCAAGGCAATTCTGTCCCCGTCGGTCATCGCCACGATCTCCGGCTTCTTGCTGTTTACTGCTCGGATTATGCTGCCGGGGACAATTCGGGATACCCTGGCTTACCTGGGTGATATGAACACTCCTCTGGCGATGCTGGTTGCAGGGGTAACCATTGCCCGGACAGATATCAGAATGCTGCTTGGTAAGTTGAGAATCTATTACATAGGCCTACTGAGGCTGCTGGTAATTCCCATAGCCATGTTGTTTCTGTTTCATTTCTTTCCGATTCCCCGGGTGGTGTTGCTGACCCAGATATTGGCAGCCGCTTGTCCTACGGCAGCGACGATTAACCTGTTCGCCCTGCGTTATGATAAGGACTATCTGTATGCCTCGGAAATATTTGCGGTCACCACGCTTTTGTCCATGGGAAGCATCCCCCTGGTAATGTTTCTTGCAAATATAATTTAATAGAAGTTTTTAATCTTGAGTTTCTAATCTGCGGATGTTATGATAGAATGAAAGTGTAGTGAGCAGTGCGAGAAGGACACTTGCACATCAAGCTTGTTTGAAGCATGCGATCGGAGCTGAAGATCATAAACACGGTCTATGTTCATGATACATAAAAGCGTAGTGAACATGATGCGAGCTTGCTCGTGATTATGTGAGCGGAGCCAGAGATCATGAACATGAGATTTATGTTCATGATATAGTGAGCAACTCAGAATGAACATATAAAGGAGTTATACGGATGAACAATTATGTGATTGTAACAGATGCGACTCTGGACTTACCGGCGGGCATCATTGATGAATATGGGATCAGAGTGATTCCCATGGGCATATGCCTGGATGAAGTGGAATTCTTTCATTATCCCGACGAACGGGAATTGACCGTTGAAGACTTCTACCGGAAGCTGAAGGAGGGTGCGGTTTCCCGGACAACTCAGATTACACCTGCAATATTTATGGATTATTTTGAAGATATACTAAAACAGGGACAGGATATTCTATATATCTGCTTCTCATCGGGATTGAGCGGCACCTATCATACCTCGCAGGTGGTAATACGCGATCTTTCGGAGAATTATCCGGAGAGGAGAATCTATGGAATTGATTCTCTGTGTGCTTCCATCGGGGAAGGACTGCTGGTATTGAATGCCGCGATTCAGAAAAAGAACGGATTGGATCTGGAGCAGCTGCGCGATTGGGTAGAGGCCAATAAGAGACGGGTCCGCCATTGGTTTACGGTAAAGGATCTGTTTCATCTCAGGCGCGGCGGAAGGCTCAGCTCCATTGAGGCCATGGTAGGCACGGCTTTGAAGATCCGCCCTATCTTAAGTACGGATTCGGCCGGTAAGCTTACGGTGGTGTCAAAGATCCGGGGTAGCCGGGCTGAGCTGGAATTCATGCTGAACAAAATTGAAGAAGAGGGCGAGGATTTATCCTCCCAGATCCTTATTATCGGCCATGGGGACGACCTGGAGCAGGCGCAGGAATTGGAGAAGCTGATCCGGAGCAGGCTCCGGGTTCAGGAAATTATCATTTCCAAAATCGGTCCTGTGATCGGTTCTCATACCGGACCGGGCATGCTGGCGCTGGTATTCGTGGGGAGCACCTTGCCTTCCGCCTGACTGCCCTGTGAACGGTAGCATATTCTGCTTAAAATGTTTGTAAAGTGGAAGGAATCCAATTGCTTTCCTCTGCCAAATTAAGTATAATTATAGTAGGGTCGTATCGTAGTCCAATATGATACGACCTTCTTGTTTCGCACAACTATGCATAATTATAATAGAATAGAATGAGTACAAAAGCAATGTATGATTGACACAAGAGTAATGGGAGGATAATTGCTTGGACAATGATAAAAGGAGAATATCCGGCCCGGAACAGGGTCAGATAAAGCCATATAAAAAGGATGCGGATTACTCTTATACACTGGGGGCGTTTCCCACCTATGAACTGATTAAGGCAAGGCCGGAGCAGGTAATCAAGGCAGTGATGGATACCGGCTTTACAGACCGGGATAAGCTGGCGGCGCTATGCGAAGAAAATCACATCCCCGTGGAATACAATAATAAATTAATTGCTAAAATCAGTGATAAAGAGAACTGCTATGCTGCCGGTATATTTCATAAATATGATTGCAGGCTGAAAGAGGACCGGCCCCATATCGTCTTGGTGAATCCCAGCAATATGGGGAACCTGGGAACCATTCTGCGGACCGCGGCAGGGTTTGGCATCTATGATATTGCTATTATACTGCCGGGGGCGGATATTTATCATCCGAAGACGGTGCGTTCCTCCATGGGGGCGCTGTTCCGGCTGAATTTCCATCACTATCATGATTTTAAGGAATACCGCAGGGAATTTCCGGAGCATGAGATCTTTACCTTCATGCTTGACGGTAAGAAGCCCCTGACGGTTAAGGATTGCCCCAAGGCAGAGCTTTTTTCTCTGGTCTTTGGCAACGAGGCCACGGGCCTGGATGCCTCCTATCTTGAGGTTGGAACCAGTATCTATATCCCCCAGTCACCAGATGTGGATTCTCTGAATCTGACCATTGCGGTGGGGATTGGAGCATATATTTTCACAAATCAAGCATAATATGCGGTCGCCCGGATAGGGCGGAAGGAGGAAGTATGAGGTTAAACTATAAGAGGACATTCTTTGTAGGGCTTGCATTTCTGTCGATTTGTGCCTTTTGGCAAATGTATGACAATATCATTCCGCTGATATTGAAGAAAACCTTTGGCCTTGGGGAAACGGTAACAGGGGTTCTGATGGCTTTGGATAATGTACTGGCCTTATTTTTGCTGCCCCTGTTCGGGTCCCTTTCGGACAGGGTGAGTACTCCCTTGGGGAAGAGAACGCCTTTTATCTGCGGGGGTACGCTGGCAGCTGTGGTGGCCATGTCCTTTCTTCCCATCGCCAATAAGGCCGCCAGCCTGCCTATGTTCATGATTGCTCTTGGAGTAGTACTGATTGCCATGGGTTCCTACCGGTCTCCGGCGGTTGCCCTGATGCCGGATCTTACACCCAAGCCGCTCCGAAGCAAGGCCAATGCCATCATTAATCTTATGGGAGCCATCGGCGGTGTCTATGCGCTGGTTATGATTAAGCTGCTGGTGAAGGAAGGGACCGCTTATCAGGAAGTATTTCTCTCCGTTTCGGTTCTCATGGTGATTGCCGTAATTATCCTGCTTCTCACCATAAGAGAGAAGAAGCTTGCCGCATCGGTTGACCTGGAAGCAGGGGCCGTACATAAAAAAGAGGAGGCCATATCTCCCGCCGGCGAAAAGCAGGGGGGCGGGATGCCGAAAGAGGTACGGAGAAGCTTTATTCTGCTGCTGGCATCCATTTTCCTATGGTTTACCGCTTATAATGCCGTCACAACAGCTTATTCCAGATATGTGGAACAGGTATGGGGGCTGGGTGAGGGAGGCTTTGCGGACTCTTTGCTGGTGGCTACCATTGCGGCGATTCTAAGCTACATCCCCATCGGTATTATTGCCAGCCTTGTGGGACGTAAGAAGACCATACTGGCAGGTATCATTTTTATGACCGCTTCCTATTTATGCGGAGCTTTGTTCACCCAGTATTCCCCCTGGATCAATGTGGTATTTGCCTTCACCGGAATCGGCTGGGCGGCTATTAACGTGAATTCCTATCCCATGGTGGTTGAGATGTGCAAGGGCTCGGACATCGGCAAATACACGGGGCTTTATTATACCTTTTCCATGACGGCCCAGACGTTAACACCCATTGCATCGGGAGCGCTGCTGGAGTATGTGTCCTACCGGACCCTGTTCCCTTATGCGGTAATCTTTTCCGTAGCATCCTTATGCACGATGCTCTTTGTAATGCATGGAGACTCCAGGCCGGTGAGAAAGAAGGATATGGTAGAGAATTTTAACATTCCCGATTAAACGGGGATTGACGGCAGTGCAGACTATATGACATAAACGGAGGCAAAATTATGTTACTTAAGATACTAATCATTGTTATTGTTACCGTATGTATTTTATATTTGCTGGCTATCATGCCGAAGCTTCGGCCAGGTAAAAAGATTGCTTCCATGGACGGCTGGCTCTATGCACACCGGGGACTGCATAATAACAAGAGCGAAGCGCCGGAGAACTCTTTGAAAGCCTTTGCCCTGGCAGTGGAGAAAGGGTATGGCATTGAACTGGATGTTCAGCTGACAAAGGATCAGGTTCCGGTTATTTTGCATGATTATACCTTGCAGCGTGCCTGCCATAAGGATATCCAGGTATCCTCCCTGACCTGCGAGGAGCTGCGGCGGTACACCCTGTTTAAATCCAAGGAGCGGATTCCCACCTTGAAGGAAGTGCTGGAGCTGGTGGATGGCCGTGTGCCCCTGATTGTTGAACTGAAGATTCCCTGGAAGGCGGAGCGCTTGTGTACGGAGGCAGCGAAGCTGTTGAAGGATTATAAGGGCTTCTATGTGATAGAATCCTTTAATCCCTTCGGTTTGATATGGTATAAGAAGCATTATCCCCAGGTAATCAGGGGGCAGTTGTCCTCTGATTTCAAAAAGGATGAAACGGAAGGAAATTCGTTTCAATATTTCCTACTAAAACACCTTTTAATGAACTTTTTAACAAAGCCAGATTTTATAGCCTATAATCATCTTTATAAAACGGCCCTTTCTTTCACGATCTGCAGAAAGCTGTACCGGGTGAAGACAGCCGCCTGGACTATAAAATCCCAGGAGGAACTGGAGAGCAGCTCGAAGTATTTTGATCTCTTTATATTTGATAAATTTATCCCCGGCGGAAAGCTGGCGGCAGGAAAGCAGGATGGCGGCTGATTGATCTCAGGCATGCATAACCCCCCGGATATTTGGGAATAATGATCCCATAATTTTTCGGGGGGATTTTATTATGCTGAAATTTATTGGAGTATGGATGATTGAATGGCTATGGTGTCTTTCCGATTTGATCTTAAAGCCCAGAAAATTGCCCTATCATAAGGGCTATCAGAGAGAAATGGATTGTAACAGAGCGAATCCGGAGGAATATTATGCCTGGGATAAGGAGATCTTCACCTTGAAATCGGATTATGGCTACCGGCTTTCCTGTGAGCTGCTGGATGGCAGGAGCAAGGAGCTGCGAGAGCAGGACGAAAGGAGGTCTCACAGCAGGGTGGTAATCCTGTGTCATGGCCTTGGCTGTGCGAAATACACCAGCTTAAAATACGCCGCCATGTTCTTCCGGCTGGGTTTCCGGGTGCTGATCTATGATCACCGCAATCACGGCTACAGCGGGAAGGCTCATACCTCCATGGGATTTTATGAAAAATACGATTTAAAGAAACTGGTAGACTGGTGCATCGAACGCTTTGGAACTGACTGCAAAATCATTACTCACGGAGAGTCCATGGGAGCGGCCACGGTTTTGATGCATCTTGGAATTGATCACAGAATCAGTGCCGCAATTGCAGATTGTGCCTATTCGGATCTGACACAGTTATTATGCCACCAGTTAAAGCAGTATTATCATCTGCCCTGTTTTCTTATTCCGGTGGAAAGCCTCCTCACTTATCTGAGGGCAGGCTTTTGGTACAGTGAGGTGTCCCCGGTATCAACGGTCCGCCGTACTCTGACCCCCATCCTGTTTATCCATGGGAAGAATGACCATTACGTGCCTGCCGCGATGTCCAAAGAAATGTATGCCTGTAAAAAGAAGAATAAAGCGCTCTATCTTGTGGCAGGAGCCCGCCATGCCGAAAGCTATTGCAGGAATAAGGAGGGATATGAGAAGGTGGTGGAGAGATTTCTCAGGAACTGGGAGAAAGGGCATGGACGATGGTATGACAGATAAAAATCCGGTGATCAGAGGATGCAAGTGGAATAGACGCATCCTTTCATCACCGGATTTATGATTTATTCCTGATCCAGGGAAGCCATCTTCATTGCGCGAACCTTGAGGGACAGGCCGAACAGGTTGATGAAGCCTTCTGCATCATGATGATTATACAGACTTCCTGTGGTGAAGGAAGCAATGCTTTCGTTATACAGGGAATAGGGGGAAGTGGTTCCCTGCTTAATGATATTTCCCTTATAGAGCATCAGCTTGACCTCTCCGGTTACATATTCCTGGGTCACATCTACAAATGCCTGGTATGCTTCCCGCAGAGGAGTGAACCATTTGCCCTCGTATACAATATCAGCAAAACGGTTGCCGACTTCCTTCTTCGCCGTCATGGTGGCACGGTCCAGAATCAATTCCTCTAACTGCATATGTGCTTCCATCAGGATGGTGCCGCCGGGAGTCTCGTATACGCCGCGGGATTTCATGCCCACCACACGGTTTTCAACAATATCGACGATGCCGACGCCGTGCTTGCCGCCGATGGTATTCAACTCTTTGATGATATCTGCCGCAGTCATCGCCTTGCCGTTCAACGCGGTAGGGATGCCCTTCTCAAAGGTGAGGCTGATGGTCTCGCCCTCATCGGGAGCTTCCTGAGGAGTAACGCCCAGAACCAGCAAATGATCATAATTAGGTGCGTTGGAGGGAACCTCCAGTTCAAGTCCTTCATGGCTGATATGCCAGAGGTTGCGGTCACGGGAATAGCTGTTATCGTTGGAGAAGGGAAGATGGATGCCATGCTTTGCGCAGTACTCGATTTCTTCCTCGCGGGAAGCCATGGTCCAGATTCTCCAGGGAGCGATGATCTTCAGGTCGGGAGCAAGGGCCTTAATGGTTAATTCAAAACGTACCTGGTCGTTTCCTTTTCCCGTTGCGCCATGACAGATTGCGGTGGCTCCCTCGATACGGGCGATTTCCACCAGCCTTTTGGCAATAACCGGGCGTGCCATGGAGGTTCCCAGGAGATACTTGTTTTCATACACGGCATTGGCCTTTACACAGGGAATTACATAATCGTTGACAAATTCGTCGACCACATCTTCAATATACAGCTTTGTGGCACCGGATAGCTTGGCTCTTTCCTCCAGACCGTCCAGCTCGTTACCCTGTCCTACATCGATACACACACAGATTACATCATAATCGTAATTTTCCTTTAACCAGGGAATGATGGCGGTGGTATCCAGACCACCGGAATAAGCAAGAATTACTTTCTCTTTCATAAGACTACCTCCGTATACTCTTTCATAAAGTGGGAAAATTTCTATTTGCTTAAATATACATCATATTTAATTATTATGCAATAGGTAAAAATAAATAAAAGTATAAAAATACAAAACTATTCTTTGTATTAAAGTGACAGTTCAGCCTGTGGCTGTGCGGAGGCTGAATTGTTACTTTAAGTGACAAGCAGATCAATCTGCTGGAATAATGGAGGAAAATCGATTATAATATTTGAGGCGTCTGGTTTTAACCGGACTATATTAAGGAAAGCACAGGGAAGCTCAACCCAGGGACAGCAGCCCCGGAAAGGATAAGAATGTATCAAATCATACTGGCATCAGAATCACCAAGGCGCAAAGAAATCATGGAGAATATGGGAATTCCCTACCAGGTTCTTACGAGCCGTGTAAAGGAAGTGACAGAGGAGACTGTTCCGAAGAAGATGGTACAAGCTCTGGCGGGATTGAAAGCAGCGGCGGTTAAAGAAGAAGCAAAGGCTCGGGCAGGAGCGGATACGGATCTCATTATCATCGGAGCCGATACCATGGTATTTTATAAGGAACATGCTCTGGGCAAGCCCAGGAATGAAGCGGATGCGGTAAGAATGCTGCGGCTGCTGTCCGGTGACATCCATGAGGTATTGACAGGGGTCAGTATTATAATTCTGCACCGGGAGGGATGGGAAGAGGAGCTGCATTTTTCCATCTGCACCAGAGTGACGGTAAATCCGCTGACAGACCGGCAGCTTCTTGATTATATTGCATCCGGAGAACCCATGGATAAGGCGGGTGCCTATGGGATACAAGGGAGTTTTGGCATCTATATTAAGGAAATTGAAGGAGACTACTATAATGTTGTAGGTTTTCCTATTGCGGAAATCTATGCCGTGATGCTTCGGCATGGGATTGATTTAAAAAACTTAAATTAAGTATTGCATAAAATTAAATTTGGATGTATAATTATAAATATTTTAGCGGCGCTTGATTTTGCATATTCCAAGGAAGCATATGAAACATGCATATTAATGAGCCGGAATGAGAATGACAGTGAAAGGCAGGGTGTGTCGGATGAAAGTGATAGATGGAGGGGTGACAGCCCCTCAGGGTTTTCAGGCAGCAGGGATATATGCCGGAATTAAGAAGAAGAGAAAGGATATGGCACTGGTCTGGTCCTCAGTGCCGGCGAAGGGAGCGGGAACCTTTACAACCAATGTTGTGAAGGCAGCTCCGGTAAAATGGGATATGAAGATAACGAAGGAAAGTCCCTTCGTTCAGGCGGTGGTCCTTAACAGCGGTGTAGCCAATGCATGTACCGGGGCGGAAGGGGATACGAATAATGAGAGAATGGCCGCGGCTGTGGCAAAGGCCATGGGCATTCCCGTAGAAGCGGTCTATACGGCCTCCACCGGTGTGATCGGAAAGCAGATGCCCATTGATGTAATCGAAGAAGGGGCAAAACTTCTGGCCGGAGAGCTGAAGGAAGGAAGAGAGGCTGCTTTGCTGGCGGCAGAGGCAATTATGACCACGGATACCTATTCGAAGGAATGCGCGGTCAGCTTCCTGGTTGACGGTAAAGAGGTGAAGGTAGGAGGCATGGCCAAGGGTTCGGGAATGATTCATCCCAATATGGCAACCATGCTGGGTGTGGTGACCACGGACTTAAAGATCAGCAAGGAGCTGTTGCAGGAAGCGCTCAGCGCGGATGTAAAAACCACCTTTAATATGATCAGTGTCGACCGGGATACCTCCACCAATGATTCTCTGCTTCTATTAGCCAACGGATTGGCTGGCAATGCGGAGATTACGGAAAAGGGCGAAGCTTATGATGCTTTCTGCAAGGCTCTGAATTATGTCACAGCAGATCTGGCGAAGAAGATGGCTGCGGACGGCGAAGGAGCCACCAAGCTCTTCGAGGTACAGGTACAGGGTGCCCCGACCTGGGAGGAGGCGTCCGTTCTTGCCAAGTCCATCATCACCTCCAATCTCGTGAAGACCGCTGTGTTCGGAAATGATGCCAACTGGGGAAGAATCCTGTGCGCCATGGGATATTCCGGCATCAGCTTTGACCCTGACCGGGTGGATCTGTATATTGAAAGCGCGGACGGAAGGCTGAAGCTGGTGGAGAACGGAATGGCCACGGATTATTCCGAGGAGACAGCGACCCGGATCCTCTCCGGCAAGGAAGTAAAAGCTATGGCAGACCTGAAGGCAGGAAATGCCGCGGCAACTGCCTGGGGCTGTGACCTGTCCTATGATTATGTGAAGATCAATGCGGATTACCGCTCATAATACCGGAGAATCGTTGCCGGAAGATTAGTATGATTGGAAAGGAATGCAGAATGGAACAAATGGAGCAGATATTAATGAAGGCCCAGACTTTGATTGAGGCCCTTCCCTATATTCAGAAATTTAACAATAAGAAGGTAGTGGTGAAATACGGCGGAAGCGCTATGCTGGATGATGACCTTCAGCATAATGTGATCAAGGATGTGGCACTCTTAAAGCTGGTGGGTATGCAGCCCATCATCGTCCATGGCGGCGGCAAGGAAATCACCAAATGGCTGGGGCTGCTGGGGCATGAATCCAGATTTGTGGAGGGCTTACGAGTCACCGATGAGCAGACCATGGAAGTAGCTGAGATGGTTCTGGGCAAGGTGAATAAAAGCCTGGTGCAGATGGTGGAACAGCTGGGCGTCAAAGCGGTGGGCATCAGCGGGAAGGACGGCTGCACCCTGAAGGTGGAGAAGAGAACCGTGAACGGTCAGGATATCGGGTTTGTAGGCAATATCAAGGAGGTTAATACGGATCTCATTGATACTCTGATAGAGAATGATTTTGTACCGGTCATTGCACCCATCGGTCTGGATGATGAATATCAGAATTATAATATTAATGCCGATGATGCCGCCTGCGCGGTAGCCACAGCCATCGGTGCGGAGAAGCTGGTATTTCTCACGGATATTGAGGGGGTCTATGCCGATCCCAAGGACAAGGACAGTTTGATATCCGTCCTGACGCTGGATAAGGCGGATGAGCTGCTGGACAGCGGCTTCATTGGCGGCGGCATGCTTCCGAAGCTGAAAAATTGCGTGGATGCGGTGAGAAACGGTGTATCCAGGGTACATATTCTGGACGGAAGAATAGAACATTGCCTGCTGCTGGAGTTCTTTACCAACCGGGGAATCGGTACTGCCATTATTGATCAGGCGGGTATCTATGAGAACGAATTATCCTAGACACAGATATCGGAACGGCATTCAGGAGCCTGTAACGGCAGGAATATGAGTATAGAGGCAGGAGCAGGAATGAAAGCATAGGGCAGAGACGCAATGGGGAGTATAAAGCAGATGTATCGAAGGAAAGGATATGGTATTGATGAATTATTATATAGAAGAAGCGGAAAAGGTGCTGATGCATACCTATAACCGTTATCCGATCGTTCTGGATCGGGGGGAAGGAGCGTACCTGTACGATACCCAGGATAAAAAATATTTGGACTTTGCCGCAGGCATTGCGGTATTCGCCCTTGGCTACGGCAGCAAAGAATTTAACCTTGCCCTGAAGACACAGGTGGATAAGCTGCTCCATACCTCGAATTTGTTTTATAATGTTCCGGCTGTGGAAGCGGCCCGGAAGCTGGCGAAGGCCTCCGGCATGGACCGGGTGTTCTTTACCAACAGCGGTACGGAGGCCATCGAAGGTGCGTTAAAGCTTGCCAGAAAATACTATTATAAAAAGCACGGTATCGCGGACAGCCAGGTGATTTCCATGTATCATTCCTTTCATGGCAGAAGCATGGGTGCTCTAAGCGTAACCGGCAATCAAAAATACCGGGAAGCTTTCGAACCGCTCATGGGCGGAGTTGTATTCGCTGAGTTCAACAATCTGGACAGTGTGAAGGAGCTGGTGAACGACAGGACCTGTGCCGTCATCCTGGAGCCGGTTCAGGGAGAGGGCGGCCTGTATCCTGCGGACAGGGAATTCATCGAAGGGGTCAGGAAGCTCTGTGATGACAGGGGAATTCTTCTGATCCTGGATGAAATTCAGTGCGGTATGGGAAGAACCGGTCATTTCTTCGCCTATCAGCACTACGGAGTGAAGCCGGACGTCATAACCACTGCCAAAGCATTGGGCTGCGGGGTTCCCGTGGGAGCCTTTGCTGCGACGGAGGAGGTGGCAGCCGCTTTTGAGCCGGGAGATCATGGCACCACCTATGGAGGCAATCCCTTTGCCACAGCGGCGGTGAGCAAGGTTTTTGATTTATTTGAGAACCAGAAGCTGATAGAGCATGTCCGGGAAATCTCCGGGTATCTGGAGGAGAAGCTGGATGAGCTGAAGGCAAAGCATAAGATTATCCTGGATCGCCGCGGAATGGGGCTGATGCAGGGATTGGAGCTGAGCATACCGGTGAAGGAGATCATTCCCAGAGCCATGGAGGCCGGTTTGATTCTGATTACGGCGGGAGCCAATGTAATCCGGTTTGTTCCGCCCCTGGTAATTGAGAAAGAGCATGTGGATGAAATGACAGCCATATTGGATCAGGTTCTGCAGCTGCCCGACTTTGCAGGGTAATGGCAGGGGGAGTCCGATGGATCGCTGAGCCTGGGAAAAGATCTGTGTACAAAAGACAGACCTTTTCTCAGGCTTAATTTTGTGGTATAAATGATTTAAAGGTAAATTGTAAGAAATATGTAAGAAATCCCTCAACAGTTTTGTAAGGAATTCCATTTATGATAAAGACAGTTTTTAAGGAGGAGCCGGTATGAGCGAATGTGTACTTGTGGTGGACGATGACAGAGAGATAGTGAAAGCCATTTCCATACTGCTGGAGGGGGAAGGATATGAGGTTTTGAAGGCCTATGACGGAATGCAGGCTTTGGATATGCTGGCTGTGAATCCGGTGCGGCTTGTTCTGATTGATGTGATGATGCCAAGGCTGGACGGCTTATCTGCCATTATGAGAATCAGAGAGAAACAGAATATCCCCATCATTGTGTTAAGCGCCAAGAGTGAAGAAACGGATAAGGTTCTGGGGCTTTCCATGGGAGCTGATGATTACGTAGCCAAGCCCTATAACCCTCAGGAGCTGGCAGCCAGAGTCAGGAGCCAGCTTAGACGCTACACCCGTCTCGGCGATATTCATGCCAATTCGGTTTCCGGCAGGATCAGGAACGGCAGGCTCTGCTATCACATGGACGAAAAGGTTCTGTATGCGGATGAGGAGCCGGTGAGGCTGACAGCCACGGAAACGAAGATTGTAGACCTGTTAATGCGCAACACAGGAAGAATCTTTCCGGCAGAAGAGATTTACCGCCGTGTCTGGGAGGAAGACAGCTTTGCCCCGGAGAATACGGTTATGGTGCATATACGGCGTATTCGTGAAAAGATTGAGCTCAATCCGAAAGAACCAGAATATTTAAAGGTGGTGTGGGGCATTGGATACAAAATCGAAAAAATTTAGAATAGCGGCAGGTTTCATCGCGTTTTTCCTGGGTCTCAGCCTGCTGCTGGGCAGCATGGTTGATCTGGCGGGAGGGATGCTGACGGGTAAGGGGCTCCGGTTCCGGTACTCTGCGAACTCCCACGGCGAGATTATGGGGAGAGATTATCAGAAAACGGCGGATTTCAGGCAGTATGTCTCCGACCGTCTGGAATGCTTTCTCGGGATGGCGACAGGAGCTCCGGTAAGCACATCGGGGAGTTTTTACTGGTATAACGGTACGGATACAGGCGTTGAGAGTTTCGCGGAGGGAGAAGTTTCCCAGGACCAGGAGGAAGGCTGGGGGGACTTTTGGCGCAATTTCGCGGATATGTTTAAACCGAAGACCGCTTCGGATGAAAATAAGAAGATGGCGGAAAAACTGCATCTCTATCTGCAAAAGGATAAAAATCTCCTTTATGCCATCTCTTATGATGCAGAGCTGCTTTATTCCAACGGGGACCGTGTGATGGAATGTGCAGAGACAGAGATTCTGCCTGAGGGCTACAATTTTATGCTGTATTTTAACGGAAGGAAGGTTAAGCTGATCAAGGACGGCAAGGAGATTGACGTATACGGGGACGGATACTATCGGGATTCCTCCGAGTGGTATGTGCCGGGATATCAGAATTTCCCTGCCGGAACAGGTATGGAGAAAGCCAGGGTTTGTATGCTGGCAGCACAGACACCGGTATCCTATTCCTATAGTGAGTATGGTAAGTCTGGCTATCAGCAGGGACAGAATGAATTATACTGGATCTGGTATAATCTGCGGCAGGAGGGAAAGCGGTTTGACCGGGACCGGGCCGCTCTGGGAATCGGAGTATTGCTCCTTCTGGTCTATGTCTTCCTGCGCCAAAACAAGAGGGAAGGGGACAGGATACTGGCAGGTCTGATGAGGCGCCTCTGGTTGGAGGTTAAGATAATTGCGGCAGTATTCATTGCAGGGATCATGTTATCCCATACCGGCAGCCTTATCTCTGTTGCGACGATAAACAGTATCACAGTTCCTGTACAGGAGGTGACGACAGAGAGTGCCAGCGCTTCGTCTTTCACAGGGATGGACGACACCTGGTTGGAATGGACAGGGGAAGCCAATGTTGTACAAGGGGAGACGACGGCGGCAGAAGGAGGGAGAGAGGCGGGCAGGCTTCTGCAGAATCTTGCGGAGATCCTCCGAAGTATTTTTACAGAGCCGGTTCTGGTGGTACTGCTGTTCTGGATGGGATATTTTGCCGTACTTGACGTGAGAAGGAACTGGCCGGTATGGAAGCAAAGCCTTCTTTATAAGGCAATGCAGCGTTACCGGGCGGAGGAGATGAAGCTGCCCCTTGCGAAGAAGCTGATCCGCCGGGGGATTATCATGACAGGAGCCTGTACGCTGGCGGTTCTGGCCGGGATAACCGGCTGGGTGCTGTCCGGGCGGAGTTATGGGGCGGGACCGGTTGTTCTGATACTCTGCTTTTTGTGCCTCATTCTGGGCACACAATATTTCTATCTGTATGAGAGCGGCAGGCTGGCAAAGGATCTTGATCTGCTGGCACGGCGTACGGCATCCATCCGAAAGGGGGAATATTCGGGTCAGGGAGGATTTCCGAAGGATTCGGATCTTTCGGCTATGGCATATGATCTGGAGGATATCGGCCAGGGGATGGAGAAGGCAGTAGAAGAGCAGGTGAGGAGCCAGCGCATGAAAGTGGAGCTGATTACCAATGTGTCCCATGATATTAAAACGCCTCTGACCTCCATTATCAGCTATGTCCAGTTTCTGAAGAAGGAGGAGGGATTGCCGGAGCATGTGTCGGATTATATCCACATTTTGGACGAAAAATCCCAAAGGCTGAAAAATATGGTGCAGGACGTCTTTGATGTCAGCAAGGCTGCATCGGGAGAACTGCCGGTGCATAAGGAAGAGCTGGATCTCGGCAAGCTGCTGCGTCAAACTCTGGCAGATATGGAGGAGCGGATACGGAGCAGTCCGGTGAAGGTGAGAGCGGAGATACCGGAACTGCCGGTGATGATTGAGGCGGACGGACAGAAGCTGTACCGGGTATTCCAGAATCTGATACAGAATGCCCTGCTGTACTCTCTGGAGGGCTCCCGTGTCTACCTTATTGTGAGGACGGAGGGCGGGACGGCGGTAGCCAGCGTGCAAAACACCTCCCGCTATGAGCTGGCAGCGGATAAGGATTTTGCCGAGCGCTTTGTCAGAGGCGACGAGAGCCGGACGGACGGAGGGAGCGGACTGGGGCTTTCCATTGCAAGAAATTTTACGGAGGCCTGCGGGGGAAGCTTTCAGCTGGAGACCATTGCGGATTTGTTTGTGGTGACCGTTTCTTTTAATATGGTGTAAAAAATATTTAAATACCGGAAATTCATTAAAACGTTAGAGTTCGTTTGATGGGTTCCGGTATTTTCTTAATATAAAAGCGGCGGGAATAATTCAATACCAAACTGGAAATGATGTAAGAATAGATCAGGAAAGGTGTGGTGTTTTATTTATGTTAGGATATCTTATTGCCATTTTATCCGGCGCTTTAATGAGTGTGCAGGGGGTATTCAATACCGGGGTGACAAAGCAGACCAGCATCTGGGTGTCGGCAACCTTTGTGCAGCTCACAGCCATGCTGGTGTGTGTCGGAGCCTGGGTCGTCACCGGACGCCAGGGACAGTTTTCCGCTCTTTTTAAGATTGAAAACAAATATATGCTCCTGGGCGGGGCCTTGGGAGCGTTTATCACCTATACCGTCATAAGGAGTGTGGATTCATTGGGCCCGGCCATGGCCAATATGTTTATTATTACAGCCCAGCTGCTGGTGGCATATCTGATCGAACTCCTTGGGCTTTTTGGCTCGGAGAAGGTGACTTTCCAATGGCATAAGCTGGTGGGACTGGTTCTGGTGGCTGCCGGAATTGTGGTTTTCCAATGCAGTTGGAAAAAATGTTGAGGAAATTAATTATTTCTGTAGGAATTACCTATTGTAAATGATGGGTAGATTATGTAAAATGAGAGTGTCTTGTTAAAAGTATAGAGGGTACTTTTTAAGTCTTCTTTCCAATGAAAGAGGATGAAATAGGATGAAAAAGTATTGTGTTCCAGTAATCACCTGTGTGCTTCTGCTGCTGGCAGGTATCTGCTATAGTTTTGTTTACCGGAGAGATGCCTCTCAGGGGGTTGAGATATCCGAACTCTCCAGCCGGTCAGAAGAGAATGCAAGAGAGAATAAAGGAAAAGAGAATGAAATCGAAATCCCGCCTTCTGCCGGGACGGCTTCGGAAGAGGCTTCTTTGGAAGACAGAATGATTTATGTACATCTGTGCGGCGCGGTGCTTCATCCCGGAGTATACCGGGTACCGGAGCAGTCCAGGGTAGTGGATGTTATTACCCTTGCGGGTGGCCTGCTGGAGGCTTCTGCCGGAGATTATATCAACCAGGCGGAGCCGGTGGCGGACGGGCAGAGAATCTATATTCCTACAGGGGAGGAAACAGCGGATCGTTCGGCGGAGGAATATTACGCCAGGAGCAGTGCTGCCCCGGGGAAGGAAGAGTCCGCGAATCGGATGGTCAATGTTAATACGGCCGGGAAAGAGGAGCTGATGAAGCTGCCGGGGATTGGCGAAGCCAAGGCTGCCAGTATCATAGAATACCGGCAAGCCAACGGAGAATTCCGGGCGATAGAGGATTTGATGAAGATACCGGGTATTAAGGATGGTTTATTTCATAAAATATCATCCTATATTACGGTAAAATAAGGTCCAGGATGAGCAGATTAGTCCATGAGTATCTAATCTGCAGGGTATATATGATAATGAGGTGAAGAGATGGCAAAGAAAGTTTTGGTAGTGGATGATGAGAAGTTAATTGTCAAAGGGATCCGTTTCAGTCTGGAGCAGGACGGAATGGAAGTGGACTGTGCCTACGACGGGGAAGAAGCGTTGGATGCGGTGAGAAAGAAGGAGTACGATGTGGTGCTCCTGGATGTGATGCTTCCGAAGCTCACCGGCTTCGAGGTATGCCAGCAGGTCAGGGAATTTTCCATGGTTCCGATTATCATGCTGACCGCCAAGGGTGATGATATGGACAAGATTCTCGGACTGGAATACGGTGCCGATGACTATATTACAAAGCCCTTTAATATTCTGGAGGTAAAGGCAAGAATTAAAGCCATCATTCGCCGGAGCAATAAAGCGGCGGGAACCTCCGGTCCGGATGTCAAGATGGTGAGCTTTGGAGAGATGAAGATTGACTGTGAGAACAGAAGAGTCTATATCTCGGAGAAAGAAGTGAATCTGACGGCAAAGGAGTTCGATTTGCTGGAGCTGCTGGTGTTTAATCCGAACAAAGTTTATAGCCGGGAGAACCTTTTGAATATTGTATGGGGCTATGATTATCCGGGGGATGTCAGAACGGTGGATGTTCACATTCGAAGATTGCGCGAAAAGATTGAAAGTAATCCAAGCGAGCCAAAATTTATACATACAAAATGGGGTGTTGGCTATTTTTTCCAAAATCAAGGCTAAATTACGTTTTCTGAACAGCATGAGGGTGTATCTGCTGCTTATTTTTACTGCCATCGGGGTGATACCTCTGTACTTCTTTACTCATGTTTTGCTGAATACTTATGAGGAGAAGGCTCTCGGCAACCGGGTCAGAGAGATGGAGAATCAAGGCTATATGCTGTCCGGTCTGCTGTATCCCAGGGGCTTTCTGACGACGGGTGAGGATGCGGAGGTGGAGCTGGAGGTTACCAGGATCTCGGATATCTATGGGGGCAGAATCGTCATTGTCGACGGCAGTACGAATATTGTGAAGGATACCTATTCTCTGGAGGAAGGGAAATACCTGATCTCCGGTGAGGTAATCCAGTGTCTGCAGGGAAGCGGTCCCCGCTCGGTGTCAGACCGCAAGACCCGATATATAAAGCTGATCTATCCCATTACTCATAATGAGAGCAAGGAAGTTATGGGTGCTATTATCATGAGCTTTTCTACAAAGGATATCTACAGCATCCGCAGCAGCATGGAACAGAGAGTGGTTCTGTTCGCTGTTATACTGGGGATCATCAACATATCCTTTGCCATCTATTTCTCCGGTATTCTGACCAAGCCCCTGACCAGGGTTGTGAATTCCATCGACCGTATCACCGACGGCTATATGAATGAAAGCGTGTCAATCAAGGGGTATACGGAAATTGAGAAAATATCCGATTCCTTTAATCATATGATGAACCGGATGCAGAAGCTGGAGAATTCCCGGCAGGAATTTGTGTCCAATGTCTCCCATGAGCTGAAGACCCCCATTACCTCCATCAAGGTGCTGGCGGATTCTCTGCTGATGCAGGAAGAGGTTCCAGTGGAGCTGTACCGGGAATTTTTGGTTGATATTACGGATGAGATCGAGCGGGAGAATAAGATCATCAATGATCTGCTCTCCCTGGTTAAACTGGACAAGACGGCCGGGGATATGAATATCGCGCCGGTTAATATCAATGAGCTGCTGGAGCTGATCCTCAAGCGGCTGACCCCCATTGCAAAACGCAGGAATATCGAGATGATCTATGAAAGCTTCCGTCCCGTTGTTGCGGAGGTGGATGAAGTGAAGCTTTCTCTTGCCCTGTCCAATCTGATTGAAAATGCCATCAAGTACAATACGGAGGATGGCTGGGTCCGGATATCTCTGAATGCGGATCATAAGTACTTCTTCGTTAAGGTTTCTGATTCGGGAATCGGCATCCCCCTGGAGGCCCAGGATTTCATATTCGAACGTTTCTACCGGGTGGACAAGGCCAGATCCAGGGAGACGGGAGGTACGGGCCTGGGACTGGCGATCACCAAGAATGTAATCCAGATGCACCGGGGTGCCATTAAGGTTTACAGTAAGGAAGGGGAGGGCACTACCTTCAACGTCCGCATTCCGCTCAACTATATCCCTTAACAGAAGGGGATGCATGCCGGGGAAGCTCGGGTTTTACCTGGCAGGCATTGAAGAAAGGCATGGTCAATGATATGAGAAAAAAATATGCATTGCTTCTGCTTCTTCTGGCCGGTCTCCTGGGAGCCTGCAGCAATCAGAAAAACAGAACCTATACCACCGGAACCGAGGTTTTGGTGTATTATATTGATACCAGCACCTCCGGCCTGACGGGGGAAGCTTATCGGCTGATCAGTACGGAACGGAAGGAGCAGATCGATGAGCTGCTCTATATGCTGAAGCTGAATCCGGAGAATCTGGAGCTGAAAAGTACCTTTACCAACGCGGTGACGGTGAAGGAATACTATTTTAACGAAGACAGCAGCCTTACCATTAATTTTGAAAGTAACTACAGTGAGCTTACTGGAATTGGAGAGGTGCTGTGCAGAGCCGCGGTGGTAAAGACCCTGAGCCAGGTGGCGGGAGTGGAATATATCCAGTTTGCTGTCAACGGTCAGCCCCTGATGGATGCGGGCGGCAATCTGGTGGGAATTATGAGAAAAGAAGATTTTATTGATAATACCGGAACCACCACCAAGGTTAAGCTGTATTATGCCAATGGGACAGGGGATGCCCTGGTGGAATATGTGACCAATATTACGTATACCGGTACCGGTTCTCTGGAGGAGCTGGTGCTGGAGGAGCTGATCAAAGGGCCGACAGAGATCGGTATGTATCCTACCATTCCAGAGGGAACGAAGCTGCTGGAGGTGGAGATGAAGGAGGGAAGCTGCTATGTGAATTTCGATGAGAAATTCCTGGAGAAGCTTCCGGAACTGAAGGATAAAACAGCCATTTATTCCGTGGTTAATACATTGATTGAACTGCCGTATATCAAAAGGGTGAAGTTTTTGATTAACGGAGAGGTTCAGAATACCTTTGGGGATGGGACGGCCTTAGACGGCTTCTTTGAACGGAATCTCTCCCTGATTGATGAGAGCTAGGTAAGGGGGGATTCTGTGATTAAACGCCCGCTGGTGTGGATGCTGGGGGCATATTTATCCGGCTTGATTCTGGGCAGCCGGCCGCGGACCGGTGCGGCAGTTATTCTGTGTCTGCTGTGCTATCTCCTTTTATTCTGTGTCTGGAAAGGCAGGAAGGATACATCAGTAATCCGTGAAAAGGACGGATTTCTGTGGCTTCTGCCCCTGCTTCTGCTCTTGGGATATGGGGTCATGAGGGAGAATCTGAGGCTGCCGGAGCTGTCCCATGCCTTTGAACAGCAGACGGCCTGTGAGCTGAAGGGCCGGATTAAAAGGCTGGTAAGAAAGCAAAACAGCCTTGCCCTATATGTTGAAGAGAACCATATCTCCCTCCCGGAGGGATCCCTTACGA
Source organism: Anaerotaenia torta (assembly GCF_050433395.1). Lineage (NCBI taxonomy): Bacteria > Bacillati > Bacillota > Clostridia > Lachnospirales > Lachnospiraceae > Anaerotaenia > Anaerotaenia torta. Next base: position 229,854 of record NZ_JBNPXH010000010.1, read on the forward strand.
AGGGAGGGGATTATAATTGTGAAAATATCATTGTCTATGTATCTGACGGGCAGAGTTACCGTGTTGGTAACGGCATTACCGTCCAAGGTGTTCTGAAGAAATTCTCAAAGGCCTCTAATCCGGGCCAATTCAATGAAGAAGAATATTATCAAATGGAGAATATTGATTTTAAGCTGATGGCGGAGGAGGTAATCATTACCGATCCCGGCTATTCCAGGTATCATACTTTTCTTGACAAGATGAAGGAGAGGCTGATTCGTTCCTACCGCGAGATACTGGGAGAAAGGGAGGCGGGGACGCTGATTGCCATGCTTTTGGGTGAGAAGTTCCTGCTGGAGGATGAGATTAAGCAGCTCTACCAAGTGAATGGGATCTCTCATATCCTGGTTATCTCAGGACTTCATATTTCGTTCATCGGCATGGGTGCCTTCTGGCTCTTTTGCAAGTGCGGGCTGCCCCGGGCGCCAGGGGTTTTTCTTACTCTGATTACGATTTACAGCTATGGTGAACTGACGAACTTTGGCGTATCGACTTTGCGGGCTGTTATTATGACCGCTGTTATGCTGATGGCGCCGCTTTTGGGGAGGAGCTATGATATGTTGTCCGGGGTGGCCTTCAGCGCTTTGCTTATCCTGCTGGAGAACCCCCTTCAGCTTCAAAGTGCGGGATTTTTGCTATCCTATAGTGCAGTCATTGGAATTGCAATTATCTTGCCGGAGCTCCGGCATCTCTTTCCCGGAAAGAACCCAGTCAGGGACGGTCTCTTGGTCAGCTTCAGCGCCATGTTTGCCACCGCCCCTTCCCTTCTCTGGTTCTTCGGACAGTTTCCGGTCTATGGCATTGTGACTAATCTTCTGATTCTTCCCTTTGTAACGGTATTGACCCTCACCTCCTTTCTGGCGGGAGTTCTGGGAATTCTATCCCAGAGCCTGGGGGTATTTGCTGCGGGAGGCGCATATTATATTCTAAGGCTGTATGAAATGATCTGTATCACAATAAGCCGATTGCCCGGAAATCTGCTGATTGCAGGAAGACCGGAGATATGGTGTGTAGCGCTGTCTGTTCTTTTAATGCTTTTATTTGTATGGGCCGGTCGAAAATATGGGAAGAAGCATGTCCTCCTGCTTCTTGCGGCTGCGTTGCTGGTCCTGTTTTTTAAGATGCCGCAGGCAGGGCTGGAGATATCTTTACTGGATGTAGGACAGGGGGACGGGATCTTTATGAAGAGCAGGGGCGGGACGACTTATCTCATTGATGGGGGCAGCTCGGATGTAGAGAAGCTGGGAACCTACCGGATTCTGCCCTTTCTGAATATAAGAGGCATCGGACGGCTGGATTATATTATAGTAACCCATGGGGACAGGGATCATATCAGCGGGGTGTCCGAGATGATTGAGCAGGAGCTGGTGAAGATCGGGTGCCTGACACTCCCTTTCATAGAGAAGAAGGAGGAAGAGTACCTGCAATTGGAGGCTCTGGCAAGAGAGAAGGGGATTCCGGTCCGTTATATGAGTGCCGGAGATAGGATCAAGGATGGGAACTTGAATATCTATTGTTTGCATCCGGCCCCGGATTTCGCGGTTACCTCGTCTAATTCTTATTCCTTGGTTCTGAGTGTAAATTATGGGGAGTTTGATATGCTGTTTACCGGTGATCTGGAAGGGGAGGGAGAAGACCTTTTAGTAAAGAGACTGAAGCAGGATTTTTACCGGAAGGAATGGGGGCTTGCACCAGCCACGGAATATGAAGTGCTTAACAAAAAGGTTACGATATTGATACAATTTCGCTTTCCGTGTTTAGGTCTATAAAAGGCTTAATACAGGGGTTTTGGGGCGAAGTGCCCGGAGATTATGTTTAATATCCAGCGAAAAACTATAGACTAAATATTACTAATTGTAATCCTTCTAGCTGCCTTTGCACAACGGTATTAACGATATGAAATAATCATTATAAGGTTATGTAATCGTTAGAATGTTCACTTAGAATATTGTTTAGAGGTTTCCTTCCGTTTAACTGAAAGGTATCATGGCTTTTAATATGCTCGATGGCAACCGAAAGGCTTCTAGCGTCTTTGTGCCTGTGATATTGATCATGGTTATTGTGTTTATGATATATTCTGAAATGTCTAAAAGTTGGGTATTCCTCTACATGGATACCCCAGTAGTGCTTAGTATTCTTTGACTGCACATAGATGGAATAACACCCCATCTGCAGTACGTTAAAATACTGGGTGTCAATAGATTTAAATTCAGTTTTGGTAATCATTTGTTCTCCTTGATTGTTTTATTATGAGGCGGGAATATCACCCAGAAACGGGCTGTGGAAAGTCAAGAAACCTAATAGGTGTATTGAAATAAGTATAGCAGAAAAGGCTAAGTTAAACAAGCATTTTTATGAATGAGGTCAAATCCTTTTAATAGGACTGCTGTGGGTGCCGAATGGAGAGTTGGAGGAATTCTTGGAGGGACCGGATTACCTGCTTGAGGAGTTTGATGACCAGTTGGCACAAATATTGGTTGAGATTTTAAGCCTTCTTTGTTTCTCTCTTTATCGGTGGTAAATGAATAGGTAATATGATAAAATTGATATATGTATGAATTTGGAGGTGTATAGTATGAATGTTATAAATGCAGAAATAGAACATCCATTTTTTGCTACCAATAGAGTTGAAAAGTTTAAGAACAAAATCGACAATACAGAAGTCAGTATTTGGAGTAGCGATAAAAGGCTATATATCAATATTTATGGGCGAAAAACAGTAGAAAAAATCGAAGCACTTATGTTAGAAATATTCTCTTTGCTATTCATATATCTTGGTAGTTTTGCTAAAATAATAAAAATAGAATCAAATCATCAATCTTTAGATAATTCAAATTACGTTGGAAAAGTTGATACTTGGGAGTACTATGTGAAAAGTAATTTTGTAATATGTCAGATTAGCGATGTTTCTATTAATGAGAGAGTTATACAGAACTATAGACGTTTAAAATTAATATCACTTTATTCAATGCAGTACCTTGTTTCAAATACCTATAGGTCAGTAATTACAAATCATAAATTAACGCTGTTACTTCATGTTATAGATGGAATAGTGCCAGATAGTGTAGTTGATGTAATGAAGACAGAGATTGCAAGCAAATTTCAAATTCGGGATAAAGTAGGAAATTATGAAGCAAAGGTCTATTTTTTATGTAAAAGCACTTTTTTTAATTTTCATAAAAAATATAAATGTGAAATATTACCACTGTTAAAAGCGACTCAATATAAATATGTACATATCGTATCAAATACAAGAAATTGGTATTCACATTTCTTGGCAGATAATAAAAAGCCAGATAGGTTAAGAGATGGGGCAGAAATGCTAATTTATTTTGACATTATCTTTTATTCTATCAGAATCTTTTTAATAAAAGAAATCGGTGTACCAATAAATGAAAAATGGATAAAGGAATATCTTTATTGTATTCATGATTGGATTTTAGAAATAAAATATAGACGAAGAGAACCCTTGAAATCAAAAACATATAAAATCAATCAGATGTATGATGAAATGAAAAGAATAATAAAAGAAATTTAAAATACAGGGACAGCTACAAAAGAATATCCGCCTAGTTAACACAATCCAGAATTATATGTCCTGCGTAATGAGTGTATTAATTAATGACAGTATGGTTGATTAGGGATCTTCAGAGTATAAAAGATAGAAATATGTGTTGGAGGAATAAAAATGACTATTGATATGAAGTTTTTTAACGTATATTATTTTTGCCATCTTGCTAATGAGAGCATGGGGAAATTTGACTATGCTTCAACTAATGCAGAATTTACAGAACGACAGTTTGAAATAGAACCAGAGGAATTTCCCCCAATATCTGTATTAAGAGAATATTGTTCATGGCTCATTGATAGGATTTTTTACGAGCAAGCAAATTCTATAGCAAATTCAGGAGAAGTCGCAGATTTTAATCCTATAAACTGGATTAATCAGGCTGTCTTAAAATATAAAGGAATAGATGTTTTATTAAACAATGAATTTAAAAGTGATAATGAAGATTATTTGGAAACATATAATAAATATATAGAATATCTTGATAGATTTGTAAATGGATTATTTTATGATGTCATTTATGATATTGCTATTGAAGTGGAATACATTTTGTTTCAAAATAGAGATTTTTTGTTAAGATTTAATGAGCAACAAGCTGCTGCATTTGAAGATCATCCAAGAAAAAGAGTGTATATGCCAGAATGGGTAAAACGTGCAGTTCTATTTAGGGATAAAGGATGCTGCGTTTTCTGTAAAAAAGATTTAACCGGATTATATTCATTGCTGGAAGATAACGAAAAGCATTTTGATCATATTGTACCATTGAATGAAGGGGGATTAAACGATGTGTGTAACATCCAACTAGCCTGTCAGGACTGTAACTTAAAAAAATCAGATAGAAGTGGGACAAGTACATTGTATCAAAGTGCATATTAAGTATTATTGCTAGAATACAAGTTTATAGTTTTTTATTATAGAGTGAAGATACTAATTGACAATACTTTAGATTATAAAATTAAAGCATAATATACTTCGACCAGTTGTCAAACAGCCATTTCTCTTAATCTAGGGAAAACCACAGATCGATTTGATTTGACGAAGATGAATTTATTACCAAATTAGCTGATATAAATTAGATGTAAAAGAAGCCATTAGTTATGAGAGGGTTGAAGAATATTTTTTAAATATAGATTGAGTAAGGAAGTGGTGTTTTTTGGATAATCTTACAAAGGAACAGCGTCGAAAGAATATGCAAAATATCAAGTCTAAAGATAGTTCAATTGAGGTTAAGCTCCGCAAAGCACTATGGAAAAAAGGATATAGATATCGGAAAAATTACAAAGAACTGCCAGGTAAGCCGGATATAGTTTTAAGAAAATATATGATTGCTATATTTTGTGATAGTGAATTTTTTCATGGTAAGGATTGGGAAGTTTTAAAACCCAAATTGGATTTATCTGAAAATGGAGAGTATTGGAAACATAAGATTGAAAGCAATATAGTGCGTGATGATGAAATCAATAAAAAGTTATTATTTTTAGGCTGGACTGTAATACGGTTTTGGGGAAAAGACATTATGAAAAATACTGATGAATGTATTCGTGTCATAGAAGAATGCATATTTGATAACAAAATAATTGTACAATACTCTGATATAATCTGATATAATCAGTTGCAATTAGAACGTATGTTTGATATAATTGTGATATGGTATTATTATAAATGCTGCATGAATGCAGCGTTTATAATAAATAACTTGACATTATGCAGCAAATGTGATATCCTCTTTAAGAGGTGATAGTATGTCTGAGTTAGGTAATCGATTGAAAGTAAGTCGCGAAAAATGTGGGTTGAGCCTAAAAAAGGTATATGAAGTTACTGGAATTACGGACTCAAGACTTAGTAAGATGGAGAGAGGACAGATTGATTATACTCCTGATGATTTAATAAAGCTTGCACATTTGTATAACATTCATTTGATACCGCTTTATGTGTTAGCAGGTTATTTGAATGAAGAAGATATAAAGGAATATCAGTTTGTATTTCATGGCGTTTCTTCTCTTGATGACGAAGAAATGCAATGTATCCAAGCACTGATAGATTTACTCAACAAAAAAAGGAAGGTTGATTAGATATGATTTTTAGGCTTGGAGAATTGTTTTGCGGCCCAGGCGGTTTAGCGTGGGGAGCTACTAATGCGGATATTGAAAACAATGATTTTGGAATAATACATCAGTGGGCCAATGACTATGATGCGGACACCTGCGAAACCTATAGATTAAATATTTGTCCAGATACACCTAATACTGTTTACCATGAGGATATTCGAAAATTTGATATATCTAAGCTGGCTCCGATTGATGCATTGGCGTTTGGTTTCCCTTGCAATGATTATAGTGTTGTTGGTGAACAAAAAGGTATGGATGGGGTGTATGGTCCCTTGTATTCATATGGTGTTAATGCTTTAAAGATATTTAAACCTCAGTGGTTTTTGGCAGAGAACGTAAGTGGACTTAGAAATGCGAATGATGGCAAGGCCTTCACTAAGATTCTTAAAGAATTAAGAGGGGCTGAATATACGATCACACCTCATCTATATAAGTTTGAAGAATACGGAATACCTCAAGCCAGACACCGGTTGATTATTGTCGGTATAAGGAATGACATCGATGTTAAGTTTAAGGTTCCATCAACAGCACCTTATGCCGGAATCGATAATACTTGCAGAAATGCGATAGAAAATCCTCCTATTCCAGAGGATGCATATAATAATGAATTGACAAATCAATCTGAAACTGTTATTAGAAGATTGCAGCATATTCTTCCAGGTCAGAATGCGTTTACAGCAGACCTCCCCGAAGATTTGCAGCTTAATATCACAGGAGCAAAAATAAGTCAAATCTATAAGAGACTGGACCCAACAAAGCCTTCCTATACAGTTACAGGAAGCGGAGGTGGAGGAACACACATTTATCATTGGGAAGAGCCGCGGGCATTGACGAATAGAGAACGGGCCAGATTACAGACTTTCCCTGACACCTATAGATTCATAGGAAGTAAGGAGAGTGTGCGGAAGCAGATAGGAATGGCGGTACCTTGCCAAGGTGCGAAAATTATTTTTGAGGCGATTTTAAAAAGCTTTGCTGGAATTGAATATGAGAGTGTTGAACCTAGTATTAAAGAATAAAAAAGCGGTTGCTTTGTAGAAAAACAAAGCAACCATTTTTTTTATGCATGAAAATCCATAAAGTATTGTTCATCGTCAATTTTGTAAAAAGTAACATCTGTTCTCCCGTAGTTTAGTAAATCTTGCGTTGTTACGAACACACCATTTCCAACACCTAAACGATTTCGGAAGTACTCGCCAAGCTGAGCATTGCTAAGAGGGGTTGTAATTGCCTTATTGTTTTGCTGCTCAACCCTTAAAAGAAGCGTATGACCGTCATCTGTAACAACAGTAAAATGCTGTTTATCAAGAGGGAAGAAGCCGCTTCTTGCAATTTTTGCAGGAAGATGTATATAAGCCTGGTTTCTATTTCTGCCCTTACGTTGTCCCCAATTTAAGCCGGACTTTTCTCCGACATCACCTCTATTTGTCAGAAGTGATAGTGTTGTGGAAATAATACCTTCGCCAGCCAAAGTGGTTATTGGCTGGTTTTCAGTATCCAGAATTTGATGCGATGGACGGAGGACGATATTATCTTCAACTTCTGAATGGTTGCAATAGATGGAATTTGCTTCAACTTCCTCAAAAAAATTATATGCTTCTACGGGATCACAGCACTCAACAATTTCTTTTCGAGATAGAATAAATGCATTCTGTACAAAATCAGCAGAACCGGTATAAGCCTTTACAGGTTCTTCATCTTTTAGCCAAATATATAAATTTGCATGGACAGGAGGATTTTCACAAACATAGCTACAAGAAAAGCTCTTCACTGCATTTGGATATGCGTTGCCATGGAGTTCCTTAAAACCCTCGTGTATAGGAACGCTTAACCCGTCATAAGGAACCATTCCTATAAGCAATGAAATATTGACAGGAGGCAGATTTTGCTCTTGAAATGACTTAATTAGCCATGATGCCATATTAGGTGTAGCATATCCGCTTAATATTAATAAGGTATCTGCTCCATGGAATGGAGGAGCAAATAGAATTTTTTGTGCTAAATTATCGGTGAACATTACCAGCCCTCCTATGCTTCTGCATTGTCTTCACATACATCATAGTACATAATATCGTGTGGAAGTTTGATATTAGGTACCCAGAGAGCTTTTCCACCCCATCCCTTTGTACCAGTTACTTGATACATTGTGAGGACGACCTTGTTGAGAAAAGTGCCGCCAAGCTTCCAGTCGTTAGGAGACAACAATGCGCCTGTGCCTTGCGCTACATTCCTTTCTCGTCTAACGATTAAAATACCTTGTCCCGCAGGTTGCTCTGAAAGAATAGTGTCAATTACAGAAAGGAACGCACTCAGCTTGAAATCCGGACTGGGGATGATATGAGACAATATCTCTTTAATGAGTCTAAGGTTTACTTGGTAGTAAGGTTCATCATCAAGGAAAGGTTGTAATATCTTTGATATACTCTCAATAGAGTCATTGTCTGGATAAAACGGATAGTAGTTTGTTCCCCCTGAAAGAATTTCGACACGTTCATTATCAAGCACATTCTTTCTGGTTGGATTTAATCCAACAGGATAATATATCTTGATGTCATCAATTCCTTGTTCTACTTGAGCAATGATGGCATTATTGGTAGCATTAATATCCGCAAATAATTTGTAGAGCTGTTCGTCTATGAATACTTTCATCATCCCAGGATCTCTGTCATAACCAAACATTCGGCTGTGCTGCCACATAGTGTCGGCCTGTGGTTTCTTACTGGTTCTTGTATAGTAAATTGTTTGCAGACCAGGGAAAGTAACACCACGACCAAGAGTGTTTCCACCGACAATAAAATTACAGCCTCTTGCATATTCCGGGCTTTCAATATCTGTTTTTCCATTCATAACAAGGATTTTTATACCTTTGTTCTCCATCAAACCCTTAGTGGTTTTATAGATAACATCAAAAGGAAGTTTCTCGCTTTTGTTGGGTGCTAAAGAATCATAGTGAGTTCGTAATTCTGTGATGAATTCGTCATTGATATGTTCAATACACCAATTTAGTTCCTTTGTGATGTCGTCAGCAAAATGCTGGTGGACAGTTTGCCGTACACTCGGATGTAGAAGACAGTTTGACACTTTACCATTAGATGCTAAAATCTGAGCAGAAACAGCAAGATGGCGTATAACAACATTTCGTGTCGGTCGTTTGATTGTTTCAAGAAAATCAATACATTCCGGCTTACCATTTGCCGGGAAGAAAAAGTCTCCACCCAAATAGCCGTCGCCAGGATGAAAGTAGTATGTAAAATATGGATGCCAGCCGGAAGCAAGAGTTTGTAATAAAATTGCCTGCGGAGTACCTGTAACTTGTAAGTATAGGCTGCTCGATGCACCATTTTTTATAGAATCCAAATATCTATTAATTGATGACTGACTATTGCGGTTTATTAGTGTATTTAATGATGCAGCATCTGCTTCATCATCAACAATAAATAGAGGATTGCCTTTCATAAAACCTGTAGAATTAAATACATTTGCCCACAGTCTCAGCATTCTTACGTTTTTCTTTAGAACAACAATAACTGGCTTAATAAGGCTGTTTTCAATAAATAATCCGGAGTCATTTTCACCACAAATACAGAAACCGTCTAAATCGTCTCTGACTCTATCTAAGGTTTGCTGTTGCAAAACAACATTATCTGTTGTGAGCAAGATAAAGGCTGGAAATCCTAAGTCGGCAGCTTTGCACATAACGCCAAACATTTGGCCGGTTTTTCCGGATTGTACATTACCAAACAACAGACCAATCTCATGGCTAACGAATGAAAAATTGCGAATATGCTGACTGCCAATATCTTCAGCTGTTTTTGAAATGGACTCCGCCAATTTTTCGTTTCCCCGGTCTTTTATTTTTTGCAGGTATGTCTTTAAATATTGCATGTCTAAACCTCTCATTCGTTAATAGTTCTTTCAAATGATAAAAACCATACATCAAGCTCAGAGCCATCTTCATCTAACGCTTTCTGATCTGTTTTTGAAAGCACAAGACTATCACATCCGTATGCTTGCAACATTTCTTTGGTGATCATTCCTTTACGATCAGTATCAGCTTGGGTATCATTAACTGGTGTTACTAATCCTGCTGCAGCAAGTCTGCCTTTAATCCATCGACCAAGAATAAGTTCATCGCCAACAGCACTGAATTGTTTATTGCCGTCGCTTGTAGTATGAACCTTAAACCAATAACCGTCATCGGTAACAACGAAAAATGGCTTGTTTTTTTCAGGATAACCTTCAGAGCGAGTTATTTCTTTGCTAACAGTCAACTGAGTCTCATACCAATCACGGGACTTTCTCTTGCTTCGCGGTGCGGCATAACTAACGTTGATATTTGATTTCGTGAAATGCCTGCCATCATCAAGGTGTCGTTCATCATAAGCAGGAACTTTTAGCGGTAGCACAAATGAAACGTCTGTCTTATGTTGTGCATAAAGATGTATGCCAGTTTGAGGAATTTGTGTTACTGTATCAACGCCGCTAAGAGAGGTGTTAATCTCTCTAATTATTGGCATTCCTGTTATGTTGGCAATATTATCTGAACAGCTTGGTGCATTTAGCTTCTTTATAAATTCTGCGATTTCTCTGCATTCAGCCGCATCCTCAGTAAGTGATGAGATTTCATACTGCCGTCGGTTATTGGCATCTAATTTTATTACACCTAAGTTTGCAGAACCTATTATAGCTGAAAAAGGCTGTCCATCTTTATAAAAACAGTATAGTTTACCATGGTATTTAAATGTTTTTACAATCTTAATCTCGCCTATACCGGTCTCTTTCCATTTCTTGTTCAGTGCCAGAGCAGTATTATACGATCCCTCTGGCATTCCTTCAATGAAATACATACCAATGATAAGTAATATATTGGATATGCTATATTCTCCAACCAAAGAGTCAAGCTCTTCCAAGGCGGCACGAGATGTATATCCCACCGCTATTTCAACACGGTCTGATTTCGCAATTTGTTTGTTAATACAATCGATAATTGTGTCTTGCCCCTCTGATACACCCAAGGGAAGTATATTTGAATATAACAGTTTCATTCGAATACTCCTTTGCTTCTTCTGCTTCGATTTTCTTTACATCTACAATTTATGCCAGTTTTAGTTAACTAAAGTTTATCACATATTCAATGATGTAACAATAAAAATTCAGCGTTAAGATAAAGAATGAAAATTGAAAAGTTTAATTCCACTCCTCTTTTATCCTGTGGAGTTTACTTTCGCACAAGTAGCATTTACTCCTTCATACGTTAGTGATATGAT
>NZ_JBNPXH010000011.1:0-17935 GCF_050433395.1 Anaerotaenia torta
TGACGCAAAATGCAACAGAATCTTTTATTCAGTACCTTCTTTTTATTTGCATGAAATAGAAGAAATCTAGATCAGGTAAAATGCCGAATAACACCACACAAAGAAGTATGCTTCGCCAGTACGCCGTCGAGAACGGACTGAATATCATTCAGGAGTATTCGGACGATGGGTGGAGCGGCACGAACTTTGACCGCCCCGCTTTTCAGCGTATGATTGAAGATATAGAAGCTGGGAAAATCAATTGTGTGGTGACAAAGGACTTATCCCGTCTTGGCAGAAACTATATCCTGACAGGCCAGTACACCGAACTCTATTTCCCCAGCCGCAATGTCCGCTATATTGCCATCAATGACGGTGTGGACAGTGCAAAGGGAGAAAGTGAAATTGCCCCGTTCAAAAATATCATCAAAGATGGGGACGCAAAGCCGTAGGGTCTAAGGCGCTTGTCGCGCTATGATAGCCTGGCTGCCAAAAGTCAAGCAAAGCCTGCCCTTTTCCAGAGGGCGGGCTTTTGCAACCTTTGTGGCTTTTGACGGATGCTTTCAGGGTATCAGATAGGGCTTTCGCCATGCTCCTGGCGAAAGGGGGACCTATGATTACCTGTTTCCACTCCAATGGGAGGACGAAATAAAGACGGAGCACTTCGCACATACTGCTCTCCTCTAATTCAACATAACAAAAAGTCAGCACATTGTCTGAACAGGCAAAGTGCTGACTTTTTGCTTTCGACAGTTTTCTTGCAAGGCTGAGATGGCTCTATAGGGAGGAATAATGATGTTTTTTGATCACAGGAAGGTACAACGGATTAAGGAGCAATATCCGAGCGGCACCCGCATCCAGCTCCACTCCATGTCCGGAGAAGCGGATATGCCATCTGGACTGACGGGAACGGTTGATTTTGTAGACGACGCCGGACAGCTCCAAATGACCTGGGACAACGGCAGATCTCTTGCTATCGTCCCCGGAGAGGACAGCTTCTCCGTCATCTCACGGCCGCAACAATCCGACATGTCGGAAAACGAAGCCGAGCAATTCGGCATGAAAATGGAATGAGAGGTGGAGCACAATGAAGGAAAAAGATCTGCAGAAAGTCTATATAGAGCGCCTGAACGCCATTCTCCCAACGGTGGATTTCGCAAAGCTGGATCGGTCCTGTAATTCCAAAGATGACAGTTATGCCAAAGAGATACTGAAACGGATGCATGACACTTGCGTCGAAGTTTACGGTACGGACCATTTCGGCAGCCACAGTTATGAATTTATTGAGTTTCCCGCTGTCATCCGGGGACGCAACACCGGCCATATCGGACTCGGTATCGTCACACTTGATCTGGAGTCCTCCGGTGAGCATTGGGAAACCTTCTTTTTAACGCCGAAGGGCGTCATCGAACAAGGCGGAGAAAACATAAAGCCCGACCAATCCAAGTACCTGTCGACTGTATATATTCCTTACGATTATTGGTACACCGTTTCTGTCGAGAGGGATCACCATGTGGATTTCGACAATGTACCGGAGAACGTGGCGGCTCTCCTGAATCACTGCTATCCGAATCAGCCGGAAATGGAGCATGACCGCCAGCAGCACAGCGAGGAAAGCGATCCAACTCCGAAACAACAGAACGGCCCGGTTATGGGATGACGGAGAATCACAGCCAAAGCCGGACGATCTGATAATGTCAATGTGAACTGCACACTTTAAAGTGCAAGTCAAAAATTGTATAATAAACGCTGACAGGAGGTGCTGCCAATGGTAAATTACCTTAGTGTGAACGGTGCGCAGATCACCGTTGCCACGATTGAGGATAGGGATTATATCTCCCTTACCGATATGCTGAAAGCGAAAGACGGCGATTTTTTCATATCGGATTGGCTTCGCAATCGGAATACCATTGAGTTTTTAGGCATATGGGAGCAAATCCACAATCCCGATTTTAATTATGGCGAATTCGCCATAATTAAAAGTCAGGCCGGATTGAACAGGTATAAGATCAGCGTCAAGGAATGGGTAGCAAAAACAAACGCAATCGGCCTTAAAGCGACTGCCGGACGATATGGCGGAACGTATGCCTATAAAGACATTGCATTCGAATTCGGCATGTGGATCAGCCCTGAATTCAAAATTTATTTGATCAAGGAATTCGAGAGCTGAAAGCGGAAGAACAGCGGCAGCTCGGCTGGGATATCAAACGCAACCTGGCAAAAATCAATTATCGCATCCATACGGACGCGATCCAGGAGAACCTGATCCCGCCGGAGCTCACACCACAGCAGGTCAGCCAGGTATATGCCAGCGAAGCGGACGTTCTGAATGTTGCCTTATTCGGAAAAACTGCCAAACAGTGGCGTGACAGCAATCCGGAATCAAAAGGCAACATCCGTGATTATGCCAATGTCTCGCAGCTTGTTTGTCTTTCAAACATGGAAAATCTGAATGCGGTATTTATTGCGGACGGAATGCCGCAGGCAGAACGCCTGAAGAAACTTAATGCAATTGCGATCAGCCAGATGAAGCTGCTGACGGAGGATCACAGGGTAACGGCCCTGGAAGAAAAGAGCCCGCAAACTAAACAACTGGATGAGAGCGGAAAACTTCCTCCCCGATAACCACGGAGATTTATGCTGGAGCCTTTTTATTGAAAACATAAGTGTTTGGCGGGTGAAAAAAGTGGCATCTATATTCACCTAACTTCTCAATAAAGACATAGCTTTCCGCTAAGGAATTGCTATGTCTTTTCTTTCGCAATATTATGGGTTCAAAGCCTTGGAATTTGTAAGGGAGGTCAATAAGTGAATAAGGATAGAAACTGGACCGTTTTGTTTATCGGCGGAGCTTCGGGAACCGGCAAATCAAGCCTGGCTTATGAAATTGCACGTTTCTATGGCGTAAATGTCTTGGAAGTAGATGATATTCACCTATCTGTAGAAGCAGTTACAACAAAGGAAGGTTTTCCGGCAATACATTATTGGAATACGGGCGTAAATTGGATGGAAGTCGGGGTTGAGCGCAACGTGAACTGGTTGATCGATGTAAGCAAAGAAATGATTCCGGTATTAAAAGAGCTGGTAAACAGGCACCTCGAGGATAAAGTTCCCGTTATTATTGAGGGCGATTTTATCTATCCCGAATTTATATTATCCTTTGATACCCCAGAGGTAAAATCAATTTTTGTGAATGAGTCAGACATAAATCAAATATTGCAGAATTATTTATCAAGGGAAGGCGGCGATTTACAGCATTACAGAGCCGGAATAAGTATTTCTTACGGAAAATGGATAGCAGATATCTGCAATCGAAATAATATTAGATTGATTGACTCAAGACCTTGGAATACTGTTTTAACGAGAGCCCTAAATAGTTTGTTGTAAGAGTACATACTCCGATTTGCCGATTAGGATTACAGCGATACCTTGGATTACACCATGACCCTCAGTGGACCTCGATAGATGCCGCTGTCACCGAGACGGATATTACTCAGGTACATACCTCACCTTTGGCGGCGTATATAGCCTGACTGCACCGAAGAAAAGGAAATTGTATATCAAATGCATAATGAAACGAAGCATATGAAAGGAATTATGATACGGAGGTAAAATCATAAAACGTGCTGCAATCTAGCTGAAAATGTTAGTTGCAGCACGTTTTATGGTTCATTCATGCAAAACTATTTCTTTTCCCGGCGGAAACACATAAACCAATCCAGGCAATATTGATCGTCCGTTTGATTATCCATGCGCTCTTTGGCTGTTCCGCAGGAACCGGCGGTAGGAACAATCACATCGTCGCCGGGACGCCAGTCGGCAGGCGTCGCCACGCTGTCGCTGTCGGCCTTCTGCAGCGCCATAACAATTCTCTTGATTTCATCAAAATTACGGCCGGTAGAAAGAGGGTAATACAAAATGGTGCGGATCTTGGCAGCGGGATCAATCACAAATACCGCACGCACCGCCTGGGTATTGGACTGTCCGGGCTGCATCATACCATACTTGTTGGCAACCTCCATGCGGATATCCTCGATCAGCGGAAATTTAACTTCTATGTTCTTCTTCCCATTCCATTCCAGCTCCTGAATCTTGCGCAGCCATGCGATATGTGCATAGAGGGAGTCTACCGAGAGACCGATAAGCTCGGTATTGAGCGCCTTGAATTCATCCGCCATGGAGGCGAATGTCATGAACTCGGTAGTGCAGACCGGCGTAAAGTCGGCGGGATGGGAAAAGAGGATGACCCATTTGCCTTTATAGTCTTCGGGGAAATTGATCACTCCCTGTGTGGTTACAGCCTGAAAGCTCGGAGCCATATCGCCGATCAGCGGCATTCTTACAACTTGCATTTCTTCCATTTTCATAATCTCCTTTTCATTTTAATATGTTGAATTGCTATGTCTGCATTATAACAGCGGAACCGATCAACTTCCGTGATAAGGTTACATAGCCCGCAAAAAAACCGTTTGTCTGTTTTTCGTTTTGGTGGAACAATTCAAGGTTTCATAGTATAATTAAAACCAATAAGCATTAACCTCTGTCATGAGGAAGCAATTGAGGCGTTAACTGAAGTAAACTGAAAAGAAGACAATATTAACGCCCCTGGCGCTAAAGAATAAGCAAATACGAGGGAAAACATCAATGAAGAAATCTCTGCAAATATCCGAGTCCCTGTTGCTCGTGGTCATACTAACACTATCCGGCGGATTTATGGATGCGTATTCCTATCTATGCCGGGATCATGTTTTTGCAAACGCCCAGACAGGAAATATTTTATTGTTTGGAGTCAATCTCTCTATGGGTGATTTCACCTTGGCATTGCGATATCTTTTTCCTGTCCTATCCTTTGCTTTTGGTATCGCTATTGCGGAAATTATCAGACATCGTTTTTATAATGCCAAGCGCTTTCACTGGCGTCAGGCCGTACTTATAACAGAAGCAATTATTTTACTTTTTGTTGCATTCCTGCCTCAGGATCTGAATTTGCTTGCCAATAGCCTTATCTCCTTTGCCTGCGGCGCACAGGTGGAGAGCTTCCGGACCCTAAATGGATGCGGGGTGGCCACCACTATGTGCATCGGCAATCTTCGGGCGGGCATAGAGGCTCTTTGCAATTATTGCTTTACCAAGGATAAAATAGAAAGGAAAAACAGCTTCTTATATTTGGGCATTATTGCAGCATTTGTGATTGGAGCGGTTATAGGAAATCTTTTCATAAATCTATGGGGAGAAAAAGCCATTATAGTCAGCGTAATGCTGGTGCTGACGGGATTTGCCTTAATGTTTATCAAAAAAGAAGATTAATAGATTACCCAAAAACATACCTTATCCTCTCACTTTGGGAAATTACAGTGTTGAGTATGAAAAGCACCGGATTGATGAACTGAACCTGATTTGTCTTAACACGGTCCCTATTGACATTAAACCTGACCACATAGGGTTCTTGACAAATCGGAACCTGCTCACATTACGCAGGTGTCAGGCAGGTTACTCTGCTGTATCGGTTACTCGGAGAAAGACCAGGATGGGAACAATACCGGTTCTCATCCTGGTCTTTCCTGTTACTCTATTTTATTTTCCCGGTCCGTAGCTGAAGGTCACCGATATGGTCTCCACCTTGCCAAGGGTCTCCGCATCCAGAAGACTCGGCGTTACATAAGCCAGGACTCCGTTCTCGGTACGGGCCTCTTCCGGTATTGCCGTAACCCAGGTATTATATAGATTTACCCTGGTGCATTTTCCATCGTCACTGGTGGTATACGGCCTGCCTGCCAGCTTGTAAGCTTCCCCATTGATCAGGACTTCCTTGATGGTAATCACATATCCGGGAAATAACGTCTCTCCGTTGGCAACCCCCAGGGCAGAGAAAACCATGCTGTCCGCAAAGCCTGCGCCGGTCCCCGTAAAGTCCAGGCTTACCGTATAGATGCCTTCTCCGGTGATTTCTGCATCGGTCGCTTCCACTCCCTCGGTTTTCGATGCGGGATCATAGACATCTCCCACACTGTATATGACAGACCAGTCCTTACTGTTGTACATAATCCAGGCCATGGCTGTGTTCTCATCCAATCCGGCCACATCCTCCGCTGCCGCCAACGCCCCATCCATTCCGGCCCTGGCTGCTTCTCTGATTTCCTCTTCTGTCTTAGACGCCTGAGCATTCAGGCTGTGGGTCTGGTAAAGGGCCGCCACCTCCGGGTCGATGATTTTTTGCTCCGTTCTGCTGAACATATCATTGCAGTCCCAAAGCATGGGCACATATCCGTATAAGTCACAATTATTCAGGAAGTTATTAATATAATCCGCCGTATTCTCCTTTACTTTGCCGTTATTCAGTAATACTCCATATTCTCCAAGGACGATCCCATATCCTTGCTGTGTGAACTTCGTCATTTTTTCTAAAAGAGCATTCTGTTCCTCATGATCCTTTCGGGTACCCCAGCTGGAAAGGCTGGTATTGATGCAATAGCCGTCCGGATTATAGTAATGCACGGACAAGAGAAGCTTATTTTCTGCCGTGTCCTTCGGCATGACAAAACGATCATCACAGGTTTTGGCAATATCCGTACCGAAACCGGCAATCAGAAGGAAACGCCGGGCATTGTTTCCCCCTGTGCTTCGGATGGTATCCACGAAGGCCTGGTTGATCCTGTTTGTCATCTCATAGCACTGGTCTTCGGACAAGGTACCCGAATCCACTGCTATATCCGTATCATTCAGGCGGAAGCCCAGTTCTTCGTTAGCAGATTCAAAGATGAGCTGATCCGGATACCCGGCATACTTTTCCCCTATCTGTTTCCACATGGAGGTATATAATTCCATAGCTGCTTCCCTGGTTGCTCCGGAGGCAGAGCCGAACATGCCCCACCAGCCTCCGTCCCAATGGTCATTCACTATTACATACATATCTTCCTTCAGGGCATAATTAATGATTTCCTCTACCCGGTTAAGATAATCTTCCCCTATGGTGTAATCCCCGCGTTCAAAATTCATGGCATTGGTCCAGGCCACGGGAATTCGCAGGGAATCAAAGCCTGCCGCCTTCATGGCACTGATCATTTCCTGTGTGGTAACGGGCATTCCCCAACTTGTCTCATAGGAAGAAACCGACGCTCCCACTCCCAGAGATGCGCGTCCATACGCTTCCATGGTATTTCCAAGGTTGATGCCGTTTCCCATCCGCTTTGCCACTTCCAGGGAAGTCAATTCCTTCTGCTCCTGTCCATCATCACCGGCCTCAGCACTGCTGTCTCCCGTCCCGGTGCCATTATCTCCTGCTTCAAGACCACTGTCTTCTGCGGTACTGCCGCTCTCACCGTCCTCACTGCCATCCTCTCCGGTCTCCATGCCGCTATCCGGCTTGCTGGCTTCCTTATCCGCGGCATTCCCTTTGTTCCCGCAGGAAATGAGCCCTGCCACCAGCAGAAGCGCCAGCACCAACAGCATCCATTTACATATTTTTAAATATTTCATACCGTTATCTCCCCTCCAGTCTTTATCTGATTCTATCATACCGTGACTGACACAAATTAAAAACCGCATTTTTTAGTGAAGATAATGGTAATTATTTTACGTAAAGGACAATCGAAACACCGTTTCGATAAACATTACAGAATTTTCTCCGCAATCTCCATCGCTTCCCGTTCCGCCGCAAGCATTTCTTCCAGCAGGGCCGCCTGCCTGTGCCGCATCTCTTTTGTCCAGAAGCGGCATGCCCTCTCTCCCTCAAGTGCTTCGCCGCTGTCAAGCATGGTATGAACTTCACCGGCTTTTTCAGAGATTAACCCGAAGAGCTCAGCCATACGGTTCATCTCACCGGCATACTCCGGCAGAAGCCCCTGACTTTCCTTCAGATAACAATATGCTGCTTTCCTCGCATCACAAAGAGCCAAGGTACAGAATTGGTTGACAGAAAAGCGCCTTGCAGTCTGCTCCGCATTGCTGCTCTTATACCAATCCTCCTCCAGAAGATCCTTCCTCCAGACCTCATAGGCATACAATCCCATGGCATAGCCCCGGTTGTTGGTCTGTTTCGAGCAATCCACAAACACAGCCAGGGAATTCAGCAGATTATCCCGGTCAGAGGGCGGCACGGTCTTCCCGTCAAAATAGGTGATAATAAAGGGCCAGTTATCCACCCGAAGATAATCATATGGATTATTCTCGTCCTTTTTGAAATCTGCGGAATCTATAATCTCCCTATCATATTTAGTACGGCAGAATAAATCCGCTCCGTTTTCCTCATATCCGCAGATAACGCCCCACTCCGGTGCAACCCGCAGATTGATGCCAAGCACCGGCATGTTATGGCGGATTTCACTCACCATACGTCTGCGTTCCTCTGCCCGCGTTTCCTTATCAACACGGTCGGCAAATTTCGGCACAAATCCAAAAGCCTTATAACCCGGCGTGGCATAGTCATAAGCAACCAGTCCGTCCACTGAGCTGTAATCCCATCCCGGCGAGCAGAAGGCAAGACGATAGCAGGCACCTGAAACACCCATCACATGTTCATAGGTGGCCTTAATATCCATTGTCATAAGCGCCGCAGTCAAGGCCGCCGCCCAGGAGCATTCCCAGCCCTTGCCGAATTCCGGCAGTATGGGAACATTCGGTATAAAATATTCTCCGCTGATCTGTTTTCTGAAAAACTCGGTTTTATCTTCGTTGTATGCAATGCTCTCCCCCTCCTCACAGGTAACCATGTGAATGCCATCTTTATTCAAATATACAAAGGTCAGATATTCCTTCTCATCGTTCATCGGATTACTGGGAAAACTCTCATGGTCGGCATGGTATTCGTTCCAGTTGAATACCTTATAATGCGCAACCTTCTGCATTACATCCATTTTGGCTTTTGACGTGCCATAGGCTGCCGCAATGATCTCCGCCTTCTCCGTGGCCGTATAAGCCTTGCTTTCCAGGTTGATGGCCAGATGGCCGTTCTCCTCTGCAAAGGTATAGAAAACACCCTGCTCCGTCCGGTATTTTACCGCCAGATACCCCGGGCGGCTGCCTCCCGGCTGACAGGCAAGGGACAAAGCATTCACCTCGATCTCCAAAGAATCATTCTGAAGCAGTTTGTTTAACCGGCTGGTCACATTGTGGCTTTCCATCCCATCCCCGTAAAAGGCGGATAAAATCTGGAGCTTGCTATCTGTCAGTATCGAGTCGATGCTGGTATCCAGCAGCTTTGCAAGGGCGGGAAGCACCGATGTCTCCGGGAGGGCATGTCCGGTTTCCCATAGTTAAAGATATTGCTATCAGTATCAATCAATTTTGCCGATAAAGCGGTAGTAAATTTCCACTTCCTGTTCCCGGCTCCCGTCCTCATCTCTGACGGCTTCATGTACCAGTATCTTTTCAATCAGCGTGTTAAGGAGCGTGGCGGTCAGTTCGGCGGGCATGGAGCATTCTTTAATCAGGGCAATCCATTGTTCAGCGTCACAGCTTTCCTGTTGGGATTTCTTCAAACGCTCCTGTAAGGTCTGGATTGTTTCCTCAAGCTCCCCCTGTTCCGTCTGGTATTTTTCGGACAGCATGGAGAAGTTGCGTTCCGTGATTTTCTCCGCCGCTCTGTCCTCATATATTTTCACAAACAGGGTGTCAAGCTCCCTTTGCCGCTTCTCCGCTTTTTTCAATTCGGACACCGCCCTTTTCTTGGCGGCGTTCCGTTCCCTGTCCCCGGTTTTCAATAGCCTTTGCAGGAGCTTTTCCTCGTCCTGCTGTACTTCCTTTGACCAGTATTGCAGACGGGAAAGGACATAGGCATAAAGCACATCATAGCGAATGTAATGAGCCGAACAATACCCTTTGCCAAACTGCCCGTAGTAACTGCATGAATAGTAGCTGTACGGTTTTTTGTTCTGCCCGTTGGTTCCGAAGCGGAGCGACCAGCCGCAGTCCGCACATTTCACAAGCCCGGCGAAAATTTGTGTGGTATTGTTTTTCCTCTGTCTGCGTCTGCTCTGGATTTGCTCCTGCACCCGCTGAAAGACTTCCGTTTCAATCAGCGGTTCGTGGGTATCCTCCACCCGGTACCATTCGCTTTCCGGCTTGCGTATCTTCTTCTTCTCCTTAAAGGAAACGGTGGTCTGCTTGTTGTGGACGCTGTTGCCAATATAAACCTCGTCCTTTAGGAGCTTCTTCACTTGTGCGATTGTCCAAAGATACCGTTTGTTTTCCGGCTGTCCCTCAAAGATGTGGGCGAAGGTTCCGTATCTTTGGAAGTTCAGCCATGCAGGGGTGGGGACTTCTTTCTCAATCAAAAGCTTTGTGATTTTAGCGGCTCCCATGCCGTGATAGGCAAGGTTAAAAATCTTTTCGATAATCCAGCGGGTGTCCTCGTCAATGAGCAGTTTTCCCTTGATTTCCGGGTGCTTCCTGTATCCTAACGGCGCATAGGCCCCATAGTGGGCACCGTCCGCAAACCTTACCCGCATAGCGGACTTGACCTTGCGGCTGGTATCCCTTGCCACCCATTCATTAGTGCTGTTCGGATAAAGCAGGGTATAGGGTTTACCCCGCCTTATCCACCAAATTGTAGTGAATGACCACGTCTCTGCACTTCTGCCCATCCACCACCTTGCGCTCGCCAATCTCAATGTAGTGTATCAGCTCCAGCAGCATCCCCCGGTCAAGCTGCTCCACTGCCACATACTTCTTTATGCTCTGGATATAGTGCTCAATGTCACGCTCATCCTGTGCGGTATCGGCCAGCTTCTGCTTCATGGCCTGCACCAGCGACTGCTTTTCCACACGCTCCGCTTCATACTTGCCCAGCAGATTTTTGAAGACCGCTCCGGGGACGGTGCCCAGCACCTTGTCCTCATAGAGCGCCTGCGTGAGCCGTTCCAGCTCCCCAAGGCGCTTTTCCGCGCCTTTGAGGGCAGTCTTATCGGCTTTCAGCTGGCGGTCGCTCTGCTTGGCTTTCTGTTCCAGAAGCTCCCGGCGCACCCTGTCCTCGTCCTCCAGCACTCGCTTTGCCCGGTGGCGAATATCGTCCAGCACCAGTTCCGATAAGGGATTCAGGTAGATAATGTGGGCGGAGCAAGCACTTCTACCGCTTCTGGCGTAGCTGCCACAGAAATAGGAAATATACTTGACCTTACCTTTCTTAGGGTAGGTGTGGGTTTCCTGACTGTAACGCATTTTGAAGCCACAATCCATGCATTTCAGCAGACCGCCGAACAGGCTGATTTCATTTTCCTTGGTGGGGCGGGGCTTGTAATTTCTTGCGTCAACCTCTGCACAGGCGTTCCAAGTATCCATGTCGATAATTGGTTCATGGGTATTCTCCACCTTGATCCAATCCTCTGTGGGCTTATCAACCTGCTTTTTGTTCTTGTAGGAAAGAGTGCCCCGCTTGTTCTGCACCATATGCCCGATATAGACCTCGTTGCGGAGCATTTTCTTGACCGTGACATCGTTCCAGAGGTGATTCCGATACCCTTTGCTTTCAACACCCTTTTGTTCATAATAGTAATCCCTCGGCGGCAAAATGTGTTCCTCGTTGAGCAACCGGGCAATTTTGCGGAACCCAAACCCCTGCCTGCGGTATGCGAACAGTTTCCGCACCACCTCGGCGGCGAACTCATCAACGATAAACTTGTGCTTATCATCAGGATGCGCCTTGTACCCATAAGGTACATAACAACCCAGGTAATTCCCCATTTTTGCGTGCGCCTGCTTGACCGCCTTGATTTTCTTGCTGGTGTCCTTGCTTTGGAACTCGTTGAACAGATTCCGGAACGGCATAATGTCGTTGTCATTGTGGATGGTGTCCACACCGTCATTCAGGGCGATAAAGCGGCAGCCAATCATAGGAAACAGATAATCCGTAAACTGCCCCACCTGAATGTAGTTTCTTCCGAAACGGCTCAAATCCTTGCAGAGTATCAGGTTGATATGCCCCTCTTTGGCATCCTCAATGAGTTTGGACACGCCGGGGCGGTCAAAGGTAGTGCCGCTGACCCCGTCATCACAATATACAGAATAATCGTTCCAGCCCTGTTCCTCGCAGTATCGTGTGAGCATCAATTTCTGGTTTTCAATACTGACGGATTCTCCCGCCCGTTCATCATCCTTGCTCAAACGGACGTAGACGCCGACCTTGTAACTATTTTGGACTTTTAACATTTCCCCTCACTTTCCGCAAGCCCAAACTGTCGGCAGTATTATCAAAATCAGTATACCGTAACTACCGCCGACAGTCTATACCATACAGGCGAATTATGCCTTTTTCCGCTGCTCGGGCTGGCTCATGGCGTTCTGAATTGCCAGCCGTTCCATGGTTTTGTCAATATCCTTGCTGCCCTCAAAAAGGCTGGTGAGCCGGTACAGCATCTTGCCGATGCTGACCTCCCGGTAGGCGGAAACTTTTCCGCCTACCGTTTTTAGGTTTTGAGCAACCACATCAAAGTTTGTGCCGCCGCTGCGGTCACGAAAGATGCTGATACAGCGTCTTAAAAACGCGCGTAATTTCAAATTGTACACCTCCTACATGCTCTGTTCCATGTCCTGCTCATATTGAGGACTGTAACCGTGTTTCTGTTTTTTCTTTTTGCCGGACTTTCGGCGCATACGCTCCTGTTCGTATTTCTGTCGCTCGGCATCCGGATCATAGGGATTTACAAGATTTTCAACAGACTGAGCAAGGTATAAAGCACTGTCGAGGAGAGCAGCCCCACGGCCGTCCATTTGACCTTGAGCTTCCACGGCAGCATATCCCGGTGCCTCAGTAATTCCGTCTGCTCCTTGAAGCCCTCCTGCAACTGCCATTTCAGGCTGTCCTGCGACTTGTCTATTTTGTCGGTCACCATCTGCGAAATCCTTCTGTGCTGGTCGCCGATCACCCGGCACAGCATGTCTCCCTGATTGTCGTATATCCCCTGACAGTAATCCCGGATGGCGTTCTCGATTTGCGGTTTGGTCGGCAGTGTCGAGATATACTGCCCCAGCGCCGCCATCCGTTCCAGCAGCGCCGTCTGGCTGTTTAACATAGCATCCCATTCCACGGTCGGAATGGCGCTGACCTGCGGCAAATAGGGCATGGTCAGCTTCTGCGGGTTCTCCTGCGGCTTGTTCAAAGCCTTGAGTTCGTTCAAGTTCGGCAAAATGCTGTTCCATCCTTTCTTTCAGATATTTTTCATCATGGAGCTTGTTGTCCCTGCACCGCTGGCCTGTGGGGGCGGTGTAGGTGATGTATTTGTGATGGGGTATCCACTTCACCCCGTAGCCCATTCCCTCCATACAAGCGGTAAATTCAGCCTGTGTGCGGCTCTGGGAGAGCGCCGTGTCAATGGCGTTCATCAGCTGGAATTTGAGGCTGCCGCCCCGCACAGCCGAGCGATATTCCCCTGCGCCCATCGGCTTCATGGCGGGTTTTTGATAGGGCTTCAAAATCTCCAAGCCGTGTGCCGAACAGATTTCATCGGATAGGGTGCGCAACTGCTCCAAGTCCTTTTCATTGAATTGCAGCTTTAACCCGGTTTCGCAGCTGACGGAATTGACAATCAGGTGATTGTGCCAGTGGTCACGGTCGATGTGGGTGGCTATCTGGATCTCAAAGCCCTCAAACCGCCGGGCAAGCTCAATCCCCATTTGGTGGATTTCCTGCGCTGTGGCGCCGCAGTCCGGTTTGAAGCTCTGCACATACTGGTAAAAGAACACCTTGCTTTCTTTTCTGTGTTGCTTTTTTGTTGCCATAAATTCCTGAAAAGCGGTTTCCCCGCAGCAGTTCTGCCCGGACAGCAGCCTGCATTGTTCGCCGTTTTGGTTCTGGAAAAGGGTTTTATAATCCTGCGCCACATAATCCATGACCTTTTTCATGGCGGTGCGGCTCTGCGTTTTTTCCTTGATGGCGGTGACGATTGCCATAGGCTCACGCCCCTTTGTCCATCAAGCCGCAGATAGAATCGAACACGGCTCCGAAGCTCCGTTTTGTGTCAGTGAGATCAGGGCAGGTAATCCTGCCCATATTGCAAAGCACCGTCAGCTGGTTCAGATTTTTCCCGATGGCTTTCAGCTGAACAGTGACAGCATCCAAGCCGTTCACCACAATGATTTCCTTGCCCAGTGCGGAAAGGGTGAGGAAATCCGTCATGGTCATTCCCGACAGCTGCGCCTTATTTTGAATGCGGTCATAGTCCGCTGTACTCATTCGCATGGCGAACATCTTATCTTTTTTCAAGTAATCACGCTCCTTTCGTCCCGGGGGATTGGGGGCAGCGCCCCCGACCAGCTGTTTGTATTGGCGGCGGGCGAAAGCCCGCTGTCAATACAAACAATATGCTGGCCTACCCTGAAGGGTAGTGAGCGTACCCAGCCCCGTAAACGCTCCCTTGCTTTTCCGCTCCTCTTGGGTTACAATGAGAGCAACCAATTTTTGAAACCGCTTTGGTTTCATGAGCCGTCATTCCATTGCCGTGGAGTGGCGGCTTTTGCTATTCAGCAGTCATAGGCATCATCTCCCTTTTTGGACGACTAATTAATAAAATACACAATAGTTAGTCCGTGGTTATATAGTAACAAAGCCTTGCAATTCCGTCAAGACTAATGTATAATTATTTTAATATTAAGTCGTTTGGATGAGGTGACAAAGGATGCGTTACACATACAATGTTTGGGTTGCAGACAGCAAAGAGCATTTTGAGTATGGAAATGAACAGAAACAGAAAAAGAAAAAAGACCTGCCCTTCGGGACAAGTCTGATGGAGCTGCTCTATTTGGATGTTTGGGCATATGGTGAGTTGTTTGACGAGATGGGCAAGGCTCTCATGGAACTGTATTCCTCTAAGGAACAGCGGTATGCAGATGAGGTGCTTTCTGCGCTGGACACGATAGCCCACCAGCACATTTACTTTGAGCTGCTTCGTCTGGAATGGTGGGACAGGCTGGAACAGGCAAAGCGGCAGAATTATGAGAACATTTCCGCTCTGCTGCCCCGCAAGGAGCTGACCCATATTCCATCCAATATTCACACGATGCAGGAGCAGATTAAAACGCTCTTTGCCCATGTACTGGACTTGGACACCAGCCCGAAGGAACCGGTGCAGAAAAAGATGGTGCAGTACTATAACTACCGTGGAAGTGACCAGCTGAATACATTCCAGTTTCAACCCCAGCCCATGAGCTTTGAGGTCATTGACCGCAAAACCTTTACCGAGGTGCTGTATCCGAAAAATATCTATGATCTAATTGATTACTTTGTTAGGGAGTTCGTGAAGCAGGAGCAGTCTGTGCGCATCTGCAAAAATTGCGGAAAGTATTTTGCCCTCTCCGGGCGTTCCGATGCGGAATACTGCAATCGTGCCATTGACGATAAGGGGCGCACTTGCAGAGATGTAGGGTCAATCAAGGCTTGGACGGAAAAGCGCAAGGATGATGATGTTTTCAAGGTCTACCGCCGGGAATACAAAAAGCGTTTTGGCTGGATTAAGGCCGGGAAGATTGAGCAGGATGCTTTCTACGCTTGGAGTGAAAAGGCAAGGGAGCAAAAAGCAAAATGTGATAACGGGGAAATTAGCTTAAAAGAGTTTACCGACTGGCTCAAAAATTTATGATGGCTTGGGATTAGGTAGATGCGGGGATGGAGAGAAATGTTGATTTATTTACTGGGTACTGCTAAAAAATAGAGCAGATTCTGGAAGTGAAGCCGAGAAGTCATAAGGACGCATTGTGATCTATACTACCAGACAAACCGAATACGGAAAATCCGGAGCAAGGTACAAGCCCTGCTCCGGATTTTTATAGATGGTAGTTCGCAATGCGCAGCGTAGTGGTTGAATTAATTTAGGGGCGTTCATATTCCAACATGTCAGTTGCCTTATTTTCAATACATCAAACGCATATCACAGTACATCTCCTCCGCACCAGCAACTAAAACATGCTAATATATTAAGGAATGCTTAAAAGGGCAAGCATTGCCCTTTTAAGCAAAAACACGGTATAAGGGAGAGAAATGCCTTGAAGAAATTGAAAAAATATGTATCCTTGCTACTGATTGCTTTCATGCTGCTTAGCAACACGTTGGGAGTTGCGGCATCTACACAGCAAGACGAAGCTGGTCCTGTTTACGACGAGGAGAATCATTCTGCGTTTATTACCCAAAAAACAGCGGAATGGGAAAGCGAAAGTGACTATCTCGCACGGCTCACACTAGCAGTTAACGCAACCGAGCGAACCGAACCACTCGACATCGTGATCTGCCTTGACCGCTCGGGCAGCATGTCTCTGCACAACATACAAGGCAACGGCACGCATGCAGCAGCCTGCCCATGCCTTAATCAGGATCATTTTTATCTTTATCCCGTTGCAAATGAAGCTACTGAACCGGAGCCCGAACCGGACGACTTTGATGCCAGTGATCCCTCCGCACGGGAAACCGTGTATCCCAATGATGACAGCACCATTACCGTGTATAACGCCGAGCTTGAGAAATGGGTGCGCCTGAATACTCAAAATCACGAGCACCTCTATTATGAGTTCGGTACCGGAGAGGGCAAAAGCCCTATGGAGTTGGCCGCTTATCATTTTAAAATGGATGGGGACAAATATGTACGTATCAGCCGCTGGGATACAGAAGATATACGCAAAAATGATAAGTCTGGTATTTGGGTACACGGTAACGAAGCGGAGGGCTGCTATGATCGCTGGGCGGAAGCAAAAACTGCAGTGGAAAAGTTTACCGCCAATGTGCTGAGCCGTCATCCTGAAAACCGGGTGGCACTGGTACCTTTCTCTGTGCGGGACAGCACAATGGCCGAAACGCTCAACCGTATCACCCCCCTGTACAGAGATTGGCTCATCGAAGAAAGAGGCGATGGCGGAAGCTGGCTTCGAGGGATGACGGTCGGGGCGAACAAAGAGCTGTCCGGCTCCTATAATGCTATCGTGGATTGGACGCATAACCCCAACGCTGTCAAAACCGTCCTTGACGACCTCTTTTCCACCTGTAATACAGACTATGTATACGGGCTGAGTCAGGCGTATAACCTCATCGCAGGGCGTGGAGATACCGACCGAAAGGCCGTGGTGGTATTTTTGTCCGACGGAACGCCTTTTTCCATTGCGACACAATATACAACTGCGAATACCGCTTATGCGGCGGGCAGTTCTATTGCTTCTTTCTGCAACCACGACACGCATATTTTCGCACTGGCAAACGCCATAACCGCTCCCGTTGACACGGTTATAACGGATGTAGGCCAGTATGGGGACCTTTGGACGGGAACCGGCCGATACCAGCGCCATGATATTGATTCGGAGTATTTGGAGAAAGACAACTCCAGCGGTGCGGTGACGGGAGCGCCGGGCTTGGGTGCACAGATCGTTACCGTCAGCTATATGATAGATAATCCCGCCAGCGTTACCCGCCTTCAAAACATGGCCTCCAACAGCCAAAGTTTCATTGAGATCCCCCCGGATGCCAGTATGTTAACTGCTGCGGTTTTAAGCGAGCGACTGCTGGATGCTGCGGTTTTTCCAGGCGGGCGCAGTGCTGTGCTCAAGGATGAAATCAGTCAGTATTTTGAAGTAGACAAAACCCGGCTTAACGAGTGGTTGGGCAATCGCAGCGGTCAGGTCACCATTGAAGAAGTGATGGAGGGAAACACCCTCAAGGAAACAGTGGTGTGGGACATCGGCGATATGTATGCCTACGCCGCGGATTTGTCCATCAGCATTCCGCTGATTCTAAAAGAAGCGTACCGCGATGTGGCAAAGACAACCTACTATCCGACTAACGCCGACACAAACCCCGTCCCCGACCTTTATACGTCTCAAAATGGAGAAAAAGGACCGGACAATGGGGCAAAGCTCTACTATACCGATTTTGACGACGAGGCGCATTATTCGACCATCGGCACACCCAAGCTGCCGGTCAATCCGAAATCCACGCCGACACCCGATCCGACGCCTGATCCGACACCCGACCCAACTCCTGACCCAACGC
>NZ_JBNPXH010000011.1:18032-112111 GCF_050433395.1 Anaerotaenia torta
CGCCTGATCCGACGCCTGATCCGACACCCGACCCGACGCCTGATCCGACACCCGACCCGACGCCTGATCCGACACCCGATCCGACACCCGATCCGACGCCTGATCCGACACCCGACCCAACTCCTGACCCAACGCCTGATCCGACGCCTGATCCGACACCCGACCCGACGCCTGATCCGACACCCGACCCGACGCCTGATCCGACACCCGATCCGACACCCGATCCGACACCTGATCCGACACCCGATCCCACTCCCGGCCCGACGCCTGAGGGCAATTTGTCACTATATTTGCGCAAGGTATTAACGGATGAGGCCGGGAACGCCATTGGCACCGGACTGCCTTTTACAGCACGTATTCTGGATGGAAGCGGGAATGTCGTCTCTCAGGTTAAGTTAATCGCCAATGGAAATATTGTGGAAATAAAAGGATTGCAATCCGGTGCTGTTTATGCCGTACAGGAAATGACGGGTGAACACTTTACATTAAAAGGCTATGATTACGGCGGCGAGACAATGGCAGAACGAGAATGCCTGATTTTTAGATCCACATCTGTGCGAGAGGATTCGTCCGGGCATATTTCCATAACGTTATATAATTTAAGCCGTCCAGAGGATGTGGAATCCATAGAAGACCCGGATGTTCCTCTGTTTCCTGGGTTCCCAACCGATGAGGAAATTATTGAAATTCCTTCGGAGGAGGTTCCTCTGGCAGGACTTCCCCCTACAGGAGACGATGGGCAGAGCATTTATATGCTAGCAGGTATCTTCGTATTGTCTTCTTTGGCACTGACATTGTTGCTTGCAAAAAAACGAGTCAGATAGCCTATTGACCGTTTCCCGAACGGCCATCAGCCAAAAATCCCGCGCATCTGGAAGCGTAACTGGCTGTTAAAGAAAGGTATGAAACATCCCCGTCCTTTTGACGGGGATGTTTCATACTGAGGTGTCATATATAAGCTGAATGTCAACCCCGTTGAACAAAGAGGTGTTTGTAGCATATGAAAAAAGAGCCTGCTAAGCAGCCGGATAGATTATACCATGCATCCATTGGCGTGTTGGTGATCGTTGTTCTTGTTTCCGGCGGTCTGCTGGTATCCAAATTTGTACAAAATCGACAGGAGCTCAGTGCGTTTGCACATTTAGCGGAACAGAAAGCGGCGGTGGATCTGTTAATGATGAATAAAGCCGAACTGCCATCTGGCATGGAGGCAGCGTCTTTTATCGAAAACACGCCGGAATCTGAACCAGAGATATCGGAGGATGCACTGTCGGAATCCCAGCCGCCCCTTTCTGTAGCGATTGATCCATATGACCAAAATAAAGACATGATTGGCTGGATTCGAATTGAAGACAGCGCCGTGGATTATCCCGTTATGTTTACGGGGGACGATTTTTATATAAACCACGGCTTTGATAAAAAGGGATCCAAAAGAAGCGTTCACTTAGGGATTGAAGAAAAACTTAAATAAACAGCTTCAAGCGGGGCAAAAAAAGACCAGTCACAATCAAGTGTAAATGCTTGTTGTGGCTGGTTTCCTTCTATAATAAGGTCTTCATATATCCGAGAAACTGGTCGTATTGACCTTCGGAAAGTGACGGCAAGTCGCTATCATTAATGCGAAGTTGTTTTATCAGAGATTTACGAATGTTAACACTATCACGTTGCAGTTCCTGAGCAGAAACAAAAGCACCAGTACGTAGCTTTTCCGCCAAACCTAAGTCTGCAATAACGGTAATCGTATCATCGGGAATCACTCTGAAATTCCTTGCAACATCAACAAATGCGTGTCTACTTTCATATTTACATATTTTATAAGATAATCCGCCCATTTCTTTGCATTCCATGTCAAAACTTTCACTCACTGCATTTGTTATTGTAAGCCTTGAAAGTTTGTTGGATTGAATTTGCTTTTTAAATACATTCCTAGAGATTTCAAAAGCCGGGTTAAATCCAAAGCCATCAGCCGTTATAGAAAAACAAATCAACGAACCGTCATCATACTCGTTGTTTCTGCTTATTCGTCCTCCAAGTTGTAAATAACTTTGAAGAGAACGCAATTCGCAGAAACCGTAATGAAAGGAAAAGTCCATCCCACATTCTACACAACTCGTAGCAACCAGTGTCCAATCTGAGTTATAATTTGTGGTACGGTTGAGTCGGTGCTTGACTTCATTTATGACGATTTCTCTGTCATTCGGAGTAAGTGCAGTTGACAAATGAAGCACGTCGTGCCCGCAGTTTCGCAGAGTTATTGCTAACAATGCGGCTGTACGAACTGTATTCAGCACAATCAGCCGTGAACCATGATATTGGCTTATACAGTTTATAAGCTCATTTAAATTTTGGAAATGGGGCACATCCTGCATTAGAATGTTAAGGTGAATTCGGTTATTTTCAAACTTCTCCAATTTCTTGGACATCTCGCCTGACACCAAGGGATGAACTTTGGTGTCAGAAATCTTTATAAAACTTGGATTCTCCCAAAACTTAAACGATGTTCCCGAGCAAAGACAAAAACGACAACCCCATTCTTTGGATAGTTCAGTAATCCATTGCCAAGCAGAGGGCAATAATTTTATGGGCAACATAGCATGACTTTCATCAATGATGATACCGCTGCCGGGTAGTTGGTGGAGCTTTCGTAGTTTTGAAGGGAGATTGCTTGCGATTGTTTCGAAAAACTGAACTGCTGTTGTCACTATGATTGGGGCGGTCCATGTGGTTGCCAAGTGACGAAGCTCAGGACTTTCAAAATCCGCTTGATGGTGATGCTCTACAACAATCTCCACTGGGTTTTCTCCGTCAAGAACCAATGCTTTTCGTAGGATATCAACTGTCTGAGAAATGATATTTGTATATGGCATTACAACAAAAATGTGACGTAAACCATTCTCGGAAGCCGATTTCAGCATATGCGCCATAACTGCTGTTGTCTTACCGGTTCCAACCGGACTATCACAGTACACGAGAAATTCTTCTGTAGCTACGTTTCTGCAGTAATCGTAGAGTTCACTGCGCAATTGATTGCGTTCTGACTGTGAATTGTCTGAATCCTTCTGTAAATCTCGGATATAACAATCCAGTTTCTTCAGCCGTTCTTCCCAACGTGTTTCAGGACGATACAGTTGTTTCCCCGCAGTATCCGAATAGTCTGCGTCAACAAGGCAGCTCAAGAGGATACGATACTCCATTGATGACAACTTCGGAGTAGTGTTGTCCGATGTTTGTTCAGTACTGAAGCCGGTTTCCTTACCATGCAAGTCCAGATACTCTTGGAGGTGTGTATCGCTGTCACCCATTGCTTCCGGAAAGCGAAACGGGGATAATTGTGTCTTTTGATCCATAAGATTAGGTAGCCCTGGATAATGATGAGCATAAACAAAAGTAGCCGAAGGATGTTCTGGTTTACAGCCGATCAGATGCTTAACACCCGCATCTCGATGCTCTATAGGAAGGTGTGCAGATTCTGTTTTGCCTGTAAGTACATCTTGATTTTTAACAGATAACTTACCCAAATCATGATAGATTGCTGCGTTTTTTATAAGTTCAGGATAATAATCCGTTTTATCTTGATTAACATAACGAAAAATATCTATTAGATTATTACACGCGCGATTAACCACCCCAGTTACATGTTCACCATATAACTGAGGTGGTTTTCCATTCCTTGCACTATGGGCTAGCATAGTCATAGCTTCTCCATCAGGTCAACAACAGGTGCCGTTTTTCCTTTCAGTTTGGAGTTGAGTTCCTTAATACTCTCTAGTAATGCTACCTCATCGTAATCTTTCCACGAAGTCGCTGGACCAATTCCATTGCCCACTCTTACGGGAGTCAGTGCCTCGATGATTTTGAAATCATTAAACGTACCGCGAGCGCGGTTATGTTCGACATAGAACGCATATCGAATGTCAACTTGTGAGCGAATATAAGAAGCCGTTTCTTTATAGACATGGGGAATCAGTTGCAGAAGCAATTCAATATCCTTCTTTGTACAGCGTGTTTTTTGTGCTGCAGTAGCGTTTATAAAAAACGGCATTGTATATAATCCGTAAGAAACAATTCGATATGCGAGTGGGGCCATGCCCTTGCTTTTGTCATCTTCCACTGGCAGTACTTTAGTGGTTGTCATACGCTCAATTCTAACTGGGTCAAGCGATACTCCTAATCCAAATTGAACAACCCCAGTAGAGATAAATGAGCCGGATTCACCTGATTGCTCTTCAAGAAATGTTGTTCCAAATACACGAACATCCCAGTATTTCTCCAGCAATTCATCAGCTGTTAATTTTTTAACATCAGTGCGCTTAGTGACCTTGCTTTCCAAAATATCATAGCGTGCTTCATTCAAGTCTAGTTCTTTGGCAAGCTCCTGCCAGACAGGAGAATCCTTTGCTGAAACCAAATCACGTAACTTACGTTTAAACGAAACTGGTGAAATTTCGCCGCGCCCATCCTGCCGCGTACGTGGGTCACTTTCTCTGTCGGGGTCACCATTAGGGTTGGAATCTTTTACATCAATTAAAAGTAGCCCTGTTCCTCTTTTGATAAAATTACTCATTGGATTTGACCTCCTTATCATTCTTCTTATCATATGGTATCGATGCCAAGTAACCAAGCAGTACCTGTGCTTGTTCAGCCGCATTAAATTGCTCCGGCAACCCTGAAGCTGCAATTTTTGTACTAACTTCGCCATACCGTGCAAGTATCCATTTTACCAGCCCTGTCCCTTCTCCCGTAGCAGTGTTTGCCCATGCTAAGTAAATTTTCATTCGATCACGCAGACGGTTTAGACCTTCAATGGGATTTTCGGATGCAATGGCCAGCATTTCGTTCCCCATCAATTGTGTAGGTAGCGGTGCTGCTTTATTTCCGCTGTTTCGTACCTGAATGCAGTATTCCTTATGTAGTAAATCAGAAAGCTGCAAAAACTGCCCGACATTAAAAGGTGTCTCTAGCATATAATTCTCCTTTCTGACGCCTAAGCGCCATAACAAAATTGATATCAATGAAATGGATACTGTAACCCGCTTTGCCAGAATATGTGATTCACTTGTTGATGGAAGCGCATATTCCAGATTTAGCTGTTGCCCTACATCCCCAAGCATTTGAGCTGTTTTTTTAATAACCCTACACAAAATATCATAGAGAAAAACATCATCTTGTAACACAACGTTTTTTTGCGGCATATAAAGGCTATAAATATCGTGCAGCGAGACCGCACTTTGCTTCATAGGCTTTGACGAGCCGGAACGTGTATAATTAATTTTTAACAATTGGCAAATATCGTTTGGTCCCGGGCAAATAGGCTTGTACTCAACTATTTCATTCTTTTCACGTACACGTATTTTAATATTTGAATGATTTTTTGCAGCTTCTGACCACAAAAGAATATTATTCCTAAACTGCTTGACTGTCAGTGTATTCTCATAAACAATTTGCTTTCGCCCAGGATCCAGTGTTTCTAACAAAATCAAGTTAATTTGGAACTGCGGGTTCTTATTAATCACAGATTTCATGTTTCCCAGGACTTGCCTACATAGAGCATCAAATGCGGATTCGGTTTCCTCCCTGAGTTCTTCCCCGGATTCGTAATCAGAAGGGTCCCCCAGTATTTGTGCCAGATAAGCATCATTTAGTGGATCAACCGGCAAGTAGGCCAGTAGCAGATTGGGCTTTTCGCTGTTGCTGTCACTCATCGCTTTCCATGATTTGTTCTCTCGATTTCTATCGGTAAGAAACGCAATTGCATCATTGATTGCTATGACCTCGTTTTTACCAGCCTGATAGGCACTAATGCCGCTCAATTTATAACGTGTCAGGCAGGGTATGTCCACATTCTTTGAATATAAATATGTAGGTCCTAGTAAAGGAATTTTTGGCTTGGGATAATTTTTCTCAATCTGCAGACATGGCTTTCCAGTTAGTGGGGACACAATATGTTGGTCTTCAGATTTAATTTTACTTTTATTTTCGCTGTTCAGCAGGTTGATCAGAGCCTGCTGAGTTACAGATGATGCTACTAAGTTGGTAAAATCAGCGGTTTCATACACGTCGTAATAAGTCATACAACTGGCTACATATTTTCTTGTTCTATCATCGAAATTTCCTACTAGCAAATCTTTGATAAAATCAACTTCGGCTCTGCTATTAGAGGTAGCAATCTTTTCATAGAGAAAATTTACCAACACTTTGTTGAAATCAGCACATCCTGAAGCATCTGGAAATACACAAATTAACTGTCTTAACGCTGCCAATTCTGGCTTTTGTGAGTCTATAACCTCTGCAAGCTCATTCAATGTCCAGTCGACAATTTTAATGTCCAAACACTCAGGATTAATGGCATTATAGTTCAGTGTACTTAAATAACTGATTTTTTCACTTAACTTTGCTTTTTTCCATTCTAGATCATTGATTTTTACACTTTCTGTTATTGCGAGAAGAGGCTTTTGAACGCGGATTGCCGGAAAACTGTTGTGGTTTCCATTGCTGTGTTTCCATAACGCCGTGGTTTCTTCTTTTGACAGAAGCCTAGCTTCTCGAGGAAACCCCTCCTTATCAAGTTCGATTAGCAGGCAGAAAGCTTTTCCCACATTGTTTACATTCGGATGTGTTATGGATTGTAACAAGCCATAATGTTCTAATGCCTTGCTCATTTCATATAACTCGTTAAGCATAAAACATCACGCCTCCTTCAACTTTGACATCCTGATCAAATCGCGGAAAAATCTTTCCCTCCGTCGGCCGATTATACATCGTACTAAGCATAGATGGAATTGTTATATTGATGGATTTATCAGCAGTTGTCGTATCACGAATAGGACCCAAATAAGTCGGAACAAATTCTTTCCACCCAAGGAATGGCGTTGTGTGGAATTGACCAACTGAAAGTCTGCGCATAAACACGTCCTGTAATTGATGCTGTGGATTTTGCCCGCTTTTGGGTGGGTAATATCCTAAAATCACTCCGTAAACCTTATAACAGACATTCTCAAGCACAGTTGCAAACAATTGAAAATTCACTGTTCCGCTTTTTCTCAATGGTCCGCCATAATTAGTTGAATACTTGTGGAACACAATAGGGGAGCAAATCTCTACACGTTGCGGTTCAAAATATGCATTTTTAGAAAATGCCACAGATTCAAAAACACTTTTCAGGGCGGATTTTGTCGGTGCTGGATAAGATACCGGCGATGAACCAGTATCAGGCCTTGTGAACATTGCTGCTGGTCCCTCAATTTCAAATGAAACAGGGTAGACTTTCTCAATCATTTTTTTCGCCTCCTCTATTCAGTAATATTTAACAACTACTCATGTCCTACAAACAGCACTCTAACTTTTAAGCAAATACTATTTTTATCCAGTTGAGTCTGGCACTAATTCCATAATATCTTTAAAATCAACGCCAAGCGCCGTACAAACCTTTACAAGAACTTCCATGCTGACATATAATTTCCAAAACTTTTTATAGCTAACGGTCATCTTGGCCACCTCTTTGTATTTTTTTCCATTATAGCACATTTTCTTCAAATATAACATCATAATTCTGTGTTTGCGAAGGAATTATACAATGTTAACAAAAATAATGATAGTTGTATATGCCTTTCATTTTTCGCTTTTATCCAATTTGATACTTTTAGAAAAAAAAGTCGAAAAGTCTAATTGAAAAATCCAAAACTACAGCATTTCAGCCGTCTTTACTGAGAAAAAAGACAGGCTGTTTTTTATTTTAAGGGGTTCGAATCAATAGAATTCTTCGCTTATGGATGAGGAAGAAAAATATTTTTAGAAAATCCTCAACTAATATGCCCTACCAAGGCTATAAGGTGAGGGGAAAATACTTTGCATGGCCTTCCGAGTTAGCTGTTTGTTGTGACATTAGCTAAGGGGTTAATCATTTCGGCTATTAGTAGAGGAAAGCAATACACAGAAATATTTGTTTCGGTATCCAAACCGCAAGCTTATGTCCTGTAGATGGTGAGAAAAAATAACCTTCAAAACAGACCCTGTCGATTTGACTTTCTCGTGAACTATCAATGAAAGCATAGTTTTTCTCTCACTGCTCCTTGACAACTGAATACCCCGAAATGCAAGAGATACTTCAAGGTGAATATGCCATGACGATAATTCCGAGCGTATTCCTTGAAAGATAACGAGGTTGTGTCAAACAAGGCAAACCCTCTGGAACCGTAGCGTTTCGGGTCATTAATAACAGGCAAGGAGGTGAAATAACTGAATACACAATATTATAACTTGCCGCAGATGCTTAAAGATAAGCCACAGTTTTGCTGTTGGAAATATGAAGAGCGAAGTGGCAGAAAAACCAAAGTTCCCTATAACCCGATAACAGGAAAAAGGGCAAAAGCAGATCAAAAGAGTACATTTAAAGATTTTAGTTCGGCCGCAGCTGCTGTAAGTAATTATGATGGTATCGGATTTTTGGTAGGTAATGACATATGTGTTATCGACTTAGATGATTGCTTTGATAGCAGTGGTAAGCTTAAGCCTATTTCCCAAAGTGTTGTAGACGCTTTTAGTGGTTGCTATATGGAATACAGTCCATCCGGTAAAGGGCTGCATATTTTCTTTAAGGCCACTGGCTATGACTTTGACAAAACAAAATACTATATCAACAACAGAAAGCTGGGAGTTGAGGTCTATGTGGCTGGAGCAACAAATCGCTTTGTTACCGTAACAGGCAATGTATTTGTAGATGGTGATATACCAGAGAAATCGAATGAGCTTCAGATGATACTAGACAACTATATGCTGCGCCCTAACCCTGTGAAGCAACTACTGGATACAGAAAGCCAATCCTATTTGTCTGACTGTAAATCGTCAAATTAAAACCGACATGAATCAGATTAAAACAGGCAAATATACATCTTTGTAGTCATTTTATTTTGGAGCATATTCAGATTATGCAGGTAAATCTTCAAATTAAAAAGGAGCCAAAGCTCCTTTATATATCACTTTCCTGATGCGCCTGGTAGATGATCTCATCATCAACCACATCTGTTTTCCTGGCACAGGCTGCTATCAGGGATGCTGTTGCAAGTTTGTTTACCATCCGGGGAATGCCCTTAGTCAGGGTATACATGGCATCAAGAGAGCCTTGGGTGAAGATATTTGTATCCATAGCACCAGCCAGCTTAAGGCGGCTGGTGATGTATTCATCCAGTTCCTCCCGGCTGAGTCCCTGCATGTGATATTTCGTTCCAATCCTCTGTTTCAGTGGTTGATTGACACCAAGCTGCAGACGGTTTCTGAGAGGTGGCTGCCCTGCTAGGATCAGTATGTAGGGGTTCTCGGAGTCCATCTTAAAGTTAAAGAGGATACGGAGGTCATCAAGGACACCGTTACTTAGGGATTGTGCCTCATCAATAATGATGACTGGGGTAATACGCTGCTCATGATAACTGGTAGAGATCAGCCTTTGAAGCTGCTCAAACATACTGATCTTTTTGTAGGAGGGCTCCTCGCCAAGCTTCATTATAATTCCGCGGTAGAAGTCCATTACCGTGACAGTGGAAAGCGCATAATAGCACGGTTTATACAGGCCGGGGTTCAGTCCGTCGACAAAACGTCTGAGGGCAGTAGTCTTACCAGTACCGGCTTCCGCAGTAAGAAGAAAAATACCCCGTGCTGATTTTATGTATTTAAATCTGGCATCCAGTTCCTTTGCGTCCTGCCCGATAAATAAATCGGAGGTAGGAAGCTCTTTGGTGAACGGATTTGCCTTAAGTCCGAAATGCTGGGTAAACATCACATCACCTCCATATCAGCATAAGAGATGGCATTGACGGGAGGAAGACCTGCTACCTCCGGTAAAGCAGAAGGGGAGGTTCCATTCTTCTCTGCCCGTGCTTTTCCTGCCCGTTTTATATGAGCATTATCGTGGAAGAATACTCTCTTTGCAGTTCCGACCGGTTTGTCCTCACGATAAAGGAATACTTCGCTTATGCCGTGATCCAGCTCATCCGGGTCATATTTTACGGTAATTCTTGCTCCGGCGAGGGAAGGGGCGGTCTCATACAGGTTGCCATGCAGACTTAGGGTTGCGTCCTGTTTGATTTTACGTTCTGCCTTTACAAGGAATTTCTCATTAAAAACGGATAGATCGGAGACAAGGGAAATACGGTCGGACTGACGGAGGAAGGCTTCCAGCGGAGTCAGTCCATCCAGGGCAGAATGAGGCTTTTTCTGATAATCATCAAACAGCCATTTGTGGAAACGGTCGTTGAGTTCATTTAGATCATTTAAGGTATCGGCTTTCAGTGTGGACAGGAACCGGAGGCGGCAGCTTCTGAAGAAGCGTTCTATCTTCCCCTTTGATGTCGGGGTATATGGTTCCGCGCGCAGGAGTGTCACACCGATGTTGGCACAGAGATATTCGAAGGCCTGGCACCGGTATATCTTGCCGTTATCCGTATAGAGAAGCTTAGGTATTCCTCTTTTTAAAAGTGCCTCCTTGAAGGAATGGCGCAGGCTCAGGATATCCTGTGACAGATAGAACTGGGCATGTGTGATAAGGCGGCTGGAATCGTCAATGTATGCCATGAGGTAAGTCTGCTGCTTGCGTCCGTTTACCCGGATATAAGGGCCATACATTACATCGGTCTGCCAGAGCTGGTTTACTGTTTCATGGGAGAAACGACGCAGTTCCTTCTGCCGTTCATCCGCTATGGATGCCTTACCGGTACGGTTGTAGAACCTTGTAACAGTGGACAGGGAGAGATCTTTTCCCGTGATAATACCTTCGTTAAGAAGAAGGTCGTATATTACGGTAATGGGTGCCCTCGGATAATCCAGACGTTTGCGCAGGAGGATATCCTCCAGTTCCGATGAGATTTTGCGGGTTCCGCCTTTATCTGCACGTGCTTTGGGTTTCAGGGCATCCAGACCTTCCCGGACATAATCGGTATACCAAGATGCTATTGTTTTGGGTGAGTATCTGCGCATACCATAGTGTGGCATTTCAATTGGGTTATCCGCAGCCATGGCGCAGTATTCACCGATGGAGGTTACCTGTCCGTTGATAATCGGACTGATAATCGAAAACTTTTTAAGCGCAATTGCACTTCTTGCTGCATCATCAATCATAATGAAAAACTCCCTTCAGGTTTATGAAGAAAGTTTACCATTAAAGCCCTGTGGGACACAGGAAAATCAAGTGTTGCAGGGATTTAAAACAGGGCATTCACAAAACGGCAGAAAACTGTTATACTCTAAAGTGAAGTCGAGTCAGATATGAGTGCCCGTTTCTTTGAAACAGCCAGAGTGATACATCAGGAGGGGTCCAAGCCGTATGATGTATCAGGGAGAGCACCTGTCTGGCTCTTTTTCTGTCCTCTTTTTCATAAATAAAGTTCTTCAGTTTCAGGACATGGAGGAGTTCCATGGACAGGAAGTTAAGGTTTGAGATAAAGCGTTTCCGATAGCGGTAAAGGAGCTGCCTTGAACATTCGACCTTATAGTCATGGACAAATGATGAAACACATGCAGAAAGAGTCGATGTTCTATTGAAGAACCTGGAAAGTACACGGATAATAAAATCGGAGGAATAAGCCCTGCGGGGATGGCAGAAAAAAGGGATAGAAGAAACCGTTCTGTGGCATACCGGACAGATATGTCTGCGGATCAGAAGGATACCGTAGAAATCCACGGAAATATAGTAACGTCTGTAAAAGCCGTGCTTCTTCAGATGACTTTTCCTGCAATGGGGACATAAGGTCAAAGTAAGGTCAGGGAAAGAGAAGGATTTGCCTGACCGGTGGTAATCAGGGGCTGAAACTTTAGGGTTAAACATGATCTGCAAGTTTAGTAGTTCCTTTCGATGAATATACAGACCACAGTATAACAGATATGCTATAAAGTGACAAAAGGTAATCACATTCTACTGGAATGAAAACTTACAATTGGAAAAACAAAATGACTATAAAAGGATGATTTTGAGATATTAATTTAAAGATTTACAGTCTGACAAGTCTGTTATTGAGAAGGCTTTAAAATCGGTAAACGGAGAAAGGTTCAAAGCATTATGGCAGGGAGATACATCAGGCTATCCTTCCTCAAGTGAAGCTGATTTGGCACTTTGCGGTATGCTGGCATTTTGGTGTGGCAGGGATATTGGACAAATGGACAGACTTTTCCGGAAGAGTGGTTTAATGCGAGATAAATGGGATAGAGTGCAGTCTGGCAGTACTTATGGAATGATAACCATAGAAAAAGCCATCGCAAATGTTACCGAAATATACAAACCAGGTGGTAAGCGTTCATTAGCCACAGAAGATTTTAATGAATGCTCCCTTGCTAACTTTAAGCCTGAGAGTAATAATCGCTACCCATGGACAGATATTGGGGCAAGCAGGCTGTTTGCTGATTACTATAAATCTTTTGCCCGCTATGTTCCCGAAAGGAAGATGTGGTTTTGCTATGAGAATGGCATTTGGATTCCCGATGTCGGTAATCTCAAAGTGATGGAAATGTGCAAATCATTGGCCAAC
Organism: Anaerotaenia torta; assembly: GCF_050433395.1. Lineage (NCBI taxonomy): Bacteria > Bacillati > Bacillota > Clostridia > Lachnospirales > Lachnospiraceae > Anaerotaenia > Anaerotaenia torta. The sequence continues at coordinate 30,542 of NZ_JBNPXH010000011.1, forward strand.
CAACTACTAGCCTATGCTTTGACTATTCAGGATGAACATCAAAGAAAGGCATACATTGACTATTGCCGAAAGTGGCAGTCAAGAAGATACCGAGAAACGGTGCTGAAGGATGCACAGAGCGTATATCCCATATCAATGGCTGAATTCGACCAAGACCCGCTTGTGCTCAACTGTGCCAATGGAACATTGTTTTTATTATCCATGGATTTTCGTCCCCACAACAGCGAGGACAGACTTACAAAGATAGCTGGTGTGAAATATGACCCGGAAGCAAAAAGCGAGCGCTGGGATAGATTTATTCATGAGATTATGAGCGGAGATGAGGAAAAGGCAAAATTTCTCCAAAAAGCCTTTGGCTACAGTATCAGCGGAGACACTCGGTATGAATGCCTGTTTGTTCTCTATGGTGCTACAACTCGAAATGGTAAAGGTACGCTATGTGAGAGCGTTCTTAAGGTATTAGGCAGTTATGGCTGTACCGCAAGGCCAGAGACTATCAGTCTGAAAAAGAACAATAATAGTTCAAGTCCAAGTGAAGATATTGCCCGGCTTGCAGGAGTACGCTTTGTGAATATCTCCGAACCTAGCAGAGGACTTGTCTTAAATGCTGCACAGGTAAAAAGCATGACGGGTGGTGACACCATCAACGCAAGGTTTCTACATGAGAATTCTTTTGACTTTTCGCCAAAGTTTAAGCTGTATATCAACACCAATTATCTGCCCGTCATTACGGATATGACGCTGTTTTCCAGTGGCAGAGTGGTGATTATTCCTTTTGAACGACACTTCGATGAAAGCGAGCAGGATAAAAACTTAAAACGTGAATTCGCCAAACCGAAGAATCAGAGTGCTATCCTCAACTGGCTAATTGAAGGCTACCAACTGTTGAAGAAGGAAGGCTTGACTTTGCCCGAATCCGTTAAGACAGCAACGGAGGCTTACAAGCATGATAGCGACAAGATAGCATTGTTCTTCGAGGATGCCTTGGAAGAAAGTCCTAACAGTGAGGTGCGGACATCCGAAGTGTATGCCCGGTATCAGCGCTGGTGTAGTGCCAATGGCTGTTATTCGGAGAATGCAAGAAACTTCAAACAGGCATTAACAGCTATCGCCCGTGTAGAACGGAAACGACCACGTTCTGGTGGTGGAATGACCACAATGCTTATCGGATATAAGCTGACTGAAGAAGAATTTTTTCTTATTTAAACACAGTGTAGCAGCTTGTAGCAAGAAAAACAGGTTATATAAAAAATTGCTCTCGTATAGAGAGTTTAGTTTTTACCTGCTACATCTTGCTACAAAGCTTAAAACCACTAAAAACACTGGATACAACTCCATGTGTTAATACCTGCCCATAGGGGAGGTCAAATCTCCACACCTTTTCATCTGGACAACGGGCGTGGGGCAACGCGTAAAAAAACGCGGTTTCAAACGGGGTATATACCCCACAATCAATTTTAATTTAGGAGGTAAACGATTATGGCAACATCAACAACCTATAACAGAGCGTTCTGGAACGTTATGAAAGGCAAAGACGAAAATTATCAGAATTTGAACGAGGGCTATGATAATGCCGGAGCATATGTCGCACCGGACGAATTCAGAGAAGGCTTCAATGTAGCTTTGGCAAAGGAGAATCTATTCCGCAGATTTGCTACTGTTATCAATCTATCTTCTGCAGAAGGTAAAATTCAAGCGGTATCTTCAACGGGTACAGCAGATTGGGTTGAAGACGGAGATCCAATCCCCGAAAGTGCCGATACATTTACACAGTTTCTGGTGAAATCATACAAGCTGGCATCTCTTGTCAAGCTAAACCGCTCATTTGTCACCGATATGAACTTTAATCTTGAAAAATATCTGATAGGTGATTTTGCGAAGCGCTTTGGCAAGGCTGAGGAAAATGCATTGCTAAATGGAAATGGCACAACACAGCCAACAGGTATCCTTACGGCAGACGCGGATGTAACTACAGCAGATAGCGCTACCATTTCTTTTGATGAGATGATCTCTCTGTACTTTTCATTAAAAGATGAATACCGAAATAATGCTGTGTTTATCATGCACGACAATACAGCCATGCTTCTTAGAACTCTTAAGGATACAAGCGGCAGTTATCTGTGGAATTCTTCGGATAACACCATCTTCGGAAAGCCTGTAGTTACCTCTCCATATATACCTACAGTATCAGCAGGAGCAAAAAGCATAGTATTCGGAGATTTATCATACTACTGGCTGATTGAGCGTCAACCACTAACAATAAAAAAATTAAGTGAGTTATATGCATTGCAGGGGCAAATTGGATTTTCTGCTTACGAGAGATTGGATGGCAAGCTAATTCAACCAGACGCTCTGAAAATATTACAAATAAAAGCTTAAATAATGGATTAGGCACTGAGTCATCAATTCGGCTCAGTGCCAGTTCCTTCAAAACATCGGACAGGAGGTCACGATATGGAAAATCAAATTAACAGCCGCACAACCAAATCTGATATCGGAGGTACGGTCTATGTGGTGGAATCACGAATAAGTGATTCAGCAAAGGAAAGTGCATATTCCAAGCTAAAACGACTAATTACAGTCAACGCAAAAAGCCTTTCAAAGTTATCAGATAGTTCATATAAACCCACGGAAATCAACTCGACTTCTTCAAGGTAATACGGTAATATACATAGTGCTAAACCGCTTGAAGACTGTCGGAAATGGAGGACAAAAATGAATAGACAGTCAACATTTAGCACTATACGTAAATCAACATTAGCATTTGAAGAAGCGAAAATTACTGCTCTGTACTGCAGGCTCTCACGCGATGATGAGCTTGCAGGAGACAGCAACAGTATAGTAAACCAGAAGGTAATTCTAAAAAAATATGCTGAGGACAACGGTTTTCGCAACATCGAATTTTATGTGGATGATGGGGTCAGCGGTACAACTTTTGATAGACCAGACTTTAACCGCATGATTGCTGACGTGGAGAACGGTAGAGTCGGAACGATAATCATCAAGGATATGTCCCGTTTCGGTAGAGATTACCTTAAAGTAGGCTATTACACAGAGATTATGTTTCCTGAAGCAGATGTACGATTCATTGCTATTAACAACGGTATTGATAGTGCAAACCAAGCAGACAGTGACTTTACACCGTTTCTTAACATTATTAAGGTAATGGTTTTCAGCACGGCGGAGGGGTGGGATGTGATTTCAAGGGCGGGACGGAATGAGCAATTATACGAACTATACGATGCTGGGTCGCCGGACGACACTGCGCCGGGCGACAAGAACCACCACCAGTCGGCGGCGTAATACCCCCGCAGGGAACGATACAGGGGAGAGGGAGTATTGTAAAAAACCGTATCCTGCCCCCAGGAAGCGCCGTTTGTCCCCAGGAAGTTTTTAATATAGCTCCGGTCCTTGGCCAGGATTTGGTCCCATTCGTTGTTGGCCTGTGTCACCGGAATATCCCGGCCGGTGAGCTGGCTGCCCGCGGACAGGGAGCGGAGGATGTAGGAAACGCCGCCGTTTTGGTAGTCCCTGCCGAAGATCAGGTTCTGGCTGTTCAGGGTGTTCCAGGAGACCTGCGTGGTCACCGGGTATTCCGCCACGAACAGGCTGCGGTCGCTGGGCGAGGCGCTGGCAGCGGTCGAGGCCGAGAAATCGCCGTTGGCGCTTGGGTCCAGGGAATAGGCGTTGATGGTTCCCACATAGGTGAAGGGCGCCCATCTCAGGCTGGTGTCGGGCAGCCAGTCGTTTGCGGTGCCGGGAAGGCTCTCCCCCGACAGGTCGAAATAGTAGGTATGGCCGGGGGTCAGGCTGCTGTACTGCTCGGTTACGCCGCCCTCGGCGTGCGCCGTTGCCGGCAGCAGCGCGAAGGTCATGGCCGCCAGCAGCAGGCTGAAAATTAGTTTTTTTGCCGTTTTCATATTTTTAAGACCTCCTTACATTGAACTGTGATGAAAAAATCATCCTTTGCTTTCATGTCATTCTTTTTCCTCCTTCAGTGATTCAGGTTCGCGCCGCCGCACATCGCACATACAGACGCCGATGGGGTCATAGGGCGTCTGCTCCCGGTAAAACCAGCCGCAGCCGCCGCAGTCGCTGGGGGGCGCCTCCCCCGGTATGGCGGGTTTGCAATGGGGGCAGCTCTCCTGCTCCGCCGTGGCGAAGGGGCGGCCCTCGCCGGTATATTCCGGGCGTTCCTCAAAATCGGGGTAGGCCGGGTAGCTCTCGTCAAGCTGCTCGTCGTACTCAAGGTAAACGGGAAACTCCCGGCCTCCCGCCCGGTACACCTTATAAGGCTCCTTTTGCTCCAGGCGCATCCTTTCACGCTCCTTTCCGGGGCGGGGATATAAAAACCCCTATGATAGCTTTTCATTACTATCATAGGGGCAAATACCTGTTTCCGGTAGTGACTTTTCACCCTCAAAAAGTCACGTTTTTTTAGCTCATAAAATGTATTTTGCAAGCTCCTCCCGGCCGGATATATATAGCTTTTCGTAAATCTCCAGCATGATGTTCTTGAGCCTGCCCACGGAAATACCATGCTGCCTGGCAACTTTGGCGTAAGGAACGCGCTGCGCCACAAGCAAAGCGAGGTGATATTCCCGCAGGGTCAGCATAAGCGTGATATTATCCTTCGTAAATTGGTTATGAAAAGTGATCCAGTTTTTCCAGGTGCGGTTCCATTGTCCGAGAACCGCGTCACGGCAGGCGGGAAACTCCCGTTCCAGACACTGCTCCATCAGACCTCCCAGCGCGGTAACGACCTCCGCGAAGGGCGTGATAAAGCCGTGGGGCAGACAGATACGCATGGCGGAAAGCAGCCAGCGCCGGGCCTCGTCGTCCTGTCCGAGACAATGGCAGGCGACGGCACAGGTCACCCTCAGATAAATATCGGTCGTCGTGAATCCCTGCGGCTGTGCGGACAGGGTCAGGGCGGTCTGCGCCACGGCCAGCATGGCGTCATACCTATGTAAGCAGTGAAAATACTTCGCCCGCAAATAGAGGGCGTTGGGCTTCGCTTGCGGAGCGAGGGCGCTGAAATCTCCCTCCTTCAGCCAGTCGGGGGCCATGTTCGGCGCAATGATGCTCACGGCGGCGGTGGCAAGGGCCTGCTCCGCAAAAGCGGCGGCGGCACTGCCCTTGTGGATCTCCGCGCATTTTTTCAGATAAGCGTCGATCTCGGTGTAGGCGGGGTAATCCCCCAGGCTGACGGCCGCCGCAATCGTTATCGGGCAGGCGCGAAGCCGGGCCGCGTCGTCTCCCCGGGTTTTCTGAAAGCAGGCCATGGTCGTTTGAAAATCTCCCCGCAGATAGGCTATTTCGCCCTCGTATTGAAGCCGCATCCTTTCTTCCTTCACGGTATCCAGAACCGCGTCCGGCCTGTCGTGCGGCATGGTGTCGGGGGTAAACGCCAGAAGACGGGTAAGCTCGTCCGAAAGCGAGGGCCGGGGAGCCGGCTGCTCACGGCGTCGTTTATCGGCAGGCCGCCCGGCATGCTCCGGTATCAGCCACAGATTGCCCCTTTTGACAACGCCCTCGATTTTATTTTCCGCGCAGTATAAGGTTATAATCCGGGTGCCCAGCCCCCATTTCTCCGCGGCCTCCTTCACGGTCAAATAAAGCATACCGCCCACCTCCTTCATCCGTAACTATACAATCAATATACTACTTTTATTTGCATATTGCAATTAAAAGAAATATACAAAAATAAATTGAAAATAAAAAATTGCCGGATGGTTTCTTTACCTCTGTCCGGCCAGCGCCCTGTTGCCGGAGCAATATGTATCTTTCACTTGGCAGACTGCGCCCATATAGAGCGCAAAAATAAACGGGCAGGCGTTTCGTGCCTGCCCGCTCATTTTATGTACCGCATGGCTCAGTTCTCTAATCTCCGGCGCATGCTTGTTTTAAGCGTCTTTGCCATGTCCGCGATAACCCGGATCTCCAGCTCGTCACAGTCGTCAATCGTCCTTGCGAGCTCGCCCTGGAACACAGCCTTGGCCTTGATGATGCTGTCGCATACCAGCTCGTCCAATGAAACCCCAAGCGCGTTTGCGATCTTCACAAGCGCGGGGAGGCTTACCTTGGTATTGCCGGTTTCAATATGGCTGGTATGGGTGGTGGACAAGCCGGCAAGCTCCGCCAGCCGCTCCTGACTCATATTATCCCTTCTGAAACGTGCTTCCTTAATCCGCGCGCCTATGGCGCCGTAATCTAAAACCACTTTAACTCACCGTCCTTGATTTAACTCAACACTTGTATTGTAGAAACACTTGGCTTACAATGTAACGGCGTGTATGCACACCGCGACCGTGTACTTAAATCAAGAGGTGAAAAATATGCTGACAACTTCCTGTGCCTTCACAGGACATCATCCCATGCGCTTTCCCTTTGGCTATGACGAGGAGGACGATCTATGTTTGCGTATACGAAATGCCATGCTCGTGCAGATCCTTGCTCTCTATGAAAACGGGGTAACGGACTTTTACTCGGATTGCGAGGTCGGGCCTTCCATGTGGGGAGCGGAGCTGGTGATCAGGCTGATGGAGAAATGCCCGCAGCTCCGGCTGTTCTGCATCCTGCCCTTTGAAGAACAGGCAACAAAATGGACGCCGGAGCTGCGGGAGCGGTATTTCGTCATCCTCGAAAAAAGCACCTCCAACCACCTGGTCACCACCCGCCCCACCAGGGATTGCCGCGCCCGGTGCAACCGTTATCTCGTCGACCGCGCCGGTTTCATCATCGCGGTCTATCAGAACGGCGAGGTGGCGCACCTTGAACCTGCCGCCCATCTTATCACATACGCCAGAAAAAAAGGACGGGGAATCATCACGATTGATCCGAACACGGCTGTCGTGACTCCCATCACCTTAAAGGTGGAGTGATTTTTATGTTTTTTACTCTGCCGTTGAGAATTCTTAGAGTGGGAGCTTCGCCTTCACGGTCCATCATGAACCCTCCCATGGTTCACAATAGGTGATATTGCTCTTGTTGTACATGTAATCGTGATTGGTGTAATAATACATTTCCAACTGGCTGTAAACGCCGGGCGACAGGGAGCGGGTAAACGTAATGCCGTTGGTAGTCGTGCCGTAGTCGAGCTGGTCCCACTGGCCGGTCAGCGTCATGCCGCCGCCTGAGTTGGGGTCAGCCACAAAGAAAACAATGGCAGCCCAGGATGATTCGGCTCCGGTGGAGTCAACGGCTTTGACTCGGACAGTGTTCTTGCCCAGCGGATAGGCCGAGCTGGTCTGCGCCGGCCGCCCCTCCCAAACATAGGTGATTGCGTCGCCATCGGGATCGGTGCTGGAAGCGGTGATGGTGATCGCCGTGCCGGGAGGCACCGCGTTGCCGCTGCCCGTCACTGATCCGGGCGCGGTCCATCGCGTCCTGTATCTCATCCCGGCTCGCGGGGAGATTCAGGTAAGCGCCTGCATAACCGGCCGCGTCATACAGGTCCGACCGCATGAGGGTCACGACCATCACTTTTTCTTTCTCTGACATTTGATCATCTCCATTCGGTTGAAATACAAAAAGAGCCTTTCAGCTTCATCAGAAACCAAAGGGCGCTACATATTTAATTGCATACCCTGGTCAGGGTACAGGATGGCGTAGCGGGAAGTTTGGACGCAGGCGACGTCCTGACTTTCTATGAGCTCCGGATGATTCTTGATCCATTCCAGATCCTCGGCGGTGATATCTTCGGGTTCGCCCTCGCCCCAGCGGTAGGATTTCACGATGACCGTGATGTAATCGAAGCAGCCGCAGTCCTCCACCAGTTCTCTGTAGAGCGTGGAATTCTGAATGTCCTCCACTTCGGGGACGCCGCTCACGATTCCGGCGTCGCGGATGCCGGTGTTGGTTTCCAGCCCGACCAGCGAGAATACCTTGCTCAAGCTACATCCCTCCCAGCACAGGGTCTCCGTATTCGGGATCGGAAAAGCTGTTTTTGAATTCCTGTTCCGGCTTGACGGAATAATTTTTGCCGCTGTCCCAAAAGCTGACGTAGATTTCACCGTCCTGCGTTTTAATAGGACGCTGTTCGAAGCCCTCTCCATACCCATCAGAGTTCTGACCGTACACATAATCCAACAGCTCGGCCGTTTCCTCTCCGGACAGAGGTTCCGTCAGTCCCGCGGTCATGACGCCCCACAGCTCTCCGTCGTGGACCTCCACCGATGGGTACAGGCTGTGGACCTTTTCTTTCAGAGGGCCGTCGTCAAGATATTCCGCAAGGCCGCGGTCGTTTTCAAAATGCCGGTTCTCCCTGGCGATGGCGGCGAGGATCGCGTCCTCATGTGCCACAGCTTCCGCGGGAGTGATTTCCTCCGCAAAGTCATCCGACCCGTATTCGGGATAGGTGACGATCTTCAGAGGGAAAAAGATACGCATCATCTCGTTTGCCATTTTGTTTTCCTCCGATCTTTTTGTTTTCAATGTGACGCGATTTTGAAAAAGGGCATAAAAAAAAGCGGGCGTATCTTCGTTTGAAAATACGCCCGCTCATTATGCCTGTTTTCCGTATTCAGTTGTTTACGGTGGTTCAAATCCCTCCAGTATGCCGAAAATAGCCGATGTCATCTGTGAAATTAAGGGGTGAAAAATCGAGGGTGAAAACCCCCGAAAAGGCAGATGCCATGCGGCTTTGACCGCATGGCATCTATATACACCTAAAATTTTGCTGGACCCGGTGGGGATCGAACCCATGACCTCCGCATTGCGAACGCGGCGCTCTCCCAGCTGAGCTACGAGCCCATATATAATGCACATAAATCATTATAAAAGATGCCGGGATATCAGTCAACAAAAATATTAATCCGGAGTAAAAAATTAAATATAATATAAATTCTCGGAAGGATATACCGCATCACAGGTAACATCAATTCCAAGCTTCTTTAAAATCTGCTCATCATTGCGGTTCAGCATTACGGTGCAGTGAGCCTGCACGCCGGAAAGTGCTGATAATTTATCGTAAGCCAGCTGGGCCGTGGGATTTGTTACGGCACAGATGCTCAGGGCAATGAGGATTTCATTGGCATTCAAACAGGTGATCTTGCTGCGCAGATCCCGTTCCTTCAGGGTCCGGATGGTATTTAAAATCAAGGGTGACAGCAGGAAGATCTCATCCCCGATTCCGGCCAGGTATTTGATGGCATTCAGCAGCGCGGCAGAGTTGCAGTCCATGGTTGCGGAGCCCTTGCCGGTAATTATGGTCCCGTCCTCAAGCTCAAAGGCAATTACCGATACGGTTTCGTTATCAGAGGAGGCTTCTTTTAGCTTGGCGGCATACTCCCTGGCGGGAAGAACACAGCCCCGGTCCTCCTGCTTCAAGCCGACTTCCTCCAGAATTACCTTCATACGGGTAACGGCTTCCTCATCCAGCAGACCCTTCTTAAAATCGCAAATAGTCGAAAAATAGCGGCGGATGATCTCCTGCCGGGAGGCTTCAATCACCGTGGCATCATCGATAATACCATAGCCCACACGGTTTACACCCATGTCGGTGGGAGACTGGTAGATGGATTCCTTGCCGGTAATCTTCTCAATAATGCGTTTGATCACCGGGAACATCTCCAGATCCCGGTTGTAGTTCACACTGACCTCATGATAGCGCTCAAAATGGAAGTTATCAATCATATTGACATCCTTCAGATCCACGGTGGCGGCTTCATAGGCAATGTTAAGGGGGTGCTTCAGCGGCATATTCCACACCGGAAAGGTCTCAAACTTGGAATAACCGGCATTGCGTCCCCGTTTATATTCGTGATAAAGCTGGTTCAGACAGGTGGCCAGCTTACCGCTGTTGGCGCCGGGCGCGGTCACCACCACAATGGGCTTCGTGGTCGTGATATAAGGATTGATGCCATAACCGTTCTCGCTTACAATAGTATCCACATCGGCAGGATAGCCGGGGATGGTGGCGTGGGTATATACCTTAATATTGCGGCGCTCCAGCTTGTTAATGAATACAGTGGTAGCAGGCTGCTTGCTGTAGCGGGTGATTACCACGCTGTTAACCTCCAGGCTGTAGCTGCGCAGGTCGTCCAGCAGACGAAGCACCTCCATATCATAAGTAATACCAAAATCACCGCGGATTTTATTCCGTTCAATATCGCCGGCGTAGACACAGATGATGATCTCAGCCTGATCCTTCAGCTTTTGAAGTAATTTGATTTTAGCGTCCTCGTCGAAGCCCGGCAGTACACGCTTGGCATGCTTGTCCCCGATCAATTTTCCCCCGAATTCCAGGTAGAGCTTATCATAGTGATTCACCCTTTCCAAAATAAACTGGGACTGCTCATCAATATATTTTTGCGGATCAAAACCGATTTTCATACAACATTATCCTCCTTTGATTATACACCATTATTATATAATAATCTAAAATTTAAAAATGTCAAAGGACTTTTTTGTTTTTCGTAGAATTGCACTATAAAAAGGCCTGAGGCAAGCAATGGCCTCAGACCTTTTGGTGAAGAAAGATGATTCTAATCCCGAATTACAACATTATGACGGTATTGGCTGTTAATCTCCCGAATCTTTTCGGGGGAACATTTCGGCTCCCGATGATAGGTCAGAAGCCCGTTGCTTTCCTGTTCCACATCGGAAAGCTGGGTATAGCAGAAGCCGTAAATATAATCCGATTGCATAATATTATCAATGACAAAGCGGTATTGCTTTAAGAACTCCTCTTCACTGTCCGCACTGGTGTAGCCCCAGCTGTTCTGTTCCGAATTGTTGTAACGGATTCCGCCGCATTCTGTAATGAGAATGGGCTGTCCTTCGTATTTATAAGGCGGAGCGAAGATGCTCCTTCCGGCGGAGCAGGGGGAGAGCATGACGGGAAGCTCCCTGGTAAAGCGCTGGAAGAGCTTTTGTTTGCCCGGCTCCTTTTCTGTGCCATGAGAATAGTTGTGAATGGCACAGATATCGGTTTTGGTAAGCTCCCATCCGTCATTATTGATCACCAGCCTGGAAGGATCCAGGGCTTTCAACATATGATACACAGAAACGGTATAGTCCTGCTGGAGCGCGTTTCGCCCGATATCGGGAACCGCCCAGCTTTCATTAAAGGGAACCCAGGTTATGATGGAGGGGTGGTTGTAATCTCTTTCAATAATCTCCATCCATTCCTTCATATAACGCATGACAGCGCTGTCGGTAAAGAGGCAGGCGGCGGGAAGCTCTTCCCAGACCAGATAGCCCAGCCGGTCCGCCCAATAGAGGAATCTGGGGTCTTCCGTCTTCTGATGCTTCCGGCATCCGTTAAAGCCCATTTCCTTCATAATCGTAATATCATACTGAAAGGCTTCATCGCTGGGGGCCGTCAGGATTCCTTCGGGCCAGTATCCCTGATCCAGAACCAGCTTCTGATAATAGGGATGGTTGTTCAGATAGACCATTCCGTTTTCTGTATGAATCTTTCTCATGCCGAAATAGCTTTCTGCCCGGTCCAATTCCCTGCCGTTTTGTTTCAGCACAAAGCGGATATCATAGAGGGCGGGATTTTCGGGAGTCCAGGAGCGGTTGGCGCCGTGGGTGTTGGTGTGAAAGATCTTATCTCCTGCCAGATGGATACTCCTCTTAAATACGGTGCTGCTGGAAACGGAGTAGCAGTCATTGGAAATGATCTCTTCGCCAAAGGTAATTACCGTCTCCAGGGTCATGCCGGGAAGCAGTCCGCTGAAGGTGCATTCCAGATTCAGAATATCCTGATCGAAATCGGAAGTCATTTTAATTCTGGTGATATGGATGGGATCCACCGGCTCCAGCCAGACGGTCTGCCAGATTCCGGAGGTCCTGGTGTACCAGATTCCGGCGCTTTTCTCCTCCCAGAACTGTTTTCCCCTGGGAATGGTCTCGTCGGCAGCGGGATCCTCAACATAGACGGCAATACTGTGCTCTGTCAGGGAGCTGTCGAGACAATGAGTGATGTCAAAGGCAAAGGAGGAGCTTCCTCCCTCATGCTCTCCGCACAGGGCTTCGTCGATGTAGACCCTGCAGCGGTAATCCACACCGCCGAAATGCAGCAGGATATTCCGATCCTGCCATTTTGCGGGAAGGGTAAAGGTCCGCCGGTAAAAGCACCGGTTATGGACGGAAGTGTCCTGTATCCCGCTGAGCTTGCTTTCAAAACAGAAAGGAACCTCTATCTTTCGGGACAGGGGATGGGAGAGCTTCTCCCAATGGCAGCTTCTGGCCTGATCCAGATCATCAAAGTCAAAATCCCAGGTGCCGTTCAGGCATTGCCATTCCTTCCGGACGAATTGGGGACGCGGGTATTCGGTACGTAACATAAGTAAAACCTCCTGGTTAAAAAATGGTTGTCAAATTAATTCTGTCTTAATAGCATGATCTCGGAGAGAGCGATTTCTTTTTTGCCCTCTCTTGGCACAAGGATCAGCTTCACTTGAGTGACGGTTTGTTCAGAAAAGCTCAGGATAGCGCTCCGCTCTTCCGGATCCTCGGAAAGCAGGCATTCCTCCGTAATCAGGCTGTCGTCAAAAACTGCCTTTACAGAAGAAAAGTCTCCGCTGCCCCCGGTGCCCTTGTAGACAAGGATATGGGAAAGAGTAACGGGTTCCTGGAATTCCAGAATAATTTCCGCCGTATCTGCGTTAACCGGAATCCTGCAATCGTAATGGGCGTCCTTCTTGTGCAGGGTAAAGATGTCATCGCTCAGGAGAGCGCTGTCCGGGATATCGGATACAATCTTTGCCTCCTTTGCCAGGTTTGTGAAGGAACCGTCGGCAGGAACGGGCTGTAAGCATACAATCGGGCCGTTAACCCGCAGCTCGCCGGTATCGGTAAAAAGAACCCGGCCAATATTGACCTTGCGGTTGCCGCCGCCGGTTTTCGGATCCACATGGGTATGGTAAGCCATCCATAGCTCGCTGCCGTCCGGCGATACGGTAAAGCTGTGATGTCCGGGACCGGATATCACCTTAGAGGTACCGGCGGTAAGAATGGGGTTGTTTTCATATTTTTTGTAAGGCCCCAAGGGGGAGGAGCTGGTGGCGTAGCCGATGGAATAGGCTTTATCTGCGTAGCAGTTGGCGGAATAGGAGAGGTAATAGGTGCTGTTGCGGACCATAATCTCCGGCCCCTCATTCCAGAGGGGATTTGTTGAGGACAGCTCCCATGGCTGGTCAGGGGTGAGCAAAAGCACCGGCTCCCCTACGATGGAAAGCATGTCGTCGCTTAAGGCGACTCCGTAAATCTCACTCTTTCTAACGTTTCCGATTTCATTCTCAGAACAATCCCTGGAGAAATAGAGATATTTGGAGCCGTCCGCATCGATCAGCACGTTGGCATCGATGGCGGCATAACCCAGGTCAAAAAACGGACGATTTTCTACATCCAGAAAAGGTCCCTGGGGCTGGTCGGAAACCGCAAGGCCGATACGAAGGCTTTCGCCTCCGCTTCTGGCGGTATAGTACATATAGTATTTATTGTTATATTCTACCACTTCCGGTGCCCAAAAGCTATCGGTACACCAGGAATCGGATTTTTTCACATAACATAGCTTTTTGCCGGACCAGTGAACCAGATCCTTGGACTTCCAGCAGTAATATCCGCTGGCTGCCGAAGTGCAATATAAATAGTAGGTATCATCCGAAGCCTTTAAAATAAAAGGGTCACCGATCTGTGTGATTCCCAGATCATTTTGAAAAAACAGGCCTTCTTCGGCAGGGGACAAATTGATGGTGGTATAGGTTTTTTCCATAGGACTGCATCCTCCTAATAAAAATAATACGACACAAAATGCCAAAAAGCAAGAAAGCCTTTGGCGGAGTATTTTCATAATGTAATCGTTCCTCCTTCTTACAACTTATATTACAGGAACAATAATGCATGTTCCTGTAATCGGGGTGTGTTATACAGGTGCAATTGTTCTTGCAATTTACATTATATTACAACAAGCTCCAACAGAATTGTAGAATTATCTCATGAGAAAGACGTAAATTACAACAATAAAACTGTAGGATATAAAATACAGTAATTTCCGTGGAGCTTGTTAAGTAATAAGTTACATTAAAATCAATAGGATTACTAGCTAAAAAACATCCAAAATACAAGAGTATATTTTGTGCAGATTGACACCTGCAGGTAAAATAGCTGAAAACACAAAAGGAAATAAAAAAATATATGAAAAATTAGTCAAAAAAAATACAACATAAAAATTGTAACAAATGATTGACTATATTCCAAATAAGTGCTATATTGGAATTATGAGAGACGTTAAATTACATGAATAATGTAATAATCAAGAAAGGAGGAATGTGTTTGAAGATCAAAAAGAAAAGGATTGCACTTGACTTTGATAACAAAGAAAAAATCGTACAGGTGGGAAAGGCGCTGTCTTCGGATATAAGACTTGATATCTTAAAGCTTTTGATTGATAAGTCGGCGAATATCAGTGAAATAGCAGCAACCTTCCAGCTTCCGCTGTCGTCTGCAGCGCTGCATGTTAAGGTATTGGAAGAAGCGGGTATGATCACGGCCACGGAGCAGCCGGGGCTGAGAGGAGCCCAGAAGGTATGCGGGATTGCGTTTGAGGATATTTATTTTAATGCATTCCGTCATAAGATGAACCGGGACAATACAAAGATTTATCATTTTCCCATGGGGATCGGTAACTACTATAACTGCGCGGTGAATGAGAACTGCGGAATCATCAGCGAACGCTCCTATCTGGGAGTGGAAGATTCACCCTACGGTTTTTATGCGGAGAACCGCCATGAAGCCCAGCTGATCTGGTTCATGTCCGGATACCTGGAATACCGTTTCCCTAATTATATGTTAAAGAAGGGCAAGATACAGGAATTATCCTTTTCTTTTGAGGTCTGTTCGGAGGCGCCGGGATATCAGAACGACTGGCCTTCCGATATCAGTGTATGGGTTAATGAGAGGGAGATTGCAACAATTTATTCAAAAGGAGATTTCGGAGGCAGGAGGGGGCATCTGAATCCGGATTGGTGGAGCGATACCATGACCCAGTACGGGGTACTGAAGAACGTGACCATCAACGGACAGGGCTGCTTTGAGGACCTGGTGAAAACGTCGGATGATACCATTGATACCCTTGGAATCTGTGACGGCTATTATATCAGCTTCAAGATCGGAGTAAAGCCCGATGCCAAGAATCTCGGGGGAATGAACCTGTTCGGGGAAAGGTTCGGCGATTTCGCCCAAGGCATTGTCATGAGTGTTCGGATGGACAGCAGCGGAGAAGAGGACGAACCTGAGACGGAGGAAGAATTTTAGAAAGTATGAATTTATGGAGGATTCGATGATTATGACGATTAGGCTTAAGAAATTGGTAAGCTGTCTGTTGGTTGTTGTATTGGCATTTACGATGCTGGCAGGCTGCAATAAGAGTGATACGAAGGATGCGAATAAACCGGGCACGGAAGCAACCAAGGCACCGGCACAGGATAAGAATGAAGACCCCGCCAAGCCTGCGGAGGCCAATCCCCTTGCTTCAGGGATCAGAGGAAATACCGCACCCAGCGAGGAAGAGAAGGCTATGGTAAATGATACACTGGAAGACAGCTATCTGGGAGATGTTTTTGATACGGTAATACCCAATGACTATTCCGCCTATCCCATGGACGCTACTCTGGATATTTGGATGCCCTCCAACTCCATTCTGGCTTCCGTATGCGATGATCTGAATAACCAGATGGTATTGGATCAGATGGAGAAGCTGACCGGAATTAAGGTTAACTTTATTGTTCCTCCCTTGGGAGAAGAAGCTACTAACTTTAACATGATGATAGCCTCCCAGGAGCTTCCTGATATTATTATTGATGCCGGAAGATATGTAGGCGGTATTGCAGCCGGTGTGGCAGAAGGCGCTTACCTTCCTTTAAATGATATTATTGAAGAAAAGATGCCTAACTATTCCGCATGGCGTAATTCCGATGAAGAAAGACGTGTGACCTCCGTATTGGATAACGGAACCATCGGTGCAGTGTACGGTCTTGCGCCCTATAATGAATGGTGCTGGTTCGGCATGCTGATCAAGCAGGAAGCTCTGGACAAAACAGGCATGGCGCCTCCGGAGACCATTGACGAATGGCATGATTTCCTGGTGGCCTGCAAGAAGGCGGGATACAACGAGCCTCTCAATTATGGTTCTACATACGGACAGATTTTTACCGGTATTATTAATGGTGCCTATGGTGTATGGGACTGGGTCTATGTGGATAAGGACGGCAAGGCGGCCTGGGGTCCCGCGGCACCCGGTGCAAAGGATTATCTTACCACAATGCGGCAGTGGTATGCAGAGGGTCTTCTGAACAAGGACTGGGCTACGGCAGACTTTAACCAGAGAATGGCAGAAGCAGCCTCCAGTGACTGTGCAGCTATGATGGATTCCCCGGATACCATGTGGGGATACTGGAAGCAGGATAATAATATCGATTTCGTAGGAGTATTAAACCCTGTATTAAAGAAGGGGGATAAGCCCCAGCAGACCTATAAGAACTTCAAGTCCACCGGAACAATCGCAGCCATTACCACACAGTGCGACAATCTGGACGCAGCCTGTGCCTTCCTTGATTTTGCCTATACCAAGAAGGGCTGGGAGCTTCTGAACTTTGGTTCTTACGGCGATGTACATCTGGTTGATGACAAGGGTATGCCTTATTTCCCGGAGGACGGACTGATGTATAATGATCCCGATCAGCAGCCCTTATCCAATCTGATCTGGAAATACCGCATCCATGTATTCTCCAATATCCGTGACGAGCATAATTCCAACCCTCTGATTACCGCAAAGGGCAGCTACTCCGGTGATATCCGTGAATACTGGACCAGCAATACCGATGATTCCGTGACTATGCCTCCTATAAGCTTTACCTCTGAGGAAAGCGCAAGAGAGGGCGAGCTTGGCACCATACTTTCTACCATGAGAAACGAATATTTTGCAAAGATTATTATGAATCAGCTCCCGGTCAGCGCCTATGACGAGTTCCTGGAGAAGGCAAAAGCCCAGGGCATGGACGAATTTGTCTCACTGTGGCAGTCCGCTTTGGACCGTTATAATGCAAGATAATTTATAATTCACAGGATTTTAGGGGAGAGCCTTCGGGCTGTTCATGATAACAGCCGGAGGCTCTCCTGCTAAATGGAGGTAGAAACAGGGGGGTGCCATTTTTGGGTAAGAGAAATGGGAAGGAAATTGTAAAAAGGAAAAACAGCTTGACGATGGGAATGGTGCGCAAGGATTTTAAAAAGAACTATTTTGCCTATCTGCTTATAATACCTGTTTTGGCCTGGTACATCATTTTCTGCTATGGGCCCATGTGGGGCATTGCCATAGCCTTTAAGAATTACAAGCCCCTGCTGGGCTTTGAAGCGAGCCAGTGGGTGGGCTTTAAGTATTTTGCGGAATTTTTCAGAGGACCTTTCTTCTTCAGGACAGTAAAAAATACGCTGATGTTAAATCTGTGGGGTCTGGCCTTTGGCTTTACCACGCCTATTCTGCTGGCGCTGCTGTTGAATGAGGTGCGGGGAAAGTTCTTTAAGAAGACGGTTCAGACCATTACCTATATGCCCCACTTTATTTCCCTGGTGGTCATTGCGGGTATTATTCATATCTTTACCCAGTCGGGAGGGGTTATTACCGAGCTTGTAAACTTTATCACAGGGACGGAGCATTCCTCCTTGCTGGGCTATTCCAATATGTTCCGGCCGATCTATACCTTCTCCGGCATCTGGCAGAATGTGGGCTGGGACAGTATTATCTATCTCTCCGCCATGAGCTCCATCGATCCGGGGCTGTATGAGGCGGCGGATATTGACGGAGCGGGACGTTTGAGAAAGATGTGGCATATTACTCTGCCGCAGATACGTCCTACTATCATTATTCTCTTCATATTTGCCGTGGGCGGTCTGATGGGCTCCGGCCATGAAAAGATTATTTTGCTGTATAATTCATTGACCTATGATACTGCCGATGTTATCGCATCCTATGTCTACCGGAGAGGCTTGCAGGAAGCAAGCTACGGCTTTGCCACAGCGGTGGGGCTTGTGAGTGCGGTGGTCAACTTCTTCCTGCTCTGGATGACCAATAGGGTTGCCAGGAAATACTCGGAGATCAGTATATGGTAAAGCGGGCAGGCTGCTTTTGCAGAGTGGATTTGGAACAAAGTGAGAAAGGCGTGATATTAATATGAAGAGTACAGCTTTAGGATATAGGGAAAAACACTCAATTGGCAGACGGAAATGGAGCAATGTGATCTTTAATCTGTTTAACTACGGAATTTTAACCGTGTTTACGCTGGCATGTCTCTATCCGATTCTGCATATTGTATTTGCTTCCGTCAGCGAGCCCAATGCACTGATGCAGCACAGGGGTCTGCTTTTAAAGCCCATTGGTTTTACTTTGAACGGATATAAGCTGATTTTTAAGGACAACAGTATTTTCACGGGCTTTCGCAACACGGGAGCCTATGTTTTGCTGGGAACGCTCATCAATATGCTGATGACGATAATGGGGGCCTACACACTTTCCAGAAAAGAGCTGCTGTGGAAGACGCCGATCATGCTTCTGATTACGGTAACGATGTTTTTCGGAGGGGGACTGATTCCCTGGTTCCTGCTGATGAAGCAAATCGGACTTTACAACAATCTTCTGGCCATGCTGCTTCCTACGGCGTTGAACACCTGGAATATGATTATCCTGCGCACGGGCTTTCAGGCGGTGCCCCAGGAATTGGAGGAAGCGGCGGTAATGGACGGGGCATCTCAGGCCAAGATCCTGCTGAGGGTCATCCTTCCTCTGTCAAAGCCTGTGCTTGCGGTAATTCTGCTGTATTATCTGGTGGGCAACTGGAATTCCTGGTTTAATGCCATGGTTCTTCTGAAGGACAGGGTGAAGTATCCCTTGCAGCTTCTCTTGAAGGAAATCCTGGTAACCAATGATTCCTCCACTGCAACGGTTGGAAGTGCGGGAGGAGTTTCTATCAACAGTGTGCAGGGAGCAACCGCTTACCGTGAGCTTGTGAAATATTGTGTTATTGTAGTTGCGACTGCTCCGATTTTGATGATATATCCATTTCTTCAAAGGTATTTTGTGAAGGGTGTGTATGTTGGGTCTATTAAAGGATGAAAGACGGCGTTCCTGCACGGTTCGATGCAGTTACAGGAAGCGGATGATGTTTTCTGTTAATGTATGCGCCAATATAATTATAGTAAGAGGCTTCCGTCTGTAAGGTCTTGAACAGGTGCGGAGCTTCTTTTCTATTAGAATAAAGTGTAAGAAAGGGAAAAGAAGGGAAAGAGAAGATAGGAATGTATTTAGATAGTTTAAATGAATGGACAATCGGCGGATATCATGATATTTTAGATTTAAAGTATATTATTTATAGAAGGAGATTGTGAAGAATACTATGAGGAAAGTCAAAATATCGTTACTTATCTCTGCGGTTTCCGTTATTATTTGCTTGGCAGGAATTATCGTTGCTGTAATGAACCTAAGATACTCAGCAGTTAACGGAACGCCGACAGGGAGTGCTCTTACTGTATTTTTGTGTATAATTGCCATCCTTTGCTCAAATTTAACTCTGTTCATAATAAATATAAATAAATACAAAACGGGGCGAAAAGACAAAAAGAAAAGATAAGGAGAAAAAATAGGGAGGATATCTTATGTGTGGCAGATATATGTTTATGTTGGAGAAGAATGATGAAATCATAGAGTTGCTGGAGCAGCTGGAAGCGGAAACCTATGAAAGAAAGGTTAAGACCGGAGAGATTCGTCCCACGGACCAGGCATTGATTTTGATTTCCACGGATCAGGGGATAATACCGGCAGCCGGGATATGGGGATTCCCCCAATTTAACGGAAAAGGCGTTCTCATTAATGCAAGATCGGAAACAGCCTTTGAGAAGAAGACCTTTCGGGATAGCATGATAGACCGCCGCTGTATCGTTCCCTCCACGGGCTTCTATGAGTGGGACGCTGGGAAGCGGCAATATCTATTTAACATGGAAGGGGATAAGGTGCTGTATCTGGCGGGACTTTATAACTTTTATAAGGGAGAGCTGCGTTATGTCGTCCTGACTACGGAGGCCAATGAATCCGTGAGGGAGATTCATGACCGGATGCCCGTGATAATACCCCGCCAGGAGATTACTGCCTGGCTGACGGATCAGCAGGCATCCGCCGAGCTTATGAGAAGGACTCCTCCGCAGCTGGCGAAGACCGTCAAGAGCTCCGGGAAAGGGACTGGAAGGGGGAACTACGGCCAACAATACCGGATGGATTTGTGGCCCTGAGAATCAGGCAAGGATGCTATTTGCAGTTCTTCATCCGGTTTTCACATGCCTCATAATAGGTGTCATCTATCTCAATACCGATAAAACGGCGTTTCATTTCTACGGCAGCCACTCCGGTGGAGGCGACGCCCATGAACATATCCAATACCAGGTCATTCTCGTTGCTGGCGATTTTGATGATCTGCTTCAGCACCGAGAGGGGCTTCTGGGTGGGATGCTTGGGATTCTTCAAGCGTTCGCTGCCCATGCAGATAGGGCTCTCAATGAAATTATGCATCTCGTTCTGCTTGGAGAAATTCCAGGTATGTCCCTTGTTCCACATGCATACAATCAGCTCACAGCTGTTTAAGAAGGAAGATTTGCGAATGTTGGGAACCGGGTTTGTCTTATGCCACACCATGAACTGGAAGGTATCGAATTCATTGTCGAAGACCTCATGCCATTTGCCGATCAGGTTATAGCTGGTGAAGATAAAGATGTTGCCGGTGGGGGACAGCACCCGTTTGAATTCATCCAGGAAGTCAATGGGAGTGAGCTCTTTCAAGTCCCATTTAGCCACGTCGTTGTTGATCTCGCTCCTCCAATCGAATTTCATATTGCCGGTGGAATATTTGGCCAGGTTATAGGGGGGATCGCAGAGGATGAGATCGATACTTCCATCCGGGATTTCCTTTAACTTCTCCATGCAATCACCGTGCATCAGCAGGTATTTATCTATGGTACTTACGTCTATCATAAGGGGTTCTCCTCTCGTTTCTATGGGAAGTAAATATAGTGAATGCATGAAATCAAACAGAAATCGTACCGCCTGTATTCAGGAATGAAAGTATAGCTGCTTGATCCGGTCCAGGGCGGACTTCATGTATTCGGCGCTGATGCGGTATTGGTCGGAGATAATCCGGTAGCCGTCGGGATCATCGCATACAAAGTTCCAGTAAGCTTTGCCGATCAGCAGCTCTTCGTCCGCAAAGAAGGTCTGAACCCGTTCCTGCCGCCAGGGGGTATCCTCGCCGAATTTGTTATAGGCGGTGGCGAAGTAAATACGGACGGTTTCGTCATTGCGCAGGGAATTGCGGAGGATGAAGAACTCGTTCAGAAGGGCGATTTTCTCCGATTTGGCCTTCTTATTATCCAGATCGCCGCCGGCTTTTAATTCAATTAAATAATGGCAGCCCTTCTCCTCGTCATAGAAATAATTATCTGTCTCATGGGAGGTGAGGTAACTGGTGAGGTTGGAGGGAATCAAGCAGTTGAAATTCATGTAATCCTCCACCCTTGGCCGGGCATCCCGTTTCTCATAAGCGGTCATGAGAAAGTCAATGTGCTGGGTCTGCTGGGGGAGGAGATAGGATTCGATCCTTCCCCGGACCGTGTAAGAGATTCTGGCAATGGCATTCCCCATGTTCTCCAGCACCTTGCCGAAGGAGCTGTCGAAGGAGCGGACGAAGGCGGAGTAAAACATGAATTCCTCGCCCAGCTGGGATATAAAAGCGTTGTTTTTCTTGGCGTTGATAACTCCCTGGGGATCATCTACCTCTTGGCGGTAGCGGCTTTCCATGGTATCAACAAATTGCCGTATATGATAATCTGTAATGTCTCTGATCAATTGTTCCTTTTCTATGTTCATGGAAGGACTCCTTTGTTATGTACGAGCGGGTATAACATCTGCGGATTAGGAAACAAGAGCCATGTCTTTTCGTTCACGATGCATTCACTTACGTTGGCTATGGCATTGATTCTGGCAAGCGTGATCAGCACCGGACCCGTCATGGACTAATCTGCTCATCCTGGATATTATAACATGTATTTTCATATCGGGGAAGGGATATATGAACAAATTTTCGTGTATGAGAAATTTGGGTAGAGGATAAAAGAAGCGGATTATTCTTGAGGTTGAATCCTTTACAGATCTGACCTCTACAAAAATTTGACAGTAAAAAATTATGTATTATGATAGTTCTAATCTATTTGGGGAAATGGAGCCTGTTTTATGAAAATTGAAAATCCGGTAATAGGTATTTTATTAATTATAATGATATATATGGGGTTGGGGATACTGTACGGGAAATTGATGCGTTTCATGGGAGGATTTATTCATAGTCTGATACAAAAGATTAGAAGCAGTCTGAAATGAAATGCTGTGATCCCGTAAAATGAGAGGATATACGAGGAATGGGACTAAAAAAATCTGCCCCCGGAAACGAATGGACTAAGCTTTGTTTCCAGGGGCAGGAGTGATTCGGGTATATGATACACAACTAATTTACCGGTATTTCTTCTCCATCTTTATGACCAGCTGCTCATAATAATTCTTTGTATCTTTTTCCAATGCAGCCTTCTCGAATTCCGCAGTATCCTGGTTGACCTGATTGATAATGTCGGGAGAGAGCTGACGCTGGGCGAAGGTATAGACTACGGTATCTTCCTTCTCAATATGGCGTTTCAGCAGATGAGTATAGCTTACGGCATTGGCGATAACGTCCAGGCGGCTTTCTTCCTCTCCGCCCTTTACCCGGGCCAGGGCTTCCCTTAATTCCTGTATGAAAAGGCGGCCGGAATCATGCTCTACCAGCATGCCGTGGGTAATTAATTTATTTCCCAGGGCGCCGAGATGGGTGACCATTTCGTGGAAGAGTATCTTCTCCTCCTTGCCATGGTGGTGGGCATCGGCATAGCTTCGGATAAAGTCGATCATCTGGTCAAAATCCTCGTAATTGATCTCTTCTCCTTTCAGAATGCCGTAGCAGGCTTTGCGGACAACTGCAAGCATGCGGAGTATATATTGATGTTCTTCCATCATAAGTTTAATGCTATCCATGGTTTACCTCCTGTTTTCTAATTTTCTAAAGGATGCAGGTGTTTTCTTAAGCGGCATAAATCCGGTAAGTGACCGCATCGGTTTTTTCAAAGGAGTAGTAGAACTCCCTCAGAAAGCCTCTCATCCAAGCTTCTCTTAGTTCATAATAATCTGCAATATTACCGCCCAGCTCCTCCCAATAAGGAGAGTGGACGCAGAGCTTTCTAATCCAGACAGCCTCCGTGCTGTTTTGGGAAACCAGCTGGTTGGCGCGGTCACAGGGCATGCCGTCCAGAAGCTGATCCGACAGCAGGGTGTAGATATGGCTGGGGCTTGGCTGTTCTTCGGCTTTACGGACGATCTTTGCCTGGTTATTGCCGGCTTCCCACAGGAGCTGGAGAAGCTGCTCCCGGAGCTGGGGAGCTATTTCTAATAATGTGGTCACGGTGTAAGCATATTTATATTCAACCTGGGAGACGCGCTCCTGCAGCCACCCGTGGATATTGCCCAGGTCAATCATTTTATCCAGGGGCTGATTGATATATTCACCATAGCGGGAGTCGCATTCCGCCCGGAGATCCCGTCCGTATGAATCACCCAGCGGATAGAGCCTGTCCGTGATATCTTGCTGAATATTAATTTTATTGTAGAGCCAATAATGAATTGGGCCTAAAAATGCACTCATGTTCAAAACCTCTTTTCTATTGATGTAAATAATGTAAAATAAAGAATCCAACTAAGTATTACAAGGAATATATATAATAAAAGTAATGAATATTGTTTTGGTACCAGTTAAGTATAGTATAGACAGAACAAGAAGACTGTAGCCAAAGCTACAAATAAAAAAGGAAATCAGAGAGCAGCAGAGCAATAGATGCAATCAGGCAACCTATGGGCTCTATGGGAGCCTTCGGTTGCCTGATCTATCTATCATTATTTAGGAGAGGGTGGGCATGATCTTATCATACATGGTGCCGATACATTAATCATGGTACTTATCCGCTTTAAAATGCTAACCTGCAAATATTTTACCTATTATGCAGTGAATAACTTAATGTCGTCCTCTACCGTTCCAATTCCGGCAATACCAAAGGTTTCAACGAGAACCTTTGCCACATTAGGAGAAAGGAAGGCCGGCAGTGTGGGCCCTAAGTGGATGTTCTTCACGCCTAAGTAGAGAAGGGCAAGGAGAACGATAACGGCTTTCTGCTCATACCATGCGATATTGAAAGCAATCGGGAGCTCGTTGATATCCTGAAGCTCAAATACCTCCTTCAGCTTGAGGGCAATGAGAGCCAGGGAGTAGGAGTCGTTACACTGACCCGCGTCAAGCACTCTCGGAATACCGTTGATATCACCCAGATTTAGCTTATTGTATTTGTACTTTGCGCAGCCTGCGGTCAAGATTACCGTATCCTTAGGCAGTGCCTGTGCAAATTCGGTGTAATAATTTCTGGACTTCTGACGTCCGTCACAGCCAGCCATAACAAAGAATTTCTTAATAGCGCCGGACTTGATGGCACCAACTACCTGGTCAGCCAGAGCAAGCACCTGGTTGTGAGCGAAGCCGCCGATGATCTCACCCTTCTCGATCTGGGTAGGTGCAGCGCAAGTCTTGGCCAGTTCAATGATCTCTGAGAAGTCCTTATTGCCGTTCTCATCCTTTTCAATATGAGCACAGCCGCTTACGCCGGATGCTCCGGTGGTGAAAAGTCTGCCTTTATAGGAAGCGGCCGGGGGAACCACACAGTTGGTTGTCATCAGGATCGGTCCGTTAAAGCTCTCGAACTCTTCCTTCTGCTTCCACCAGGCATTGCCGTAATTGCCTACAAAGTTGGAGTATTTCTTGAAAGCAGGGTAGTAGTGGGCGGGAAGCATCTCGGAATGGGTATAAACATCCACGCCGGTTCCCTGAGTCTGCTCTAACAGTTGTTCCAGATCCCTCAGATCATGACCGGAGATCAGGATACCAGGGTTGGTTCCTACGCCGATATTAACCTTGGTAATCTCAGGATTGCCGTAGGTGCTGGTGTTGGCGGTGTCAAGGAGCGCCATACCGTCCACACCGAATTTGCCTGTCTCCAGGGTAAGAGCAACCAGATCATCTGCGCCTAAGGTATCGTCCAGAGTTGCGGCAAGAGCCTTCTGCATAAATGCGCAAACCTCTGCGCTGTCATGCTCTAATTCGTTGGCATGCTTTAAATAAGCAGCCAGACCCTTTAATCCATAGGTGATCAGCTCACGAAGGCTTCTTACGTCTTCATTTTCGGTGGCAAGAACTCCGACAGTAGTGCTCTTGGCATCTAATTCTTCTCTTGTGGAGCCCTTCCATAAAGCTGCTTCCGGCAGAACGGAGCGATCAGCCACCTTGCTTAAAAGAGCTTCCTTCCGATCCAGGGTCTCTAATACTCTCTTATAGAAAACCTCGTTATCAAAATTTGCGTTTGTAATGGTAGTGAACAGGTTAATCGTCACATAGTGGTCGATCTCAGCCGGGATTGCTTCCCCCTGCGCTCTGAGAGCAGTCGTAACTGCGCTTAAGCCCTTAGTCACATAGATTAATAAATCCTGCATTCTGGCAAGATCGGGAGTCTTACCGCAAACGCCTGAAATAGTACAGCCGCTGCAATTGGCTGTCTCCTGACATTGATAACAAAACATTTTGTTCGCCATTTAATACCTCTCCTTTTATAAATATGATTATGAAAAACATTTGGTTTTTTGCATCATCTTACTGCATTGATTTTTAAGAACAAGTTGAGTATAATACAAATACAGAAAAGAAAATGTAGCTACGGCTACAAAATGAAAAAACTATTCATTCTGCACATAAATTTCTGCACATAGATTTGAGAAAGAAGGGTTGCCATGGAGAATGATCAAGAGGTGTTAAAAAAATGCGCTCTGTTCCGAAGGATTGAAGAAAAGAATCTGGGATCGCTGATTCAGTGCTTGGGAGCCCAGGTCAAAAGCTTCCAGGCGGAGGATTATATTTTCTTTGCCGGGGATGAGATCAACCACATCGGAATCGTGCTGTCGGGTGTGGTCGAGGTTATGAAGGAAAGCCTGGCAGGCAACCGGCATATCGTGGCGTTTCTGGGATCGGCTGACCTGTTTGCGGAGGGAATCGTCTGCACGCTGCGGCGCATCTCCCCGGTAACGGTGCGAGTTAAGGAAAGTGCCAGAATCATGCTGATACCCTATGAGAGGGTAATCAAATCCTGCGGAAACAGCTGCAGCTTTCACATTGACTTAATCCAGAATATGATGGTGGTTCTGGGGGAGAAGAATGTGAATCTGAACCGGAAGCTGGAGCTGCTGACTTTAAAGGGAATGAGGGAAAAGATTGCCGGATACCTGCTGAATGAAGCGGCAGAGCGGGGAGCCGGGATGTTTCAGATTATGTTAAACCGTACGGAGCTGGCGGATTATCTCAATGTAGCCAGAACCTCCATGTGCCGCGAGCTGGCCCGGATGAAGGACGAAGGACTGATCGACTTTTACGGTAACAGCTTTAAGATTATGAATAAGGAAGAGCTGGCCCGGTGCCTGGAGTAGGGGCCAGCCCTTTCTTTTTATCGCTTCAACTGTTCCAGTTCATATTCTACAATCTTCTTATCCAGACGTTCAAACAGAAGCTCCGGTTTAGGGATGTGAAAACCGCTGCCAACAAATTGTGGTTGCCACCGGGTGTCTAATTCCAGCCAGCCGTGTACCTTCTCCGAGGAAAAGGGCAGATAGGGCGCAAGCAGGACAGATAAATTGGCAATCAGCTGGACACAGTTAAAAAGGGTGTTCTGGCAGGCCGCCGGATCATGCGTTCTTGTGTCCCAGGGCTTCTCTGTGTCAAAATATTTATTTCCAAAGCGCACAAGCTCAAATATCTCGTCCAGAGCATCCCTCAGATTGGTTTTTTCAATCTTCCCGCCGACGCTGGAAAAGGCTCTGCCGATCCTTTGTTCTATATCCCCGTCCAGGGTTCCTTTCGGAACAATACTGTCAAAATACTTTTCTACAAAGGCAAGGCTTCGGTTGATGAAATTGCCGTATGCGCCCAGAAGTTCGCTGTTATGGCTGTTGAGGTATTCCCGCCAGGAGAAGTCCGAATCCCTGCGTTCCGGTCCGCTGGCCGTGAGATAATAGCGCAGGGAATCCGGGTGATACCGGCCAAGGATATCCTTCAGCCATATGGCCCAATTACCGCTGGTGGAGATTTTCCTGCCCTCCAGGGTCAGATGCTCGCTGGACACAATCTCATCCGGAAGATGCCAGCCTTCCCCGTTGGCAAAGAGCAGTGAGGGAAGAATAATGGTATGAAAAGGGATATTATCCTTGCCATGGACATAGTAGTGCTTCGCGTCCTCGCCCCAGAGCTCTGCGAAATCTTCCCCGCGTTGGAGGCACAGCTCATGGCTCTGGGAGAGATAGCCCAGCACATTTTCCGCCCAGATATAGATTTTCTTGTCCTCATAGCCTTCCTTCGGCACATCAATTCCCCAGTTAAGATCCCGGGTAACGGCACGGTCACGCAGCCCCTCGTTAATATAACGGCTGGTAAAGGCAATCGCATTTTTGCGCCAGTGAGGACGGGCTTTTAGAAAGGACTTAAGCTTATCCTCCAGCTGGGAAACGGCAATAAATAAATGCTTGCTTTCCTTGAAAACGGGAGTACAGCCGCAGACGGAGCAGGTCGGACTGATTAAGGCTTCCGGCTCCAGCACCTTGCCGCAGGCATCGCATTGGTCTCCGCGGGCTTCCTTGCCGCAGGAGGGGCAGAGGCCGTGAACAAACCGGTCGGCAAGAAAGCTGCCGCAGGTTTCACAGAAGGCTTGAGGAACGGATTTTTCATAGAGATAGGGGCTCTGGTACATTTTAGCGTGAAAGTCTCTGACAAAGCTCTGGTGCTGCCGGGAGGAAGTCTTTCCGTACAGATCATAGCTGAAGCCCAGCTTGTCGAAGCAGTCACAGAATTCTTTGTGGTACAAATCGCTGATTTCCTGGGGAGTGCGGTTTTCCTGCTTTGCCCGTATGGCGACCGGCGTACCGAAGCAGTCGGTGCCTGACACGAAATACACCTCATCCCCTTTGGCCCTGTGGTAGCGGGCGAGAATGTCGGCGGGCAGGAGCCCCGCCAAATGTCCGATGTGCAGCGAGCCGTTGGCGTAAGGCCAGGCGCTGCCGATTAAAATCTTCATAAATAATACCTCCATTTCCACGCATTTTGCTGCGCATAGGGGGTTGAAACTGAATCTCAACCCTTGAGTCTGATAACGGTAATAAAACGGTATCCAAATCCCTTGCAGACATGTCACGGTCCTGAGTGTAATCAGCCAGACAATGCGGTCTGTTTTGCTATCCACCAGCAATTTGGATAAAAAAATAGCCCTCCTCTCCGAAAAATTAATTTCGGGGACGAAAGCGCCGCTTCGTGTTACCACCCCAATTCGCCCCTACCTCACGGTACAGGGCCTTATCAGCTGCGGGCAAGAAATGGTTTGCCGATAGCCTGGCACGATAACGGGTGCACCCGTCGCAGCCTGTAAGAATTCCCATTCTTAGTCGGTGCGCAGCTCCAAGACCATGTTCTGCAAATTCTGACCTTACCCGTTCTCAGCCCTCCGGGTTCTCTGTAAAAGCATCCTTTGCGTACTCTTCTTTTCAATGCATTTGAAATATCATACTATATTATATAATATTGTCTGAGATTATATCATAGGAAGAAAAAAGAATCAAATAAAAATTCGTAACCTGTGCGTGCTTTATATCCGTGGGTTTTTACCTGGAATTGCTTTTAGGGAAGGGGTAAAAAGTAAACTCAGCTTGCAAATTCCTCTGATATGAATAAAGAAGAAAAAGTTGTTGATAATTAGTACAAGTACTTTTCCGCATTAAAAAGTTATTACAATTTTGACAAAAATATGCTATGCTACTTATAGAAAGAATTTATCCATTGAAAGGGGCGGTTTCCATGAAGTTAATAGAGCGCAAAGGATATCTCCGGCAGCTTGCCATGTGGCGGGAAGAAGAGATGATAAAGGTAGTCACCGGCGTACGCCGCTGCGGCAAGTCAACACTGTTTGAACTGTATATGGAAAAGCTCAAGGCCGAAGGGATCAGCGATGAGCAGATTGTGTCCGTCAACCTGGAGGATATGGATTATGCTGAGCTGCTGGATTACAGAAAGCTTCACGAATATATAAAGACCAGGCTTGTTCCGGACAAATGGACTTATGTGTTTATTGATGAAATACAGGAATGTGAGGAGTATGAAAAAGCGGTGTCCAGTCTTTTTCTAAAAAAGAAGGTTGATCTGTATATCACCGGTTCAAACGCCTATATGCTTTCCGGCGAACTGGCCACCAAACTCACCGCCCGCTATATTGAGATCGGCATGCTCCCGCTGTCTTTTGCGGAATATGGAGAAGCGGTTGCTATACCTGATAAACGTGACCGCTTTGCGCAATATATGAACATGGGCGCGTTCCCGTTTACCGCCCGTTTTGCTGACAATTCACTTGCGCATAGCCAATACCTTGAGGGCGTATACAATACCGTTCTTGTCAAAGATATCATGAAGCGTAATAAGCTGAACGACATTACGCTCCTAAAGTCTATTGCGAGTTTCCTTGCCAGCAATGTGGGAAGTCCGGTATCAGCCAAAAAAATTGCCGACACGCTGATTTCAAACGGCAGACCGACCGGGGTTGTCACGGTGGAAGCCTATCTGGAAGCTTTGTCGGACAGCTATCTGTTCTATCATGTTCAAAGATACGATATCAAAGGCAGGATGCATCTCAAATCGGAAAGCAAGTATTATATCTGTGACACCGGATTGCGCAATATGATACTCGGCACCACGAACAGAGATATCGGGCATCAGATAGAGAACATCGTATATCTTGAACTGCTCCGTCGTGGATATACTGTAAATATCGGCAAAGCGGGACGGGGAACGGAGATTGATTTTGTCGCCGTGCGTGATAAGCAGACCGAGTATTACCAGGTATCCGCAAGCGTACTGGACGAAAGCACACTGGATCGGGAGCTTACACCCTTGAAACAAATTAAAGATAACTATCCCAAATTTCTTCTCACCCTTGATGACTATCCGGCAGATCACAGCGGCATTAAGCAGCTGAATCTCATAGACTGGTTATTGGGGAAATGACGGTTACGCCAAATCAATTATTTGCAGAAAACAGCATTGCGAAATGAGCTGATTTATGCTATATTAAAGATAGAATATTGGTATGCGGAGTCTGGAGAGAGCATAAGCAAGTAGGTAGAGATACCTGTTTGTTATTGTGCTCTCTTTTAAAATGTAAAAATAGAAACCCTCACCGTTGATGGGGGCTTCGGGATGGGAGGCTTCAGGATGAGCGAAGGTCTTTATGAAATGGTGGAGTCCGGCCCTGTTATTGCGGCCATTAAAGACGAAGAAGGTCTGAAGAAATGCTGTGAACTAGAGGAAATCCGTGTGGTGTTCATTTTGTACGGGGACATTCTGAAGATTGAGGAGATTGTTAAAAAGGTAAAAGAAAACGGAAAGGTAGCTATCGTACACGTGGATCTGCTTTCCGGGCTTGCGTCGAAGGAAATAGCAGTGGACTTTATCAAAAGGAATACCGTGGCGGACGGGATTATATCCACGAAGCCTGCGCTGATCCGAAGAGCCAAGGAAATCGGACTTTATACGGTGATGCGGTTTTTCCTCCTTGATTCAATGGCATTTGACAGTATTGAAAAACAATTGTCCCAGGTGCGCCCGGATTTTGTTGAAGTTCTTCCCGGAGCCATGCCGAAGGTTATTAAGAAGCTTTGTGAAAGCCATAAAACTCCTATTATTGCAGGAGGACTGATATCGGATAAGGAGGATATCATGAGCGCGCTCAACGCAGGGGCCATAGCGGTATCTTCCACAAATGCAAAGGTTTGGGGGATGTAGATATGCGGTATGATGTGATTATTATCGGGGCGGGAGTTTCGGGATGCGCCGTTGCCCGTGAGCTATCCCGCTATGAGCTTAAGGTGTTTGTACTGGAAAAGGAGGAGGATGTCTGTTCAGGCACCTCCAAGGCGAACAGTGCCATTATACATGCCGGATATGATGCCGAGGAGGGAACCCTCAAGGCAAAGCTGAATGTAGAAGGAAACCGGATGATGGATGAGCTGTGCCGGGAGCTGGAGATTCCCTTCAAACGCAACGGTTCCCTTGTGGTATGCACGGATGAGAACGATTTGGAGAGGTTAGATCGCCTGTATCAAAGAGGGCTCAAAAACGGAGTAAAGGGTCTTAGAATCATAGGACGAACGGAGCTTCTATCCATGGAACCCAATGTGTCGCAGGAAGGGATAGCGGCACTTTACGCCCCGACGGCAGGCATCATTTGCCCTTTTACTTTAAATATTGCCATGGCGGAAAATGCCTTCGAAAACGGAGCGGAATTTTCCTTTCATACGGAAGTAACCGGAATAGAAAAATCTCAGGAAGGCTATCAAATAACCACAACAAAAGGAATTTTCACTTCCCGGTGGGTTGTAAACGCGGCGGGAGTCTATGCGGATACCATTCACAATATGATAAGTGAAAACAAGATAAAAATCAATCCAAGAAGAGGCGATTACTATCTTCTTGACAAATCTGCGGGAGATCATGTTTCGAAAACCATATTTGAACTTCCAGGGAGATACGGAAAAGGAGTTCTGGTGGCTCCTACGATCCATGGAAATCTGCTTGTAGGTCCTACGGCAATCGAGGTTTCTGATAAAGAAGGGACGGATACTACAGCCGAAGGAATGTCACAGATCAATGGAAAAAGCAGGCGTACCGTCAGAAACCTTCCTCTTAATACGGTAATTACCTCCTTTGCAGGGCTTCGGGCCGATGCGGGGAAGGATTTCATGATCAAAGAACTGCAAGAAGCGGAGCGGTTTATTGACTGCGCCGGAATAAAATCGCCGGGCCTTACCGCCGCTCCGGCCATAGGTAAAATGGTGGCGGACATGATAACGGAAAAAGCAGATCCAAAGAAGAAGGCCAATTATATATATACAAGAAAGGCTGTACCGCAATTAAATGAAATGAGCTTCGAGGAGCGTAAGGCGCTCATCAATCAAAATCCCGCCTATGGCAATATCATTTGCAGGTGTGAGATGATCTCGGAGGGAGAGATTGTAGACGCAATCAACAGGCCGTTAGGAGCAAGAACCCTTGACGGGGTCAAGCGGAGAGCCAGGGCTGGCTCAGGCCGCTGCCAGGCAGGCTTTTGCATGCCCAGAACCATGGAGATTATTGCAAGGGAGCTAAACTGCAGTATCGAAGAGGTAAGAAAAAACGGTATGAATTCCAACATAATTCTCGGTAAAAATAAGGATAGTCTGTAGACAGGGAGAATAGCACAATGAAAAACGTAGATATTGTGATAATTGGCGGCGGCCCTGCGGGACTTGCTGCGGCGATAGCAGCAAAAAATAACAAATGCAAAAGCGTCCTCATCCTTGAACGGGATAAGGAGCTGGGAGGGATACTGAATCAATGTATCCATAATGGATTTGGCCTTCATACCTTCCAGGAGGAGCTGACCGGGCCGGAATACGCAGCGCGCTACATTGAGCAGGTGAAGGAGCTTAACATTGAATATAAGCTGAACACCATGGTTATTGAGATAAATAAACAGAAGCAAATTACAGCAGTAAATCAGAGGGACGGACTATTCCAGATCGAAGCGAAGGCGATTATACTCGCAATGGGATGCCGGGAACGCCCCAGGGGAGCCCTTAATATACCGGGCTTTCGTCCCGCGGGAATATTTTCGGCGGGCACTGCCCAGCGTCTTGTCAACCGGGAAGGATATCTTCCGGGGAGAGAGGTGGTTATCCTGGGTTCCGGCGATATTGGGTTAATCATGGCAAGAAGAATGACGCTGGAGGGGGCAAAGGTAAAAGTCGTTGCAGAGATTATGCCTTATTCGGGAGGGCTCACCCGAAATATCGTACAATGCCTCGATGATTTTGGAATACCGCTGAAGCTAAGCCATACACTGACTGAGATTCAGGGGAAGGAAAGAGTTACGGGAGTCACCATAGCCCGGGTGGATGAAAACAGAAAGCCGATTCCCGGGACGGAGGAATATTACCCGTGTGATACCGTGCTTTTTTCGGTAGGGCTTATTCCCGAAAATGAGCTTTCCAGAGGTATGGGTATCGCTTTAGATCCCGTTACTTCAGGGCCGGTAGTGAATGAACAGCTTGAAACAAGCATGGAAGGGGTATATGCCTGCGGGAATGTACTTCACGTACATGATCTGGTGGACTATGTGTCAGAGGAAGCTGCCCTGGCCGGTGAACATGCCGCCAGGTATGTAACCGGAGAAAGCAGGCTTACTTCTGGAAAAGAGATACCGATTTGTCCC
Source organism: Anaerotaenia torta (assembly GCF_050433395.1). Classification (NCBI taxonomy): domain Bacteria; kingdom Bacillati; phylum Bacillota; class Clostridia; order Lachnospirales; family Lachnospiraceae; genus Anaerotaenia; species Anaerotaenia torta. The sequence continues at coordinate 64,040 of NZ_JBNPXH010000011.1, forward strand.
GGTTCCGGAGTCCGCTACACGGTTCCTCAATCTCTCTCCCCAAAAGCAGTGAGTGAGAAAACAATGAATGAGAAAGCAGCGGACGGGGATGTGACGATTCGTTTCCGGGTCGATGCGATCTATAAGAATGCAGCTATCGGTGTATATTTTGATCATGAGCTGGTATTAAAGAAAAGGAGCCCCATACTTACACCGGGGGAGATGGGACAAATAAAACTGAGCGCCCGGAAACGAAGGGAATATCCTGATCTGAAGTCTGTCACTGTCAAAGTGGAGGGGAATTAACCATCATGGAGAAGAGAGAATTGATTTGTATCCGATGCCCTTTGGGATGCCGTATGGAGGTTGCCCTGAAGGAGGGTGAGATTGTCAGTGTGACAGGAAACTCCTGTAAGCGAGGGGATTTATACGCCAGAAAGGAAATTATAAATCCCACCCGTACTGTCACCAGTACAGTATTGGTGCAGGGAGGGGTTGACAGGTGTGTCTCTGTTAAAACCCGCTCTGATATCCCGAAGGATAAGATATTCGACAGCGTCAGAGCTCTGAAAGATATTAGAGTATCTGCTCCCGTTTGCATAGGGGATGTGATCCTTGAGAACGTATGTAATACTGGAGTGGATTTTGTAGCTACGGGAAATGTAGCTACGGGAATATAGCTAAAAGGAGTGTAACGGAGGAAAGTATGGCTGTGGGTAATGCGCCCAAAAAGAGGGCTTTAGTGTTTCACAGACACAATAAAACTGGTTCTCTTGATGAAAAAAGAGAACCAGTTTTATTTCCTTTATTAACCTAAATATATCAGTTTGTTTTCTTAAAATCAGAACACAATGATTTATCTCAGTGAATCTACCGCTGCACGCTCAATGGCAAGTCCTGCTCTGTAGCGTTTCATGAATGCATCATAGCCCTCCACATCTTCGGGAAGAGGAGCCAGCTTCGTGCCTGCGCTGTTGGAGAAGACCTTGCTGCCCAGGAAGGAGCTAAGAGTTTCGGAAGTCTCCTTGCGAAGCATGTAAGCGGCTAATAACGCCATACCCCAGGGGCCGCCCTCACCGGCAGTCTCCATAACGGATACGGGGGTGTTCATGGCAGCAGCCATGATGCGCTGCCCCACACCTGCTGTCTTGAAGAAGCCGCCATGTCCGTACATATTCTGAATCTGAACCTGCTCCTGCTGGGTCAGAATATCCAGGCCGGTTTTCAATACGCCGAGGGAGGTCATGAGATGCACTCTCATGAAGTTGGCCAGATTAAACTGACTCTCAGGGGTGCGGACAAATAAGGGACGGCCTTCCTCAAAGCCGGTAATATGCTCGCCGGACAGATAATTGTAAGCCAGCAGTCCGCCGCCGTCCGGTGCTCCCTCCAGAGCCTTGCGGTACAGGGTTCCGTAGAGCTGGTTGGCGTCTAATTTCATCCCCGTGATATCGGCAAATTCCTTGAAAACGGATACCCAGGCATTCAGATCCGAGGTACAGTTATTGCAGTGCACCATGGCTACCAGATCCCCGGAAGGAGTGGTTACCAGATCGATCTCAGAATGAACCCTGGACAGCTCCTTTTCCAGCACCACCATGGCAAATACGCTGGTTCCGGCGGAAACGTTGCCGGTGCGGACCTTTACGCTGTTGGTGGCGGTCATTCCGGTTCCCGCATCACCCTCGGGAGGGCAGAAGGGAATGCCGGAGGCAAGCATACCGCTGGGATCGAGAAGACGGGCGCCTTCCTCAGTCAGTGTGCCGGCGGACTCGCCTGCCACAAGAACCTTGGGGAAGATATCTTCCAGCTTCCAGGAATAGCCATTGGGCGCCACCAGCTCATCAAACTGCTGCACCATTCTGTGATTATAATTCTTTGTTTCGATATCGATGGGGAACATTCCTGAGGCTTCCCCTACGCCCATTACTTTCTCTCCCGTGAGCTTCCAATGGACATAGCCTGCCAGGGTGGTCTGAAATGCGATATCGGCCACATGAGCTTCCTGATTCAGAATCGCCTGATAGAGATGGGCAATGCTCCAGCGCTGGGGAATCTGATATCCAAAGAGCCCGGTCAGCGCTTCGCTGGCCTGTGCCGTCATGGTATTGCGCCAGGTGCGGAAGGGAGTCAGAAGCTCTCCGGCTTTATTAAAGACCAGATAGCCGTGCATCATGGCGCTCACGCCGATGGCTCCGACAGCCTTAAGCTCCAGGCCGTACTGTTCCCGGACATTCTCACACAGCGCCTGGTAGCTGCTTTGCAGACCGCTCCAGACATCCTCCAGGGAATAAGTCCATACATTATTGATAAAACGGTTCTCCCATTCGTGGCTTCCCGAGGCGATGGGCTGATGGCTCTCATCAATGAGGACGGCCTTGATTCTGGTAGAGCCCAGCTCGATTCCCAGTGCGGTGCTGCCGGAGGCAATAGCCTGCTTTCTTACAGTAATATCTTTGTTTTCCGAATTCAATTTGATTAACCCCCAATTCATATGATGTATTGATTATATGATTAAAGCGTCAAAAGGTACTGCGCACATTTCCGGATATAATATATTGATATGCAAGCCTGCTTGCAATAGCAATATATTGTATCTGGAAAGCACCGAAGGTGCTTTTGACGCTTTAATCATTATATCGAATATTAACAGAAAACGCAAAAAATAATTTGTGCTATTATTTCTTGCGTTTTCTTGATGATATAAACTTATAGCCTACCGGTAAGCAACCGAATTCCAGCGCATCTCGTTCTTTAGGGCACGGATATCGGTGTTCTTGTCAATGACAATGTTTTCAATACCCATTGCATCGGCCCAGTCCACCATCTGATCCACGCTCAGATCATAGGAGAATGCGGTATGGTGAGCACCGCCGGCAAGAATCCAAGCCTGCGCGCCGATCTCCAGATTCGGCATGGGCGTCCAGAAAGCAGTGGCAACGGGAAGCTTCGGCATCGGCTTCTCCACCTTCTTGCATTCCACCTCGTTGATGATGAGACGGAAGCGGGTGCCCAGATCCACCAGGGAGGTAGCCACACCCCTGCCGGTCTTGCTGGTGAACACCAGACGGGCGGGATCTTCACGATCACCCATGGAGAGAGGCTGCTCCTTAATGGAGATCTTACCGTCAGCAATGGTAGGACAGATTTCAAGCATGTGAGCCTGGAGAATACCCTCCTTGCCCGGAACAAAATTATAGGTGTAATCCTCCAGGAAGGAGGTTCCCTTGGCGTTCTTGACGCCGGCGGTCATAATCTTCATCAAACGAACCATAGCAGCGGTCTTCCAGTCGCCTTCGCCGCCGAAGCCGTAGCCCTTTTCCATCAGACGCTGGATGGCAAGTCCGGGAAGCTGTTTTAATCCGCCCAGCATTCCGAAATGGGTTACGATAGCATGATAATTGCGCTCTGTGAGGAAGCGTTCAAAACCGATCTCGATTCCGGCCTGCACCGCAACATGCTCGCGGAACTCCTTCTCATCCCGGCCTTCCAGCAGGATATCATATTTGCTGTAGTATTCCTCTACCAACGCGTCGACATCCGCTTTGCTCACATTATCTACATATTCAACCACGTCATTGATATTGTAATGATCGATCTCCCAGCCGAATTTGATCTGGGCTTCCACCTTATCGCCCTCGGTAACGGCAACATTGTTCATGTTGTCGCCCACGCGGCAGACACGGATATGGCTGGATTCAATCACGCCGATGGCGGTGAGCATCCAGGATGCCAGTTGCTTCTGTACGCTTTCCTTTGCCCAGTGGCCTACTACCACCTTACGCTCAATGCCCATGCGGGTTACAATGTGGCCGTATTCCCGGTCGCCGTGAGCAGACTGATTCTCATTCATGAAATCCATATCGATGGTGTCATAAGGAATTTCCTCATTGAACTGGGTATGGAAATGAAGCAGGGGCTTGCGGTACTCCTGTAAGCCAAGAATCCAGGACTTGGCGGGGGAGAAGGTGTGCATCCAGGTGATGACACCGGCGCAGGCGGGATCTGCGTTTGCCGCATTGAAGGTCTTACGGATTACCTCGTTGGTAATCATGGTAGGCTTCCAGATCACCTCGAAGGGGAGCTGGCCGGATTTGTTCAGCTGATCCACGATGATTTGGGAGTGCTCGGCAACCTTGGCCAGGCAGGCATCGCCGTAAAGATCCTGGGAGCCTGTACAGAACCAGAACTTATAATCTTTTCCTGTTTGTAACATATAAAATACCTCCTTTAATTGATAGATGGTGTTAGGTTTCGTCTATACCTGCGCTGCCCAAAGGGAGTGCGCATATTGGCATGTAGTGCCATAGTATAATCAATTATAATGATACTATACCATCTTATCAAGAAAGGAGGCGGACAGCAATCTCTTTATCCTACTGAATGAACAGCAAAAGTTACCTATTCCGACTTTATAAGGCAGATAACAATAAAAAAGAATCAACATATAAGAGGGCAGATGGCGCTCATACCAGTATTTCGGGAGGATTTGCGGGTAAAATGCATAAACATACCGGTAGGAGGATGATGGTCTTCAAAGCAGACCGGGTCATAACTCCCCGGACTGCTTCATAGCCCGGAATCTGGCGGGTGTCATACTATATTTTTCAATAAAAATCTTATAAAAATAGCCCTTGTTACGATAGCCGCACTGCTCAATAATTTCGTCAATCCCCAGTTCACTTTCCTCCAGAAGCTCCCTGGCTTTCTCAAGGCGGAGCCGCTGCAAATATGCGCTGTAGGTAACTCCCTCCCTCTTTTTCAGAAGGCGGTTGAAATAATCTTCATTATAGTGAAATTTATGAACCAGCTCCTGAATAGTAATATCTGCGGCATTTTCCCGAATATAGCGAAGCACCTCGTCGGCAATCAGGACGTTCATCTCCTTGGTCTGCTCCCTGGAAAGGCTGAAATCATAGGCCAGGCACAGATGCCAGAGAAGGCGCTTGATCAGCCCTCGGCAGACGTATTCCGAGCCCACATCCAGGTTTTTCAGCTCTTTTAACAGGCTTCCCAGAATCTCTTCAATCCGCCCATCGGTTTCATCCTTCGGCTTCAAATGAAGAAATTGCTTGACTTCCTTCTGCGACAGAAGGGCCGTTCCGAAGAATTCCGCCAGGATGCCCTCGGGAATATTCTCCCGGAGCACCTTATGGAAGACATAATTGGAGATGCCCAGGAAGACCACCCTGGCATTCTGTCCCCCCAGATAGTCCTGATGGGTACAGTTGGTATCGATGAGGCAGCATTCCCCCTTGCAAAACCAGACATCCTTCCCCTGAATGTTCTGGCAGAACTCGCCCTCCAGAACATAGGCGATCTCCAGATAATTATGGGTATGGCTCTGGGTCCTGCGGGCATCGCCCAGCAGGTAACGGAAGGCGGCCGTATGATCCTGGGAGAGGCTAAAGGCGTTCAGCTGACCGTCCTTCATCTCCCAGCCGATAAAAAAAATCTCCACGGGATCTTTTTGCGGAAAGCTCTTGATCTCCGTATATTTACTGTCATACTCCGGACGCATGAGCCGGTTGGTCATCTCGTTCTTCTCTGTTACAGACCGGCAGCTGCGATACAGATCATCTAAAATCTGACGAAAGGAGTTCATGGCAGCATCCCCTTTCTATCTTACGTTAGGTTGCCGAAGTGACCGGATTGGTTTTCGATTTGGTGTCAGCCAGGCATACCAGCGCACTTTCCAGGCGGTGATCCTTAATGTTCTGAACCTTAATGACCAATCCGAATTCCTCCACCTCGGGAGTGCTTCCATCATCAGGAATGGTTCCCAGAACACCGAATACGAAGCCGCCGAAGGTGTCATAATCATCCTCCGGAAGCATTACCCCGATAGCGTGGGACACTTCATCCAGAGGAGTGGTACCCTGGATCATCCAGGTATTGGAATCAATACGTTCAATAGGAGGCAGCTCTTCCGGGGCTGTGATGTCATCCTCCAGATCACCCACCAGCTGCTCCAGCAGATCGTTAATGGTTATAATACCGCTCATACCGCCGTATTCGTCCAGCACCACGGCAAAGTGGCTGCGGGATTTCTTCATGTTACGGAACAGCACGTCGGCTTTTACCGATTCAGGAACGAAATAGGCAGGCTGGACGGCATTTTTCATTACATTTTCCCGGGATTTATCCTTCATACGGAAATAGTCCTTGGAATTCAGGATACCGATGATATTATCCGGGCTTTCCGAGCAGATGGGGTAGATGGAATGCTTGCTTTCGTGAATGGTCTGCTCCCATTGCTCGTCGCTTTCATCATTCCAGAGCAGGGACACCTCTGTTCTGTGGGTCATAAGTTCTCCGGCAGAGATATCGTCGAATTCAAATATATTCTGCAGCATATCCTTTTCATCGGGATGAATCGTACCTTTTTCACTGCCTGCATCTATCATCATACGGATTTCCTCTTCCGTATTCTCGTCTTCCTCGTCATGGGGGTTAATGCCAAGCAGGCGCAGCAGGCCGTTTGCAGAAACAGTCAGCAGCCAGACCACCGGGGCGAAGAGCTTTGAAATAAAGTAAATCAGCTTTGACATACCCAGTGCCAGCTGCTCGGACTTCTTCATGGCAATCCGCTTGGGAACAAGCTCTCCCAAAGTCACGGTGAAATAAGTTAATATAAGGGTAATTATGATTACTGACAGGGTACTTAGGACGGACACAGGAATAGGAACCCCCATGGACACCATGGCATCCACCAGCCGTCCTGAAAAGTTGTCTGCCGCAAAGGCACTTCCTAATAAATTTACAAGCGTAATACCGATCTGGATCGTAGCAAGAAAACGTCCGGGCTGCTCCAGCAGCTTCGTCAGCCTGACGGCCCGTTTATCCCCGCTTGCGGCAAGCTTGGCAAGCTTGTTATCGTTCATAGAGATAACCGCAATTTCCGCACATGCGAACAACGCATTTAAAAGAATTAAGAAAAGCTGTAATATAATCTTTCCTATGATTGGCTCACCTTCTGGCAAAAAAATAACCTCCTCTGATTAGTCCCATCTGTTATGGGAGCTTTGATCTTTCTGTTATTATAAATGTTGTAAAAAGGAAATATGTATCTGTGTACGGGTGTTATTTGTAAGCACTACAAAAAGGACAATATTATTATTGTCCTCCTAACGGGCGTTTATATTAATCATTAAATATAATGTGCCGCAATAACACGGGCTGGCGTCTTCGTCCACGGAAATATACCTATCCTTTCCTTTTGCTTATTATAGCAAAGAGAATCGGTTCAGTCAAGCCATACTAAAGAATATACCATAATATCATAAGATATTTCTATGTTATAGAGATTGTCTTTGGGATATACTGAAAGAAAATCAATGAAGGATGGGGGAAAATATGAGTAATATTGTATATCTTTTAACGGATCAATGGCGGTATGACTGTGTTGGGGTGAACGGCGCCAAGGTGTGCCTGACACCAAATCTGGACCGCATTGCAAAGGAAGGGACCAGGTTTTCCTGCGCTTATACGGCAAACCCTCTCTGCTCACCGGCGCGCGCATCCATATTGACGGGGCTGTACCCCCATCATCATGGGCAATTGACGAATACCGGCAATTTTAACGGAGTATTTGATAAGCAGGTGCTGGAGAAGAAGGGCTTCCCCCAGTATCTGGAAGAACAGGGCTGGAATACCGGTTACATCGGCAAATTCCATCTGAGGGAAGAAGGAAGCCGGCAGCAGTGGCATTTTAATGACTGGAGAAAGGAAGAGGATTTTGTCCGGGAGCTCAAGGAGCGGGGAATCTCCTATGATTTTGGAATCAATGAGGTGCAGCCCCTGGAATGGGGCGGAGAAGCGCCCTTCTGGGGGCCGTCGGTGTTAAATGAGAAGGATCATCACGATGCCTGGGTGGCGGATCAGGCTTTGGATATGATTGATCGGTTTTCAGAAGAGAACAAATCCTTTTTCCTCTGTGCCGGTTTTCATGGGCCGCATTTTCCCTATGCCGTACCGGAGCCGTACTGCAGTATGTATGATCCGGAGCTGGTGGAACGATGGGCGAACTTTGACGAGACCTTTGAGAATAAACCGGAGGTTCAGCAGAAGGAGCTGATGAGATGGAACACCGCCCATCTGACCTTTAAGGATTGGCAGAAGGTAGTGGCTGTGTATTGGGGATATTGCAGCTATATCGATGCGCAGATCGGACGGATTGTTGAGAAATTGAAGGAAAAAGGGCTTTATGAGGATACCATGATTGTATTCTCCTCCGATCATGGGGATATGCTGGGAGCGCATCGGATGTTCAACAAGGGCTTTAATCTGTATGAGGAGGATAACCATATTCCCTTGATTGTGAAGCTGCCGGGTAAGGCCGAACAAAAAAAGGAATGCAGCAATTATGTAAGTCTGGTGGATCTGGCCCCTACCTTCCTGGAATTTGCAGGTACGGCTCCGGATAAGGAGCAGCCTATGGACGGAAGCTCCCTGCTGCCTTTGATGAAGGAGGGAGAAGAGACATCGGAATGGAGAAAGAAAATTCTGGTGGAGTTTAACGGCTATGAGAGCACCCTTGTCACCAGCCGGATGATACGGAATGATAAGTGGAAATTTATCTACAATCCCTTCTCTGTGGATGAATTATACGATATGGAATCCGATCCCGGAGAAATGAGGAATCTGGCGCCTCTTCCCGCTTTCTCCCACGTGCTGCGCAGATGGAGGGAAGAGATGTTTGAAATACTGGCCCAGGCGGGGGATTCCATTGTGGAGCTGTCCCTGTGGCAAAGCAATTCCTACGGGCTGATTTTATCTCCGAGAGAAAAATAGAGAAAGGAAAAGAGTGCTATGAGAAAACCGGATATCCTTTGGATTGTGACGGATCACCATGCCTATTATGGGCATACGGGCATACAGAGGCCGAATTTTGAACGGTTGAAGGAGGGGGGCGCATTCTTTGAGCGTACCTACTGCGCATCCCCTTTATGCTGTCCTTCCAGAAAAACCATGCTCACCGGTCTCTACCCGGCCAGACACGGGCAGATTAATAATGCGGTTAAGATTCCGGGTGACCAGCCGGAGAACTATCTGCAGGCACTTCAAAGAGCAGGTTATCAGAACTATTATTTTGGAAAATGGCATGCGGGAGGAGGATGTCCGGAAGATTATGGATGTGCGGGAATCTCCTATCCGGAGTATCACAATCCTTATCGTCAGAAGGAGTATCTGGAGTATATTAAGAAAAACCGGCTTCCGGCAGCGTCCATGTTTGTGGAAAAGAATATGTGCGAAGAGGGCTGGATTGATGATGCGAAGGAAGGGGAAAGCTATGCTTTTCATCGCGATATGCTGAATGAGGTTTTGGCCGGAATTCTGGAGGGACCGAAGGAATGCCATGAAGCATTTTATTATGCGGATGCGGCGGTCAGCCAGCTGGAGGAGATACACCGAAGAAGGGAGGAGGGAGAAACAGCTCCTTTTTCCTTGAGAATCGATTTCTTTGGGCCTCACCAGCCCTATCATCCTACCAGAGAATTTGTTGAATTATATCCTCCGGAGAAGATTCCGGTCTATCCCAGCTATGAGGATCTGCTGAAGAAGAAACCGGATACTTACCAATTTGAGACGGGAAGAGGCATAAGCGAGAAGAAAAGGCTGAAGCGCCCCGGAAGCTGGACTTGGGCTGACTGGCAGCTCATTCTGTCCAGATGCTACGCTCATATTACGCTGGTGGACGAAGCCGCCGGGTTGATACTGGACAAGCTGGATGAATTGGGTCTCACGGAAAACACCATGGTACTGTGGACCTCGGATCATGGGGATGCAGTTGCCTGCCATGGAGGGCATACGGACAAGCAGGCCTACCTGCCGGAGGAGGTTATGAGAATTCCGCTGGCAATCCGGTATCCCGGCGTGATTCCTCCTCATTCTGTATCGAAGGAGCTGATATCCAACACAGACCTGGCTCCCACGGTTCTTGGGGCAGCAGGAACAAGCTTCCTGTACAGGACGGACGGAGATAACCTTCTTAAGCTGTTTACAGAGCCGGAAGCAGGGTGGAGAAGGGCGGTATACGGTGAGACTTATGGTCATGCCTATCCCTGTGAAGGAAAGATGATAGCGGAGGAACAGTTCAAATATATATGGACGAAAAACGATATCGAAGAGCTGTACGATCTCTGGGAGGATCCTTATGAATTGAATAACCTGGCAGGGAAAGAAGAGTATCTTGAAGTTCTGGAACGGATGAGAAGAACCTTGAAAGATTATGTAGAGCACATTTCTTCGTAATTATTTCTTCGTAATTTCTTCACGGAAGGAATAAGTTAATGATATGGAAGGCTGAAGAAGAAAGGAGATCCGGGGTTATCAAAGGAGCGGTAATCCCGGATATCTTTTAAGCTCGTGAAAGCCTTGTCTCTTTTGTCAGATCTTCTCCTGGTTATTCATAGAGTAGCCTCCGCTTTCCACATCATAAGCATCCAGAACGGAATCTTTTACTTGGATGCCATGGAGCTTTTTAACCGTGCCATAGGGCTCCTTCAAGGAAAGCCCGTCTCCTCTTCCGGAGATAATCCAGAGGACGGGATACCCTTTGGGGATGACTTTCAGCCTGTCCTCTCCTTTTCCATCGGTAAAATAGATTAACAGATTAAAATGATTCTGGTTAACGTATTCAAAAACCGGACTGAAGCCGGTGCCGCCCTGGGTGCTGCTTCGGTCCTTCAGATCCCGTTGGTTCTTCACCTTATAGATACGCCGGATCTTATCATCACATTCGATGATGGAAATATCATGGCTGTAATTCTTAACAATATCAAGGATCTCTGTCATGGCCTGCTTAAATTCGTCCTCATGAATGCTTCCGCTGATATCCACGGCAACGGCTATCTTTGCTCTGCGGTTTCTGAGCTGGCCTCGCAGCTCCAGGCGGTCCGGCTGCCGGCGGTCCCTTCGTGTAACCGTCTTCTTCTTGCTGCCGGTGATGGTTCCCATCAACCGGTTCAGATAGAGATTCCAGGGCAATTCACCTCTGCTGTTTTTCAAAGAGGATAATATGGTCTCCAAATAAGCCGGAAGACCTCCCTTTTCCGAAAGCCGTACGGCCTTTTCCGTGAATTCCTGAAGGATACCGGCCTCGATATTGTCCGATTCCGCCCAAAGATCATGGGTTCCGGCGGGATCGTATCCGGTTTTTATTCCCTGCCGGGCGGCGCTTTCTATTGTCGGTTCTTCCTCCGTGTCTTGTTCTGCTTCCGGTGCTTCCTGCTTCGTCCTTGCTGCTTCTTTTTCTGTGTCTTCCACGCCGGGGCGAGTTACATCGGCAAAGCTCATAACTTTTTGAAGTTCCTCAATGTAATACTCAAATGGGGCATAGGGCGCGAGCCGTAAACCATAGTGTGAATTTACCCATTCCAGAGTGGTGGAGTAGGGCGGAACAGGGTCCAGGTATTTGTTGACCGCAATATCCATAGCCATATTAACGGCTAAGGGGTGGTATCTCTCGTGGAATCCCCTGGCCCGAAGAAGATGCATGGACAGGATATGGAGGATTTCGTGCTTGATGGTGCTTTCCATCTGCCTGAGATCCATCCTCAGGAAGATCAGGGGATTGAAATAGATTACATACCCTGCGTTTTTAAAATTAACGGCAGCAGGGCTGCTGATATCAAAACGCAGTTCCCTTGCCATCTGGAATAAAAAATACCCATAGAAATTATCCCGGTCCTCCATCAGGCCAAGATTTACCTGATCCACCAGGCGGAAGAACTCCTGCCGAAAGGAATCAGGCAGGCTTATGGTGAATGGAACGGTATGGGAACCGGCATGGGAGAAGGTTTTCATCAGCTTATAGACCTGTTGGCGAAGCTTCTTTACCTGACTGTAAAAATAAGTATCCATCTATAAATTCACCTCTTATCCAAGAGTGGGATCGGAAAAACCATAGGATTCAAAATAGAGTGCGACGAAGGCTTCCTCTTTAATCGCCAGCCGGTAGATAGCCGGATCGCTTGCTTTGATCTCCTTCATGATACCGATTCTCAAGTCGGCAGGGTACATTCTTAGCAGATCAATGAGCCGGCAAATTAACAGAAGAGAATCCGGCGGCATAAGAGTGCTCTCTGCTAACCTTGCCTCCATTGTTCTTAAAATATTCTTTGCCGCCAGATAAAGTCTGGTATGGCTTTCCTTCCCAATCCGCTCCGGGAGGGAAGCAGGAAGCGGGCCGTCTGTAAAAACGTCGGCATAGGAGAGAAGAGGAGCGTGATCGGCTTCGAGAAAGCGGATGCACTCCTCAGCAATCATTCTTCCCACATTTCCTCTCAGGAAATTTAAAAATACGGGTCGGGGGATATCCCCCCTTTCCTTATAGACCTGGTATGCCTTGGAGATGCGCTCATAGCTCCGCGGGGTTGCCTTTATACCGTCCTGCCCGGATTTATTCAGATATTCCGGGAAGGTGGAGATGAATTCCATGATTTTGGGATGAATTCCGGCCCCCATGGCCCAATCCAGCCACTGGAGATGGTCCGGCTCCATGGTTAGCCATACAAAACGGTTCTCCTGGGCGGCGTCCATATCCACTACCTGATAATCATAATTTGCGCCATATTTGCCGGAGGGATTCATAGCGGCAATGATTTTGACACTTTCATGAAGCTGATATCCGTTGATTTCTCTGTTCAGGATCAGATTCATAAGCTCCTGCTGAACCGTATGCTCACAGCGGTTAATTTCATCAATGAATAAAAGCACGGTATTTCCCTTAGACAGTACCTCGTCAATTTCCCTTAACTTATAATGGACGGCGTAAACCGTGGTTTTTCTTTCGGTTATCCTGCCATTTTCATCTGTTGATGCGTAGGTCTCGATTGCAGGAAGGCCGCCGATCTCACCCTCCTTTAGAAGATTGCCGTCAATCACAATCAGGCTCCAGTTATTTTTCTCTGCAATATCTTTGGCCAGGGCTGTTTTCCCAATGCCGCTTTCCCCTACAATCAGGGGAACTTCTTTGGTGGCCAGCACCAATTCAACACTTTCCAGGGTATCTCTATAATTCATATCAGCTTGCTCCTATCTCATCTTCAGCTTCTCGTCCACCGTTATTTTCTTTGCTTTTTTGCTTCCGTACTGATGAATGAAGCGGAGTTTATCCATCTGCCTGATATCAGAGTAGTCCAGGGTGGTGTAATTCAGAAAATCCCGGACATAGCGTTCTTCCACTGTTTCCCGGGAAAGCACCTCCCTCAGAACTTCCTCCAATTCCTCTTTTGAGATGGCATTCATCACATATTTGATTACAAGAAAGTTAATTTTTAAAAATTCCAGTATGTTATCCTTATCCAGATCGTTGATATATTTAATGGCCTCTTCATTGCTCTTAACGGCGGTCACCCGGGCGGCGTGAGAAGGGGATGCAATCAATCTTAATGCCTCATAATTTTCTTTCACCGCCTCCAGCTGTACGCTCTCACAGGGGGATTTGATAAACCGTATCGCATCGTAATTCTTTTGTACCGCCAATAATTGCAGTTCTTCACTTGGGTTATTCACATATTTGATCGCCCAGCCGGCTTGACTGACCGCCCGATGAATGACGGTATCCGTGGGATGCTTCATATATTCCAGATTGGTCCATCCGCTCTCGATTGCCTGAAGCATCATCGCTTCTGTGGGATTATGGATGAATTGAATTGCCCGGGCGTTATTTTCCAGGGCAAGCTCCTCCATCTCCCGGGTGGGATTCTCTATATATTCCAGCAAAAGGCCATTTTTCCTGACAGCAATTAATTTCATCTCATCCGTGGGATGAGGGATCGATGTGATGATATGAGGATTTATCTCAAGGGTCTTAATAAGCTGCATATTGTCCATATGGCTTTGCGGCTCCTTTCGTTCACGTTGCACTTATCCACAACAGCTATGGTATTGCTTCAAGCAAGCCAGATTAATACCATAGCTGTTATGGACTAATCTGCTCATCGTGGACATTATGCGTCACTTCGTGACGATTATGCACACTCTCTTCGGTCGGCACAGATATAATGTCTGTCGACATTATATCATCAGATTAAGAAAGGGTCTATAGAATGAATGGGTGGGGAAGGATATTTTATAAAAGAGGGCAGCAAGAGGCCGTTGCAAAAACATTGCAACGGCCTCTTTTCTAACCGTTTATAAATTTCATTATTTTTTTCTGCTCTGCATTCGGATTGAGCAGGCAGACGTGCTCCGAAATCTTCCGGAAGGCCCGGTGTCTGTCCAGCTTTGCAGCGGCTTCCATCACCTCGTCGCCCCAGAAGGTCTCGGTCAGGCAGAACACCGTGGAGGACCAGCCGTATGCTTCTCCTTTTTGAGAAATCTTCTGCTGCCTGCCGCACATAGTAAGATACATTTTCATCTGCAATTCAACCAGAGCACGGTCAAATCCGGACTTATCCTCTTTTCCAAAGCCCGCCAGCTGCTTGATGGCGTGCAGAGGCAGGGTCCGGTATTCCAGCAGCACGTTATAAATACGCTTCGCAAAATGGCTGATTACTCCGGTCTGGTATTCCTCCTCAAAGCTCAGACTGCCTCTGCGGGCAGCGAGAAAATAGGGGATCCATTCCCTGGTGATATATCCGCTTTTCTTAAAAAAGACCTTAGCGTAAGCGATATCATTGCGCTCATCCAGCACGCGCATCCGCCATTCCCACGGATCGGTCTCCGGGTCGCCGGTGTGCCAGCAAACCGGAGTTTCATAGGGCGGCTGTTCATTCCAGCTCCACGGGATCACGGAATAGATCCCCTCGCTGTTGCCGCCGCCCATGGCAAATCCGGCCTCTAACAAGGCGGTTACAAAGTCGTTATAGTTTTTTATCTGCATCTTATTCCACATATCTTATCTTGGAGGTGTCGGGTTCGTGAGGGGTGCCCGGAGACTTCGCATAGCCTGTCAAAACGGCAACACCGAATTCCCATCCGTCAGGAAAACCGATCTTCTGTTTGTAAATGCTGCCTTTTGGCCCGTTGAAGGGAATGGCGGCCATACCGCAGATAACACTGCCCAGGCCAAGGGAGGCTGCAGCCAGGGAGATGTTCTCACTGACAATACCGGTATCTATCTCAGTGCCGGGCTGTTTCAGGATCAGAAACATGCAGGGGGCATTGTAATACAAAGTTCCGCCTCGGCTCATGAACCGTTCATAGGTGCTCTTATCCTCCGCCTCAGCGAGAATGCGCATGCCTTCTGCGTCCATTTCTTCAATCAGAGCTTTGTTGGTGATTACAATAATCTGCCAGGGCTGGCGGTTCAAGCCGCTGGGGGACTGAGCGGCGGCCATAGCCAGCGCCTCCAGCGTTTCTCTTTCAGGTAAGCGCCCGTCATAGGCACGGCAGGAATAGCGCTGGGCAATGGTACGGAGAGTTTCATTCATAATTCTTCATCCTTTCTGTCTGTCAATAGAGCAATCCTTTTCTTTCCTATCATATCATATTTTCCGAAAGAAAGAAAGCCACACTACAGCCATTTACAGCCATTCCTGATAACGCCTGACATAGACCTTTTTTACCAGCTGTGTGGAAAGAAAGTATCCGGCGAGAAGCAGTGCAAGCCACGGGAGAAAGGATACCGGCAGAGGGAGCATATCCAGACCGACTGAAAAGCCTGTAAAGCCGGTTATCAGCGCAATCACCGCTACAATAAAGGTGGAAAGAAACAAGGGTGCGGAGGGCCTGCTCTGCAAAAATGGCAGTTTGCCCGTGCGAATTACGTGGATGACCAGCACCTGGGATACGGTGCCGAATACAAACCATCCGCATTGGAACAGCGGCGACAGACCGGAGGTATTGGCACCGATGGCCCGCCACATAACGGCGAAGCACAGGATGTCAAAGACGGAGCTAAGGGGGCCCATGAAAGCCATAAAGGATTTGATGGAGCCCATTTCCCATTTGCGCGGCTTTCTGATATATTCTGAGTCCACGCTGTCAAAGGGGATTCCCATTTGTGAGAAATCGCATAATAAATTCTGTGTCAGGATCTGTACCGGCAGCATGGGCAAAAACGGAAGAAAAATGCTGGCGGCAATGACAGAGAGCATGTTTCCGAAATTACCGCTGGCGGCCATTTTAATATATTTAATAATATTTCCAAAGGTGCGGCGGCCTTCGATCACGCCTTCTTCCAGGACCATCAGATCCTTTTTCAGCAGGATGATGTCGGAGGTCTCCTTGGCAATATCCACCGCAGAGTCCACGGAGATTCCCACATCTGCCTGGCGCAGCGGCGGTGCGTCATTAATTCCGTCCCCCATATAGCCGACGGTATGCCCTGCAGCCTGGAAGGTCTTAACCACCCGTTCCTTTTGGGAGGGAGATAATTTTGCAAACAAATCGCAGGTTCTGACAGCAGTCAATAATGCAGCATCATCCATTTGCTCTATATCACGGCCCGTCAGCAGAAGGGAAGTATTCACACCTACCTTGCCGCAAACCTTCCTGGCCACGCCCTCACTGTCTCCCGTAAGGACGACAGTCCGCACGCCGTGTTCCTTGAGTGCGGCGATAGCGGATCGGGCGCTTTCCTTTGGCGGATCCAGAAATCCGATGAAACCGATGAGAACCATATTCTTTTCATCGGATACGCTAAAGGTGTCCGTGTCGGGAACCTCATTTTTCTGTGCCACGGCAATCATACGCAGGCCTTCCGCGTTATATTTTTCATAGGTTTCCAGTGCGACACGGCGGGTTTCTTCATCCATGGAAAGGACATGCCCATTCATCTCTACAAAGGAGGAAATCCCAAGCAGCTCTTCTACTGCACCCTTTGTTATGAGTGTGCGTTTTCCGTGTTGATTCTCCAGGACCACACTCATTCTGCGCCGCGTAAAGTCAAAAGGAATTTCATCCACCCGGCTATAGTTTCCGGGAATATCCTCCAGTCCGCTTTGTGCTGCCCGGTTGATGATGGCAAGGTCAATGAGATTTTTCAGTCCTGTCTGAAAATAACTGTTGAGATATGCATGGCGCAGAACACGGGTATCATCCTCGCCGTGGAGGTTCATATACTTTTCCAGCACGATCTTATCTTCTGTCAGGGTGCCGGTTTTATCAGTGCAAAGCACATCCATTTCCCCGAAGGTCTGTATGGCGCCAAGGGTGCGGACAATGACCTTGTGCTTTGCCATGGTTACTGCGCCCTTGGCCAGTGTGGAGGTCATAATAACGGGAAGCATCTCCGGCGTAAGCCCTACCGCAATGCTGATGGAAAAAAGCAGGGCACCCGGCCAGTTGTTCTTTGCCAAACCGTTGATTAAAAATACGATGGGAACCATCACAAGCATCATGCGGACCAATAGTCTGCTGACAGAATCAACACCGCATTCAAAGCTGGTTTTTGCCCTGTCACCGGACAGGGATTTTGCCATGGACCCAAAATATGTGTCATTGCCGGTTGCCAGTACGATTGCTGCAGCACTGCCGCTGACGATGTTGGAACCCATGAAACCTATGGTCTGCAGGTCTGTAAATGCATCAGGCCTATCCTGCCCTGTTCTGGCAGGCATATTGCTGAATTTCTCCACGGGATTGGATTCACCGGTTAAGGCTGCCTGAGCTACGAAGGTATCCTTTGTCATTAAGAACCGTACATCCGCCGGGAGCATATCACCCGCCGAGAGCCGGACAATATCTCCGGGAACGATCTCCTCCATGGAGATTTCAACCAAACATCCATCCCGCCAAACCTCGGATTTGTTAGAAATCATTTTCGCCAGCTTTTCTGCGGCGGTGTTGGATCGCTGGTTCTGAACAAAAGCAACCAGGCTGGAGAGGAGCACAAGGGATACAATAATGATTATAGTGAAATAATCCGGCCTTGATGAGGCCACGACATCTGTAAAATAGGTTACCACTGCAATAAGCAGCAGGATGACATTAAAGGGATTGATAATCGCTTCCCTTAATCTGTGAAGTAACGTATTTTTATTTCCTGTGGTTATGATGTTTCTTCCGAATTCATTCAACCTGTCGCCCGCGTCACTGCCGGTCAGCCCCGCCTGACTGGTGGAAAACTGTGAGAACAGCTCCGTGGCAGTAAGAAACGCATACGAGCTAAGTGCTGCTTCAATATCATGCTTGTTTTTTTGAACCTGTGTTAAAAGATTTTTTTTGTTCATGAAATTCACTGGTATCATTCCTTTCTTTAATTAGTATTCCCAGTGAAAGCATTAAAAAGGCAACAAAAAAAGCCGCCCCAACAGACGGCAGAAGACAAGGCGATTTAATCCATCAGCCAGAAAGGCACAATGGACAAAAGCCCGGAGCAAATACCGACCCATTGGTCAATGTTTTCATATTGGGTGTTAAAATAACTTAGGGGTTCTCGGGGGTTACCGTCCATTGTCTCACTTCCTTTCAAATTTTTGGTGATAAAACCATTATAGCATTGAAACGGCAAAGGGTCAAACGATATATCCTAAAACTAGAAAAGGGGCTGGAGATCAGCCTGGGGCAGATACGTCTCCGGAAGGCCGGAATATAATTTTACTGACAAAACTCAAAAACCCATTGAGCGCGCGCATACAGATGTCCCTGGACAACAGATAAGTCACAATAACGGACATCACAGCAATAAAAATCAGGTAGAGTACAGGGGATTCCTTGAACCTGGCATAGTCATAGGTAGCGGTATCAATGAAGCGTACCAGCAGGGTGTGAAATATGTATACGGGGAAGGAGTTTCTTCCGATCTTTGACAGGAAGGTTTTCTTTTTTGGAAACAGGTTAATAAGGATTAAGATGAAAATCGCCGCAATGACGTAATAAACAAGGCGGAAAATAAAATCTTCCATGATAAATTCATCCCGGTAGGCTCCCTTGTTCATCACCAGATCGATAGGGATTTTACGTACCGCCCCGTAATATTGCGCAATCCGGTAGAGGGGATACAGGAGGAGGCAGGATACCACCCAGGGAATCCGCCGGATAAAAGCAACATGCTTTTCCTCTGTATAGAACCCCAGAATAAAGAAAATGCTGAAGGCGCAGATTCTTCCAAGGGAAAATTTGAATCCAAACTCATGGCTGAATCCGGAGAGCAGCCCCAACAGGAGAAAAAGAGGAATGGAAAACCGGAGCCTTGCAATATCTTTGATTAAAAGCTTCCATACAAACATTGCGAACAGGAACCAGCAGCCGGAGGGAACCGAAAAGACACGGAAAACAAATTCCGGTTCTCCTGGAATCGGCAGCAGCTTCATCTGTATAAAAACAAAAACAACCAGAAAAAGATAAGGAACAAAATAGTTAACTAATGCGGTTTCGCGGCATTTGGCAACATTTTTTGAAAAATACCCGGACATAAAGATAAAGGCCGGCATATGAAAAAAATAAATAAAAATATAAATTGTTTTGGTGATATCATTATTGTACCAGCCCAGATTCATAATATGTCCGAAAACAACAAGAAAAATAAGAAATCCCCTGATGTTGTCGTATAAATAGATTCTGTCGCTGCCTTCCGCTCTTATTGCTGTCTCTGTCTGTTTCGTCATGACCAAATAAATCTCCTGTCCCTCTTTTAATAATAATATCGTCCTCAATCGGTATGATATCTGCTCATATTATACTGTGTCTTCGTCCCGAAGTAAATAATAAATAAAGTGTTATGAAAAGGGGAGGGAGAGTTCAGCCTGGAGCAGACAGGAGAGCATGGTGCTCCCTCACACACAGGATGGAAGACATATGACTGGATTTGAATGTCACATCCGTACAAACCTGTTCGTCTGTGCCATACAAATCCAATCCCATCTCTTCCATACAGTGCATTACGGGAGCACCATGCTCTCCTGTCTGCTCCAGGCTGAACTCTCATAAAGAGGGGATATGTGTGAACAGCCCGATGAAAAGCGGGCAATTATTGGGATACGAACTCTTCACCGCGCTTCTCTAAGACGGTAAGCGATGTGAGAGCAAGCTGTAAATAGGTCTGTCCGTTTACTTCATATTCCTCCAGCACGCCGATGACCTCACACCAATCATCCTCCTGCGGCCAGCCTCCGTCCCAATTGACTTCAAATCCGGCCTCACCATCATAGCCGCAGCAGCCGGGGCCATAACGGATAACAAAATGGTAGGTGGTGTCATCCTCCTCCCAGTAGGAGGATTTGAAGATACCTTCATATTTTATTGTTTTTCCCAGATAGTCCTCCGAGTTGAGATAGATATCGTTGGTCTGCGCGATGAACATCTTCTCCCGAATCTCCACGACGCCGTCAATCTCTGCTGCATCACCAATCCCTGCATCACCAACCCCTGTTGTATCATCAATTTCTACTGCATTACCAACTTCCGTTGAATTGCCGGTTTGTGTTGCATTGCTGGTTTCTCCTGCAGTATCACCGGAGGGCAGCGTGTTGCCGGATGCATCCGGGGAGGGCAGAACTTCTGAACTGCCTTCTTCAGACGAGTTATCTGACGGTAAGCTTACCGGGGGTGTTTTCATATCGGATTGTGAAGCCGTATTCGGAGCAGGGGAAGCATTGCTGCATCCGCTTAATAAAAAAATACAAAGTAAAAAAATTATTACCGGTCTTTTCATTGCCCTGCCCTTCCCTTCCTGCTGCCGATGATCCAAAAAACCAGAAAGGCAGCAATATTGATAATAACGACGCTTGCACCTGTTGGAGTAGCATAAACATATGAAATGACCACCCCGGTAAAAAAGCAGATAACGGATACAATGGCGGAGCATATTGTCACGCTTCGAAAGGTCTTGCAGGTTCGCATGGAGGTGAGAGCGGGGAAAATAATTAAGCTGGAAATCAAAAGCGCCCCCATCATCCTCATGCCCAGCACAATAGTAATCGCAGTTAGAAAGGCAATGAGCATGTTGTAAAGTCCTGTTTTTGTACCGGTGGCCCGGGCAAAGGTTTCGTCAAAGGTAACCGCAAATATTTTGTTGTAGAACAGCACAAATAAGACAAGAACCACAATGGCCAGTACAATACTCAACGCCACATCGTCTTTGCTCATGGCAAGGATGCTGCCAAACATGTAATTGCAAACATCGGTATTCATGCCGGTGGTGAGGGATATCACCACAACCCCCACAGCCAGGGCACTTGTGGAAATCAGTGCGATAGCGGCATCCCCCTTAATTTTACTGTTTTCGCTGATGCGCAGAAGCAGGAAAGCTGCCAATATCACAATAGGGATGGAAACGGCAAGGGGAGCCGCATTCATGGCTGTGGCAATCGCCAAGGTGCCGAAGCCCACATGGGAAAGCCCGTCGCCTATCATGGAGTAACGTTTCAGCACAAGGCTGATGCCCAGCAGGGCCGCGCAGAGGGAGACCAGCAGTCCCACCACAACGGCACGAACGAGAAAGGTATAGGAAAACATCTCTATTAATGTGCTAATCATTGTATTCACCTCCCAAAAAATCAATGCCAATGCGGGACCTTATGTAGTCCTCTGTTTTCCCGTAAAACACCTGCTGATTTCGCAAATGCAGAATGTGCCCGGCAAATTTTACCGCACTGCGGATATCATGAGAGACCATAATAATAGTAATACCGGTATCCTTGTTGATTTTCTGGATTAAGCGGTACAGCTCCTGGGTAACCAGGGGGTCCAGCCCGGCAACCGGCTCATCCAGCAGCAGGAGCTTTTGGGTTGCACAGAGAGCCCGCGCCAGCAGCACGCGCTGCTGCTGGCCGCCGGACAATTCTCTGTAACAACGGTTTCTCAAAGCTTCAATGCCAAGACGGCGAAGGTTCTCCTCTGCCATTGCCCGGTCTGTCCGCGAATAAAAGGGGCGTATGCCTCGGGCGCTGAGGCGTCCTGAAAGGACCACCTCATATGCGCTGGCGGGAAAGTCTTTCTGAGCGGCGGTTTGCTGCGGAAGATATCCGATTTCAGCTGCCTTCAGGCCATCACCCATCAAAATACTTCCGCTCTGCGGTGCCTTTAACCGCAGCAGGCCTTTTATGAGAGTACTTTTGCCGGAACCGTTTTCTCCGACGATGCATAGGTAATCACCCTTTTGAACCTCAAAGCTGAGGCCGCTGACGGCCGGAATGCCATCATAAGCAAAAGAAGCGTTTTGACAAGTGATAAGAGCCATATTATCTCAGTGCCTCCTTTAAATTCTCTACATTCTGCTTCATTAAATCGAGATAGCTGACGCCGCTTTCGATTTCAGCCTTGGTAACATTGTGGCAGGAGTGGAGAAGCAGTACCTTTGCCCCGGTTGCCTCGCTTATGGTATCGGCCATCTTTTGATTGGACAGCTCGATATGGAATACAACAGGTATGCTCTCCGCCTTTGTTTTATCGATCAGGAAAGCCACCGTGGCAGCGCTGGCCTCCGTTTCCGTAGAGCAGCCGGGGAAGGCTGCAAAGTATTCCAGGCCATAGGCGTCCACTAAATACCGGAATGGAAAGCGGTCGCCGAAAATGAGTGTTTTATGGGAGGCCGAGGCCGCAACTTCCCGGAACGCCGCGTCAAGCTCATCTAACTGAGTGAGATATGACGCTGTATTTTCTTTGTAGAGTTCAGCGTTTGTACTGTCCGCTTCACAAAGTGCATCGGAAATCTTTTGAACAATCAGCTTTGCGTTTCTGGGGGAGGTCCATACATGCTCGTCTAATTCGGCATCTTCGTGTTCATGTCCGGCCATAAACTCTCCGATTTCCTTGCCGGAATGGCTGCTGTCAAAGTAGAAAGCGGCCCAGTCCTCCTTCGAAATAAGCGCATCAAAGCCCTCATTTCCGTATTTCAAGTGTATATGCCCGATTTCTTCGTGTTCTTCTTCGTGCTCATCTTCGTCATGATGTTCTTCTTCGTATCCGTATTCATGATCATGAAAGGACAGATAGGAGGGCAGCCCTTCCACCGGGGTGACAATCTCAAAATTATACCACACAGAAGCTCCATGATCGGATTCTGTGATTTGATAACCCTTGTATGCGTATTCACCGGAAAGCGTACCAATTGTTAAGGTGTTGTTGTCGATGGTAAGGTTATCGTAATCGGAAGCCCATTGCGTAAGCAGGGCTGCTTTTCTTTCCTCCCATGTGAGCTGGTTTTCCTCAGCGGTATGCTCAATATATTCGTCAAGAGAGCCGTCGTTTATGAGAGGGATGCCGGAGATCCAGCCGCCGTTAAAATCACTCATCGGACGGTCTTTGACATTGGCTGGATCAAAATCTTCACTGCCATGGTCGTGCCCATGGTCATCCTCCATCCCCTCGACGAGCTCTTCTTCCACAGCCTCCACACAGTCCATGAGGGTGATAATCTTCATTTTACTGGTGTCCATGGATTCCAGCACCTCATGCACCCACGCATCCGAATCGCCGCCGACATAGACAAACACATCGCAGTTTTGAATTTTAATTATGTCCTGGGGCGTAGGCTCGTAAGAATGGCTTTCGGAGCCGGGCGGGAGCAGCATGGTAATCTCGGCTTTGTCCCCGACGATTTCTCTTACAAAATCATAGGGGGCAAAAATGGTGGAAACGACACTTATCTTATCCGCGGAATCCGAAGGATTGCCAGATTTGGCACATCCGCTCATGACTGTGATGATAAGGATTAACATAAGCATGATTGAAATACTCTTTTTCATAAAAATAACCTCCATATTCTTGGTTTTAGGCGCAAAAATACAAGGTCGTACAAAGTACATTCAAAAAAGGGCGCAAAAATCCCGCCTTCCAAATGGACGTCGTATTCCCTTGGGGGAGATTATCTCAATGATTCATTCTTACCTTAAGGGAGATGGGGGTTGATACGATAATAGGAGCAGCCGTACCCTGCTGAACTGTCCCTGCAAAGAGCAGACCGGTGTAAATAGAAGCAGCACAAATAAGAGCAGCTGAAAGCTGCCGAAGCAAATCTCCTGCCGAGTGAAGCTGAAGACAAACAGTACAGTCATGACCGGTACAGTCATGCTCCGCATGTTCTGTAATAAATGAAATCGACAAGAAGGAAACCAGGCTAAAGAGAATAGAAACCAGTAATGCAATAATTCTCTTTCGCATTTGTCCACGATTCATAGCTTTCCTCCTTTTCAAAAATCAGGCCGGCGGCCGGCTCTAGCCGATACAATTAGAACACTTGCCATATAGCACGGTTTTCATGGGATTAATCAGAAATGCGTGCTCCTCATACACATGCTGCGGTACATTTTCCATCACACTGCATTGCAGATGCAGTACCGCACCGCATTGCTCACACTTCAAATGGATTTGCTGATGTTCATGGGCGCTTGAAATGTGCTGATAACAGGAGCCGGAAACGCCGTCAAGGGTATATTTGCGGATCGTTCCGTTTTCCACAAGCTTGTCAAGGTGACGATAAATAGTTGCAAGTCCAATAGGATAATCGCTGGTCTCAAAATGGGAAGCGATCTGACCCGCGGTAACATGCTCGCCGTTAAGCGAGGACAGATATGCAAGAATAGCGTCACTTTGCTTTGTGTTATATCTTGAAGGCCGCTTCATCCGGTATCCCCCCTTCGTATCAATTTGATAATGACTTTCAGTTTACCACAGGAGAGAGAAAAAATCAATAGGATGATTCATCCCTATAATATTCAACCTGATCCTTTGTTTTGTAAAGCTGGTTGATATTCTTACCCCATACCCCTATCTTTTCTGAATCAGGATAAAACGCTATATCAATGTCGTTATAGGTATCAAAATCCAAATAAACAAGTAAATCTGTTTCTGAGATATTAGTGAGCTTATGAGCACCTTTTTCATTTGCCGGAAAAAATAAAAAATCACCGGCAGAAACCGGTCTTTCCCCTTGGGGTGTTCTCAAGATCCCGTTGCCGCTGAGGATATAGAAAGCCTCCTCATTCTTCACGTGATAATGATACGGATATGCAGATTGACCCGGAGGTAATTCGTATAAGGAAATGGCGCATTGCCGGGCAAATCCCTTGGGAACCAAATCCCGCCTATAATGCTCATAGCCATCCTGTTTGCTTTTATGCCGGCGTGTTGCATCGGATACATTAACATGTAAAAATTCACTCATTTTATCACACCTCTTTCTGATGTCTATTCCTGTCTGATTATTGAATGCTTTAACAGGATTTCTTTACCTGTATTCTACCATAAAAAAGAAGCCGCATGCAATCGGCTTCTTTCAATGGAAAGGGTCCCAAAGGACGAAAGGGTTGGCAGTATTATGATTGTTCCAGTTTCAGATGAACCTTCCTTTTTTCTCCGTCGAGGTCCATGCGTATAAAGGCAAGTTTATCCTTTATGATTTCAACATGGCATGCCCCCTCGCAGGAGGCTGCTTTGTATCCGCGCAGGTCATCCCAATAGACGAGTCCGAAGGGGATGGGGGGATGATAGCCTATCTCGTATGTGATATCAATATTCTTTTCCGTCTTTTCATAGGAGACGGTGAATACCTGGGGGATGGTCTCAAGAAACTCCTCATCCATGCTGCATTTGCCCGCGTAGCTTCTTAAGGTTCTGGGAGTGCATTCCCCTTTGACAAAGGCCATCTGGCAGCGGCTGTCGTAGTAGAGGAAGGTCTCAGGCCAGGGCCCGGCTGCGGTTCCGCCCAAGGTCAGGGTATATTCATTTGTTTCCGGCTGATGCCGGGAACCAGAAGTAAGAATGCAGCTCTTTGCCGTAACCGAATTCTCCTCATGATACATCCGGATTGCGGCGGGCAGGGTGGTAAAGGTAATGGGAAAGGTTTTAATATAACGGAAGAAATGATCCAGCATACTGGCGCATTCTTTCACATGCTCTTCGGGAAACACAGCAAATCGGTCAGAATATTCCATCTCATGCGCTTCCTGCTGCTGCAGAAAGAAGACATGGTTATTGTGGTCGGTATTATTCAGATAATCTTGAAAGAGATCCTTCCAGTATTCAATATTATCGCCGGTACATAAGCCGGCACGCAGCACATCATTGGGATCGGTGGAATAGATACAGGGACATCCGCTGTGGTAGGTGCGGTTAAAATCCCGTACGGTCCATTCACAGCCTACGATTTTACCTTTTCCCTGGTGGGGAATCTTATATCGGTTGCTGTCGACATACCAGAAGCCCCAGGGAATCCCCTTATGAGATATCCCGTCCCACCAGGTCTGCTCCCAGCAATAGCCCCATAACCCTTGAAAATCGAGCTCCTCCAGGGCTTGAATAATCTCCTGGGAGATCTGTCCCCTTGCGGCCACCCGGGTCTTCGCCCAGGGAAAGGCTTCCTGCACAATATTCCATTCCTGTTCCAACAGGGCTTTTAATTCCGCTTTGCGATTTCGAGGATCCTGTCCGTACATGGGACATTGCAGGATGACATCATCACCATACGTTTCATGCCATGAAAGGATCCAGTCCTTTATCATGGGGACGGAGCCTCCGTTGACAATCCAGGTCACGGGTATGTTGTACTTATGGGCCAGGGTTGCAGTTCGTTCAATCCCTTCCAAAGCGGTTCCTTTTCCCCAGCTGGTGTTATAATTTGATGCATAGCTGACAAAGGTATAAATTAGTCGTTCCGGTCTCATTTTATTCCTCCGCTTTCTATCAGTATAGTCCGTAATATAATCTGGCTATCTGCTGTATCCATGGATTTTGGCTGCAGGGAGAAGGGCAGATGAGCCTGCTATTCATGGTAAGGCATTACAAGGAAAAAGAATATGCTTTATTCTGAAAACCGGCTGCCAATTCTGAAACAAGGCATTGCGATTTTCAAGACAGGATTGCTGTTTTATTATCACAACATGATTCTTCGGTAGGAACCGGGAGTAACCCCCTCATACTTTTTAAATGCCTTAATTAACGCACTGTCACTGATAAAACCGGTTTTTGACGCAATTTCCTCCACCGTAAGATTTGTCTCTCTTAAGTATTTCTTTGCATAGGACAGCCTGACTTGATTGAGATAATCAAGAAGGCTGATATTCTTTTCCGTCCGGAACATCTTTGAAAGGTAGGAGGGTGTTATGTCCAGTTTATCCGCGATAATACTGTTATTTAAATTAGCGTCCATATAGCATTTATGAATTAACTCTTCGGCTTTGTCGCATATGGTGAACTGCTCGTTGTGCTCTTCCCGGTATTTCTTTAAGCTGGTCAGACATGCCTTGAGCGCTTCCTGGAACTCCTCAAAGGTTTCCGACTGGATCAGGCGGGATATATAATTGTTCTTTTTCTCCAGATCTACGGCTCCTATTTCAAAGATGATTTTGTTGATGGTGTTGATTAAATCATATTTGAAGCACTCGATCACACTTAAGGAGGAATTGCTGTCGATGCTGGAATTCCGGATAATCTCACGGATCAGCTCTGAGATATCCTCCTCCGTGTTATCCTTCACATAATGAATTAATATCATGGAGTTCTTGGAATTGAATGCGTTATTATAGGAAAACTTTTTCGCGGTGATATCCTGGTAAGGTATGATACTGCCTTTCCCCATCAGGTAACGGTACTCCATTGCCTGAAGGGCCTGGCGGTAGGATATGCTGATGTTCTCAATTCCTTCCGCCGGATTACTGATTGAAATGGTGGAGGTTATCTCAAAATATTCCCTGATAAAATGTTGAAAAGCATGCCCTGCTTCCAAAGCATCTTCGGTACGGCTGCCGGACGGGGTATCCGGCGAGAAATTAAAGACGACCGCATAGGCATTGGACATCAGGCTGATGATAAATCCCCGGTGGGAGACGGCACACAGCTCCTGCATTACATTTCCGACAATCAGGGAGAGGATGCGCTGCCCGTCACTGCTGCCAAGGGGTCCGGTAATCTTCTCGTTGACAGAATCGATACGGACCATCAGAATGCAAAAGGCATTTGATATAAAATTCTGATTGAGCTGTTCCATCTCTCGCTCGAAAGATTTATTGTTGGACAAGGTACCCTGCATGGCGTGAAGCAGGAATTCCTCAAACAGATTATCCTTGCTGTTTTTAATCCGGTGGCTCAGCATATCGTTTTCGGTGAAGGTATTGATTACTACCTCCTTGATATAGTCCAGCTCACTCTTTTTCTTCAAATCGTAGGGCATATCAGATTTGTTGCGAAGGGTGTGGACAATGGAATAGATGGGTAAATAGCTGCGTCTGGCCAGCATCCAGGATAGCAGGATGCTTACAAGCATACTGAGGAGGATACTGAAGATGCTGATGGCT
Source organism: Anaerotaenia torta (assembly GCF_050433395.1). Classification (NCBI taxonomy): domain Bacteria; kingdom Bacillati; phylum Bacillota; class Clostridia; order Lachnospirales; family Lachnospiraceae; genus Anaerotaenia; species Anaerotaenia torta. Next base: position 92,143 of record NZ_JBNPXH010000011.1, read on the forward strand.
CTCATTCCGTTTAATTTCTCCCAGAAGGTACGACTGGAGATGAGGGATACATAAGTACAGTCCAGCACATGGGATTCGAATAGCTGCAATATATAATCTTCTCCGTCTATGGTATCATAATAGATATTATCATGATTGCCGGTGTACTTGGATAAATCAATGTTCAGCTTCTCTTTTTCTGTTGATACCAGAAGCTGGTTCTGATTATTGTAAATCAGGATGGAGCCTTCATTATGATACATGGCATTATCGATCAGGGTATCCAGCAGCTCCGGCCGCAGGACAAGTACCGCTGTAACATCCCCTGTTTTTTTGACATTGGAATAGTTGGCGGCCAGAACAACGCCAAGGGAGGGAGCGGTTTGTTCCAATCCGAAGGAAATCAGATGAGGAACCAGGGTGTTGGGATTCAGAGAATGATAGAAGATATCATAATTATTCTCCGTATCCAGGAGCTTATTATATGCTGTCTGATAATAGGTATCGTAATACTCACGGCTGCTGAGGCTTGATTTTTCCGCGGAGATAATACGGTCGTGCCTGGGAAGGTAAACAAAGATATCGGAAAAGTCATCCATGGGCAGATCGTCAAGGTATTTCTTTACTTCATATATCTCATAGGCAGAGGATGGCTGTGAGAGGGCGGAATGATAGAGAACCTGTTTGCGCAGGATGCCGCTGCCCAGTATTTGAGAGGCTTTTTCAATCATATTGCCCAATTCGATATCAATGATATTGACAAACTGGTTTAAGCGGTTGGCATTGGAGCTAAGGGTCTCTTCCTGTAAGGTTTTTTGAGCATTGGAATACATGATTGTAATAGCAGCAAAGGGTATCAGCAATACAATCAGATAAGAACGCAAAAATCTTAAAAAGAAACTCTTACGTGCCAAAAAGTTTCTGGAAAAAAAACTCTTCATAGAAACGATCTCCTTTTCTTTCGTTGACCTTATTATATAGAGGGATTTGTATGAAATCAACAAAATAATTATACAAAATGCATGGATTTTAAAAAATGGCAACACATTTTAGATATTAACAACTGATATTTTCATAATCAACAGTTGATTTTGAATATCAAACATGGACATATTGCACAATTGATATTAGAATTTTAGACACATCCGAGGGAATTCCGCAGCTTGAAATTATACCGGGCTATTTGCGGAAATCATATGAAGTCGAACGGGCAGGAACCGGGAGAACAGTATGCCCTACGGATATATAAAAATAATTTATATAGGAGGAAGTATTATGAAAAAAGTCAGATGGAAGAAATTAACCGCCCTTTTATCAGCTCTTACCTTAATCGTTGGTATGACAGGGTGCGGTAAGGGGGAGACAGCCACTCCGCCAGCCAATGATAATACGGGAACCCCGGCAGTAACAGCGGCAGCGGGAGAGAAGGCGGGAGAGGAAGCACAGGGGGAAGATACGCAGGGATATCCTGTGAATACGGATCAGAAACTGACCGTGTGGTCCTATATTATGACACCGAATAAAGCCTACACAAGCTATACGGAATCACCGTTTCACACAGGTCTTGCCGAGAATACCGGTATTGAAGTAGAATGGATCTTCCCCACCTCCGGCACGGATCCGGCACAGGCGTTCAATTTGATGCTCACCAGCGACAAGCTGCCGGATATTATCATTTATAATCTGGTAAATGATGCGGATCAGTATATGGATGAAAATATCATTCGTGATCTTACGGGTCTTCTTCCGGAAAAAGCTCCGAACTACTGGAAATACCTTCAGGAGAATCCTTATTATAATAAGTCCGTAAAGACAGACACCGGAAGATATTATGGCTTTGGAACCTTCCGGGAGGGGGAATGGAATGCGGCGTATACTGGTCCCCTTGTCCGGAAAGACTGGCTGGAGGAGTGCGGCTTGGAGGTTCCCGTTACCATTGCCGAATTTGAAAATGTAATCCGTACCTTTGATGATAAATATGGTGCGAAGTTCGCCTTCTCCATCGGCAGAATGAATCCGGGACTGGCAGGTGCGTTTGGTGCAAGCGGCTCCTTCGCGAAGTGGACGGATGAGCTTTTCTATATTGATGATAACCAGAAGGTTCAATTCTCCATGGCAACAGCCAACTGGAAGAATTATATGGAACAGTTAAATAAATGGTACATGGACGGCCTTATTGACACCGACTCCCTGACCATTGATGATGCGGGCATGCGTACAAAGGCATTGAACGATAAGGTGGGGATATCCATTACCAGCATGGGGCAGATGACCAACTGGCTGGCCGATGTGCAAAGCTCCGGTTCCAGCGCAAGATGGGAAGGAATTCAATATCCCGTTATCAATGCCGGCGATGTTAATATGGAAATACAGATGGAGGATACCTCACGTGCAAGCGTCGGTGCGATTACGACCAGCTGTGATGACAGTAAGGTTGATATCGCTCTGAAATGGCTGGATTATTTCTTCTCTGAGGAAGGCTTTCTTTACACCAACTTTGGTACGGAGGGCGAGACCTATACTATGGTGAACGGCGTTCCTACTTATACCGATTTAATTATGAAAGCCCCGGAAGGTACAAACGAGGCTCTGGATAAGTACACCTGTGCACAATGGCAGAATATCGGTATTCAGGCAACGGAGCTGGTTCGCCAGAAGAATAATCCTACGGCAGTTGCTTCCGTTGATATATGGCTGCAGAATCAGGACACCAAGAAACACCTCTTCCCCTCCGGAGTAACAAGAACAAGCGAGGAAAGCAATGAGGCTACTATAATCATTAACACCCTTCAGACCTATGTTCAAGAGATGTCCCTGAAGTTCTTAACCGGAGAAGAATCATTTGATAATTTTGATAAATATCTTGCGGCGCTTGACAGCATGGGACTTCAGAAGCTCCTTGAAATCCAGCAGGCAGCATATGACAGATTCCTGCAAAGATAGTCCGTCATAAGCAGATCGGTACATTGCAAAGGGTACGGCGTGAAAAAGCTGTACCCTTGCGTTTTCAGAGGAGATAATTATTATGGTAAAAAAATCAGTACCAGGAGCATCACGGAGAGCCGCTTCCCTGTTTCATACAATTGCGAAGGATTATAAGAGGAATAAATATAAGTACTTTATCGTATTTCCGGTTGTGTTATACCTGATCATCTTTGCGTACAAGCCAATGTATGGGATCGTGATTGCCTTTCAGCGTTATAAGCCTTTTTTAGGCATATCGGGAAGTCCGTGGGTGGGCCTGGATAACTTTGTGGCTTTTTTTAAGGATATATACTTCTTCCGGTTATTGAGGAATACCTTTTCCATCAGTATACTCAGCATCCTTTTTGGATTTCCCGCGCCAATTTTACTGGCATTGCTGCTGAATGAAATAAAGAATAATAAGTTTAAAAGAGTCGTTCAAACGATATCTTATATGCCTTATTTTATTTCTATCGTCGTCGTGTCCGGTCTGATCAAGGCATTCTGCCAGACCGACGGAGTATTTAATGATATGATAGCGGCCCTGGGAGGAACCAGAAGCAATCTGCTGTCGGTGAAGGAGAATTTCTATCCCATCTACATCCTGTCAGGCATCTGGCAGCAGGTTGGGTGGGACTCCATCATCTATCTGGCGGCGCTTGCCGGAATCGACCAGGAGCAGTATGAAGCGGCGAAAGTGGACGGAGCAGGACGTTTGAAGCAAATGCTGTATATTACATTGCCCGGATTGATGCCGACCATTACGGTCCTTTTTATATTAAGAATGGGCGGCATCCTGAACGTCGGCTACGAAAAGATCCTGCTTCTTTACCAACCCCTTACCTATGAGGTCGCTGATGTCATATCCACCTATGTGTACCGTAAGGGTATCGTGGAAGCGAATTACAGCTTCAGCACGGCGGTGGGGCTGTTTAATTCCCTTGTGAATATATGCTTCCTGCTGATCACAAATAAAATCAGTAAAAAGGTGAATGATACCAGCTTATTTTAGACAGAAGCGTTGAAAGGAGTAAGGTATGAAATATAAAACCAGTAAATCAGATAAATTATTCCGTCTGTTCAACACGGCATTTATGCTTATATTGATTGTCATTACAGCATATCCCATGTTTCATGTATTAAATGCATCCTTGAGCAGCAACACGCAATTAGTGGCGGATCCCGGTATTCTCTTATGGCCGAAGGGATTTACAACCGGTGCGTACCGGATGGCGTTTCGGCATCCTCTTATCTCCAGCGGGTTTAAAAACAGCATACTGATCGTGCTGTTTTCTTTGCCGCTGAATATGGTTCTGACCCTTTTTGGGGCATATTTTTTGGCATCAAAAAATGTGCTGTTTAAAAAGGCAATTGTATGGATTATGATGTTTACCATGTTCTTCAGCGGAGGTTTGATCCCCATGTATCTGAACCAGAGATCGCTGGGACTCTATAATAATCTGGCAGCACTGGTCATACCCGGTGCCCTGAGTATGTTTAACGCCATCATTTGCAAGACGGCAATTGAAAATTTGCCCAATAGCCTTGCGGAATCAGCGTATATGGACGGGGCCAATGATTTGGTGATATTGTTTCGCATCATCGCGCCGCTGATTATGCCCACGATAGCCGTAGTTCTGCTGTATTATGCCGTAGGACACTGGAATAACTGGTTCCAGGCATCGATCTTTATTGAGGACAACAAGCTTCTTCCCATTCAGAATATACTTCGGTCCCTGCTTATCATGAACCAGGACGCCCTTGGAGGGGGAGAGCTGTCAGGTAACGGAGACCGGTTTGACAGCTATACCGAGACGATTAAATATGCCGCAATAATCATAACGACAGTACCGATTTTGTGTATCTATCCCTTTCTGCAGAAATTCTTTGTAAAGGGAATTACCATCGGTGCGGTAAAAGGATGAGTGCGGATCTATATCAATGCTGCAAAAAAGCAGCGGAAAGGAAATATTGATGAAATTAACAGAGCAGGAATTAGAATGGGTAAAGATAACCTGTGAGAGAATAGTTCATAAGATGACGGTTTCCATTCATAAAAACGAAGGGAAAATTCCTTACAGTACGGATGTGCACGGCGTGTTTGACGATAAATCTGCCGATAAGAATCTCATGTATTGGACAAATGGCTTCTGGGAGGGGATACTGTGGCTAATGTATGCCAAAACCGGGGCTTCCTATTATTATGAGCTGGAAAATCGGATGGAGACGGTGCTGGACCGGATACTCCTCGGACAAAATGATTATGGAATAGATCCGCTTCATCATGATGTGGGATTTATGTGGCTTCTTTCCAGCGTGGCGAACTACCGGCTGACAGGGAATGGGAAAGGAAGGACGAGAGGGATCATCGCAGCGAATTATTTGAGCTCCCGGTTCAACATCAAGGGAAGTTATTTGGTTGCCTGGAATGGAGAGAACCATCAGGGATGGTCCATCATTGATACGATGATGAATATTCCCCTGCTTTATTGGGCGGCGCAGGAAACCGGTTATGACCGGTACCGGTATATCGCCATGGCCCATGCGGATAAAACGCTGGAAAACGTGATTCGGCCGGATGGTTCCGTGATCCACATTATAAATTATGATCCGGAGACGGGGGAGGTTCTTGGGAGCTTCGGAGGCCAGGGATATGAGGAGGGCTCCTCCTGGACCAGGGGCCAGGCCTGGGCAATCTATGGCTTTGCCCTGTCCTATCGGCATACGGAAGAGCAGCGTTATCTGGACGCGGCGAAGAAGGCGGCACATTATTTCCTGTCGGCATCAGCGGAGTTTGATTATATTCCTCCGGTTGATTTCCGGTCTCCCAGGGAGCCGCATTATATTGATACGACGGCGGGCGCGATTGCCGCCTGCGGCCTTCTGGAAATAGAACGGTATGTGCCGGAATATGAGAAGGCGATGTACCAATCGGGAGCGCTCAAGTTATTGAAGGCACTAACGGAGCAGCAGTGCGACTTTACGGATAAAGTGGATTCCATCCTGCAGAACGGTTCGGAGGCATATCATACCAATAAGCATTTGAGCATTATCTACGGTGATTATTACTATATGGAAGCCATGTTCCGGCTGAGCGGGCTGGAAGTTGAAATGTGGTAAGGATGAAAAGGATTTCAAAGCATCATGTATGCTCTGAAATCCTTTTTTAATTGTATTTACATAGATCATTCGGTCTGATAGGATATATCAAAAATCCGTTTGCCTGCCTCTGTACGAAAGATATTCTGGCGGATTTCCTTTACAGCCTTAGGAGTCATCTCAACCTCAAAGAGGTTGACTAAAAAATCCGCCTCTACTAATATCTGATAGTCCAATCCATCTATATTCGTATATGTGTGGTGATGGGCGATGAGATAACAAACCCGGTCGATTATCGGATCATCATATCCCAGAGCTTCCAGCATGGGTTTTGCTATGGGGGGACCCTCCGTCTCCTGATAATTACCGGCGGCATTCCCGTATTTCTCAAGGCTGGGGCGAATACCGATATCATGAACGATAGCCGCGGTTTCTAGTATGCGGAGGGTTCCGGTATCCAGGCCCTCCAATTGTCCAATCAGCTGTGAGAAGGAGAGCACCTTTAAAAAGTGCTGGATGCGCTGGGGGCAGCCCGTCTCATATTCCATCATTTGCAGTAAAAGGTTCGCTTGACGGTTCATTTTCTACATCTCCGTTTCCATAAGGTTATTGTTATTACCGTGATATTCCGGAGTATTCGCCGCATATACACGGGTTAGATCATATCCGGTGGGACTTTGGAAAATCCGCAGATCAAATTCCGGGATAATGGAAAAGATATGATCGAAAATATCAGCTTGTATATTCTCATAATCATTCCATTTTGTTGTGTTGGCGAATACATAAATTTCAAGGGGCAGGCCATGTTCGCTGGGAGCAAGCTGACGAACAACCCGGGTCATGCTCTGATGCACACCGGGGTGATTTTGCAGATAAGCGTTAATATAGGCACGGAGGGTACCGATATTGGTCAGATGCCGTCCGTTGACAACGCTGGAGCTGTCGATACTATGAATTTTATTATACTCAAGAATGTCATTTGTTTTATTCTCAATGTATTCCTGGATATATTGAATCTTTTTATATCGATCCAACATCTCTTCATTACAGAATTTAATACTTGTAATATCAATATTTATGGCTCTTTTGATCCTTCTTCCTCCGGTTTCCTGCATGCTTCTCCAGTTTTTAAAGGATTCAGACACCATCAGATGAGTGGGGATGGTGGAAATGGTTTTATCCCAGTTCTGCACCTTCACGGTGTGAAGGGTAATCTCTGTAACATCACCGTCCGCGCCGTATTTCGGCATTTCAATCCAGTCCCCCAGGCGTACCATATCATTTTCCGTCAGCTGGATGCTTGCGACAAAGCCGAGAATCGTGTTTTGAAAAACCAGCAGGAGTACGGCTGTCGCGGCGCCGATTCCGCCCAGCAAAAGCATGGGGGAACGATCCATCAGAGTGCTGATGATTATAATGATACCGATAATATAGGCGGCGATTTTTAAGACCTGTAAATAGCCCTTGATGGGCTTCATTTTTGAAGCCTCAAATTTCCGGTAGATATCATTTACAGCATTCAGGAAACGGTCAAAGGTCAGAAGAACCGTGAATGTCATCAGGCAGAAGGCGATGCGGCGCAGCCACTCCTGAGCGGACATGGACAGTGGAGCGGCAGCATAGACCACAAGGGCGGGAATGATAAAAATCATGCACTCAAAGACCTTATGCTGAAAGAGAATATCATCCCATTTTGTTTTGCTTTTTGATACAACCACCTTTAAAAATCTCAGAATCAGCGTTTTGGAAAGGAGGTAGGTCAGGACAGCGGCCAATAGGATGATAATAATCATGACTGCAATAGCAATGTGTGCGGCCATTGTCTCACTCAGTCCGTGCTCTGATAATAAAGCTGTAATCTGTGCAGCCATCAATTTTTCCTCCTCTGCTATCTGGACCCCTTATCTGCTATTTAATAAGTTTTACCAAGTTCTATTTTAGATATAATAACCAACATTGTCAATTATCATTTCCTCCTTCCCGCCGCAATCCGGAGCTGGCTCTGGCAGCAGTGACAGCTTTTTGGAAGCTGAGCCTTCTGTCAAAGAGACCGGCAAATTAAATTAATTGGGATGGAGATTTGCAAATAGAGAAAAATAGCACGAAGGAAAAGAGAGCAGGTAAGCCGAAAAGGACTTACCTGCTCTCTTTTTACTATTAAGCTGTTCGGCGGTAATGCCATATTTGAAAGAAGATCCAGTATGCAAAACAGAAGATGCCCAGAAATGCAAAGCCGGCGAAAATAGAGCTTCCGGTGCTGATATGGCCGAAGAATAAACCCACTAGTATGCAAGTCAGGCGCAGCCCAAGTGATGAGAATGATTCAACAGTAGCTCTAATATGACTTTCCGTATGATGATGAAGATATCCTCCCGCCAATGGATCAATGATTCCGGCAACCAGTGACACCGCAATCATCGGTATCAAGCATAACAGGTTTCGCGTAAAGTAAATAGCGATATAGCTCAGAACATTAACAGCAATGGCGCAGGAGAAAATCCGTCTATAGCTTAAGCGTTCCTTCAGCTTGTAGGCAAAAAGATTACCGGGTATCCTAAATGCCATTACAATGGCACTGACGATACCGAAAAATAATACAGGCACCCCGATATTGTCCAATAAGATTTGCCAAAACTCATCCAGGTACGTTATGCACGCGCCCAAAACGGCCCCTGTCAAGCAATAAACGAAAACAAGAGGTTGCTTCAGGAACACGGTAAGAGCCTGTTTGGCATAGGGCCGCATTCCGGCCAGATCACTCTCCGGCCTCGTTATCCCGGGGGGCTCTTTAAGGGTCATAGTGACGACAAATGCCGCCGTCATGCTTGCGATTGATACGATGTAGTTAAACTCCAAATGAAAGAAGTTTGCCAAAACACTGCCGCTCAGCGCCGCAATCAAAGAGCTGATAAAATCCACAGCAGACAGGCGGCCCAGTATCTTTTCAAAATCCCCCTGTTTGTTGACCGGCAGCAGGGAATCGTACAAAAGAGCATTCCCGCTGCCGCTGGAAAATGCCTTGCCGATGCCGGACAGAAAGATGGCAAAGGCAAATTGCCAGAAATGGTGTGCAAATAAGAGCAGCAGGAGTTCAACGGCTGCCAATGCATTGCAAATAGTGATTAGGCGCTTGCGCCCAAACCGGTCGGCAAGTATGCCGGAGGGCAGTTCAAAAATGACTACGGTCAGCGCGTAGATGATTTCCGTATAAACCACCATCTGCACGTTCATGCCGCGCTGCTGCCAAAAAAGCCGTTCAATCACATACGCAGGGATCAGTGAATGAAAGAACGAAATCCAGTATTGTTTTTTAATATTGCCTAAGTAGTCCATTATTATCTCCTTTTATATGGATGGTATGGGGAGGATAATAACAGGCGGAGCACGGGAGCCGTGACAAACTAAGGCTTAACAGGGAGGACGAGCTTTCAGCATGAATAACACCACCTTATGAGGAAAATGATTTATTATGTTATGGATATTCTATCATCTGCCATAGGACAAGTAAAGAGGGCATCTAATATTTGCCCCAGGCCGTTTTGGCTTCCGGGCGCATTATATTTACCGCGGGACGCTTTTCAGGCAGCGAAGGAGATTCCGTTCTGCCCCCTTCCTGCTCCAGACTCAATTTGAATTTTCTGACTTCCTTGTGCAGTATGGCGGCCTGCGAGGACATCTCTTCGCTTATGGCGGAGTTCTCCTCCGAAGCGGCAGCATTGTTCTGCACGATGGAGGACACCTGGGCAAGCCCCTCCCGAATCTGTTCAAGGGCATTGGTCTGTTCAGAGGAAGCTTGTTCGATTTTACAAAGGCCCTCGTTTGCTACCTTTTCCATTTGCAGAACGTTCTGTAATATTTCAGCGGTCTGTTCTGTAAGCCGGGAGCCATTGACTACCGCGGCAACGGAATCTTCGATCAATTGGGCAGTCTGCTTGGCTGCTTCGGCGGATTTTACAGCAAGGTTGCGAACCTCGTCCGCTACGACAGAAAAGCCCTTTCCGGCGGTTCCGGCGCGAGCAGCCTCAATGGCGGCGTTGAGAGCGAGAATATTGGTTTGGAATGCGATGTCCTCAATGGTCTTTGTGATCTGGACGATCTGGCCGGAGGCAGAATTAATATTCGACATTGCCGCTGTCAGTTCCTTCATTCGCTCGTTTCCGGCAATTACGCCGTCACCGGCCTGATTGGCAGAGTCAAGGGCGATTTTAACATTTTCCAGGTTCTTCTGGGCCTGCTCTGTAACCTGTGCGACAGAGGTGCCCAGCTTTGACACGGTAGCTGCCTGCTCTGCAGAGCCTTCCGCAAGTGACTGGGCGCCGTTTGAAACCTGTGAAGCCCCCGTATTGACCTGGACAGCGGCAGTATTGATTACCGATAGTGTCCGGCTCAGGGAGGAACGAATCCTTTCCAATGAAACCTTCAGCTTTTCAAATTCGCCGACATAATGCAGTTGGAGACGGTAATCCAGATTCCCGGTTGCAATTTGATCCAAAACACCGGAAACCTCCCCAATGTAGTCAATATAGTCGTGGAGTCTGTCCGATGTTCTCTTGATGGAAGCAAAGACGACGCCAATCTCATTGTGGATCCGGCTGTCAATCGTAACATTCAAATCACCGTCTGCGATCCGGCCGGTGACACCCACAAGGTTTTTCAATGGTTTGACGACTTTTCCCTGCACAAAGAAAATCAGAGCGCCGCTGACAAGCAGTGCCAGTACGGCACAGAGGATGGTCAGGGAATTGGCAAGAGCGTCCACCTCGTGAAATAATTGAGCCTCCGTGCTGGCAAGAGCGACAATCCATCCGGATTCCGGTATCTGCGTGTACCATGCCAGGTATTTCCGGCCATTTTCCTCAAAGCTTCCGGTTCCCTGCTTCTGTGAGAGAACCGCTTTTCCAAGTTCGGCCAGGGATGCATTGCTTTCCTGGACAATATTAGCCTTCAGTAATTTGGAGCTGTCATTATCTGCAATATAGGTTCCGTTGGGATCCAGCAGGAACGCTTTGTCGCCCTCCTTAACCTGCAGGGAAATGATCATCTTCTGTAATTCAGTCAGGTCGATGTCGGCGGTCGCGACTCCCAGCAGTTTGCCGGAAGCATCATAAAAAGGGGAGGATGCCGTCACCATGGAGATCTTGGCATAATCATCATAGTAGGGATCGCTCCATACCGCGCTCTGATCGGTATTTTTTACATTGGTATACCAATCCATATCGGTATAATAGATGCCTTCTCCCAGAGAGTAGTCGTCAAAGTACGTCATCTTTCCGTTCTCCAGCATGCAATAGGGGGAAAAGTATTTCTCCTGCGGGTCATGGGCATATGGCTCAAACCATATTCCGCCCCCGAAGGTTTCACTGTTGGTTTCCAGTATGGCAGGCATGAACTTCCGGTAATTCTCTTCCCTCATCACGCTTGCGTTTGCCGCCACCGCCTGAGCCAGGGCCTCTGCTACCTTGCGGTTTTTGGCCAGGGATTTTTCGATTTTTTCAACAGCGGTGGAAAGGTTTAATACCATCTGCTGTTCCGTGTCAGCCTGGATGATCTGCCGGGAGGTATAGTACCCCATAAATGACAGAGCAATCATAGCCGCCAATACTACCGGAAGCAGCCGGAACAGAATCTCGTATTTCACGGATCTGATTCCCAGCCTGCCGTTCCTGTGGTTTGACTCTTTTGTTTCCCGTTGTTTTGCCGGATTTTTCATTAGAATTCCCCCTTCTATTCTTTTATCGGTAGTAGTGTTTCAGTGGTACTAGTTTGATTTTCTGGCTGAATTTATTTAACTTTATTTTCCACAAAAAGAAGCTGCCTGTAGATTACAATCAGCTTCTTTTGATGATTAGGGGATGGGTAAATAGTACTAGTGTTTTGATTGACAGTCTTCTAAAAACAAACTCTTACGGTTAAGGTCCAATTCTTTTGACAGTATTGTGATGAGCAGCTCCTCGCATGATGACAGTGCGGCTGAAAGACACAGCACAATCCCCGCAGCTGTTATTCCTAACCCATAGATTAAAACCGGTGCGCAGAACAACAATCCGCCTGCGGCTTTATTGGCATAGGTATGCAAAGCCGAAAAGAGGCGGTACTTTTTGTAAATAAAAAGATGAGAAAACCATAAGGCTTTCCCATCTTTTTCACGTACTGCAGTCGAGGGGACTTGAACCCCTACCCAGAAACCCGGACTAGATCCTTAGTCTAGCGCGTATGCCAATTCCGCCACGACTGCAAACTTCATATTACACGCTGGCTGGTATCCAGCGAACGAACTTTATTATACCAAGAACGATAGAAGAATGCAAGCGGTTTTTTGAAATGATACGATTTTTATTTTACCAGAATTTTAGACATCAGGACTTCTTCCTTCGCTGGCAAGTATCATAGGCATCTCTCATAGCAGGGTTGCTGATCAGCTTTCCATGGTAATCAAATCTGGATCCGTGGCAGGGGCAGTCCCAGGTCAGTTCATTCTGGTTCCACTCCAGGCTGCAGCCCAGATGAGGGCATTTAGTTAAAATAAAATGATATTTATCCTTCGTCTCCCGGTATACGCCCAGCTTTTGTCCGCCCCGGTTAATAATTCCCGCCTGTCCGATTTTGATATCCTTCAGCCTGTCCCGCGGTATTTTAAGATGCTCGGAAAGGAGACTGGCCGTAATTACCCCGGTATCCTGAAGAAGCTTTTTGCCGCCGGAGAACATCAAACGCCTTGGATAGAATACCTTGCGGTACGGGTTGCTTTTGCCGGTGATCATGTCACGGAGAAGCATTGCCGATACCATTGAATTAGACATTCCCCATTGATTAAAACCGGTAGCTACGTAGATATTCGGAGTATTGGCCGAATACCGTCCGATATAAGGAACGGAATCAGGGGTCATGCAATCCTGATTGGACCAAATATATTTAATTTTGGAGTTGGGATAGTAACGTCTGGCGCATTCCTCCAGACGGGCATATGCATCCAGGGGGTTATATTCTCCTGTCCGGTGATTGGTCGCCCCAAAGATCACATAATCCTTGTAATTGCGCAAGGAATGTCCCTGAGGGTCCGCATCCAGATACATTCCGTCAAGGCGGGTACTGCCCGGTGGGTAGCAGCCCTCCAGCGCCGACAGATAATATCTCTCCTGATGCATTCTGAGAAAATAATAACCCGGTACATTAATAAAGGGGTAATGGGTTGCCACCACGATGGACTTTGCTCTGACACTGCCCCGGTCAGTAAGAATGGTTCCGTTACTCCGAACCTCGGTTACTCTGGTATTCTCATAGACGGTTAGCCTGCTTGCGATTGCGTCCAGGAATTTGAGCGGATGGAACTGTGCCTGTCGGTCAAGGCGCAGGGCGGCCTTCACCTGGAAGGGCAGGGCTGTTTCCCTGGTGAACTCTGCCGGAAGGCCGACCCGCCTGGCCGCTTCCACCTCCTGGCGGATCCCTTGCTCATCTTCCACGGAGTAGATATAGTTTGGCATAAATTCAAATTCGCAATTAATCTGCAGCCGGCGAACCAGATCCTCATATCGTTCGATGGCGCTCTGGCTCGCCATGGCATATTCCCGCGCTCTTTCTTCTCCCTTGTATCTTAGGAGCTTTCGATAAATCAAGCCTTGCTGGGAGGTTATCTTAGCCGTGGTATTCTTCGTCATACCGCTTCCGACTTCATTACACTCCAGCACGATGACAGCTATACCGCGCTCCTGCAGCAGATGGGCAGTTAGAATTCCCGCCAATCCTCCTCCGATAACCGCCACCTCGGCTTGTATGTTCTCTGTCAATGCCGGCCTGGCTATCTTCCTGTTTGCGTTATCATAACGGTACGCTTCCTGAACCCACAGTGATTCCCCGCGTTCCCTGCCTAATTCTTCAAAACTTCCGTTTTCTTTCCATATTGTCTGCATCTTCTTCACCTCAAGGCTAGATTTTCCTAAAAATCAAATATTTATTCGGAAAGAAGGAGAGCCCAGGCTAAAATTTAAAGGGTTTTATTTTTGATTGCCAAAGAACTTGCGGAATTCGTTGGGGCTGTATCCTGTGTTGGTGTGAAAAAAATGTGAAAAGGCACTGCTATCCTCAAATCCCACCTGAAGCATAATGCGGCTGATGGGGATATCGGTATTCTCCAGCAGGCTTTTTGCAGTCTCGCAGCGTAGATTATTCATATATTTTCCCGGAGACATTCCGGTCTTGCTCTTAAATAACCGGATGAAATAATTCGGGTGCACATGAATCAGCTTCGCCAGCTCTGTAACAGTGGGCTTCCTGCCCAGATCCATCTTGATATACTTAAGCACCTGGTTAAAATCATCCTCATTGCCGGTCCGGGTTATCTGCCCTTCCTTCTCGCTCAGAGCAAGATAATAGCCAAAGAGTTCCAACAGCTTTGCATTTCTTCTCAGCTCCCCGGAGAGCAGGCTGCAGGGTTGATAAATCTGTTCAAAGCAGTCCGTGATCGCCGTGTCATCCTCCACGTCAACATAGAAGGGCAGCAGGTACCGGCGGTCAAGACCTTCTCCTCCTGCCTCCAGCTTGAAATGAACCCAGTGCTTCGTCAGGTAATGATCATTGATATGGTAGAAGGAATGCCGGGTACCCGCGGGAATATAGAAGAATCTTCCTGGAATGCCGCGATAAGGCGTATCCCCTATTTTGATCTCGCACTCTCCTTCGGTAATATAATAAAACTTGCTGTAGACACAGCTCTGGTCGAAGCCTTTCCATTTTTGGTCTAAATGAATATAGCTTCCGTAATAATACACGATAAATAAATTTGAAAAATGATCAAAGCTTTCCATATCCTTACTCCAATCCAAAGGAATTAAAATGGGTTAGTTTTTTACAACTTATTGTAAGTTTTATCATAACATCAATTTCCTTGTTCTGCTATACTTTTGTTATCAAGATATAGCTGTGAGGAGGATATGAAATGACATTTTATGAGGAGCGCAAGCGACGCACTGCCTGGTATGCACAGGACAGGTTCGGGATGTTTATCCATTGGGGATTATATGCCATCCCGGCCCGGGGAGAATGGATCCGGAACTATGAAAGACTGTCCGCGGAGGATTATCAGAAGTATTTCGAGGAATTTAACCCCACCCGCTATAATCCCAGGGAATGGGCCAGGGCGGCCAAAAATGCCGGCATGAAATATGCTGTGCTGACCGCCAAGCATCATGAGGGATTTTGCCTGTTTGACTCGCAATACACGGATTACAAGAGCACGAATACCCAGTGCGGGCGGGATCTGGTCCGCGAATATGTGGAAGCCTTTCGGGCGGAAGGACTCCGGGTAGGACTCTATTATTCCCTGCTGGACTGGCATCATCCGGACTATCCCCATTATGGAGACCTTCACCATCCCATGAGGGATAATGAGGCCTGGAAGGGAGCAACCCATCATTGGGATAACTATGTCACTTATTTTCATAACCAGGTACGTGAACTGCTCACCAATTACGGTAAGATTGATCTTCTCTGGTTTGATTTTTCCTACAAGAGCGAGGCTCTGAAGGGGACATGCTTTGAAGAGATGATGGGAGAGACCTGGAAGGCAACAGAGCTGGTGAAGATGATTCGTTCTCTGCAGCCGGAGATCATCATCGACAACCGCCTGGGCGGTGACTGCAGGAAGGCTGAGCCGGAGTTCTATTCCGGAGACTTTGTGTCACCGGAATGTATGATGCCCGCCGATCCAATCCTGGATGAATTGGGCCGTCCCGTTCCCTGGGAGTTATGCCTGACCCTGGATAATAACTGGGGCTACGCCAAGCACAAGCCGAGTAATTATAAAACCACAAAGAATGTGATTGAGATGCTGGTGGAATGTGTCTCTATGGGAGGCAATATGCTGATCAATGTGGGGCCTAATGCAAAAGGCGATTTTCCCAAGGAAAGCCTTCGTATTCTCAGAGAAGTCGGGGAATGGATGCAGAAAAATTCCGAATGTATCTATGGCTGTACGACAAGTGAATTCCCTGTCCCGCGTTTCGGCCGTTATACTCAGAACGGGAAGAAGCTTTATGCCCATGTATACCACCGTTTTACAGATGCCGTCTGCCTTCCCGGATTGCAGAATAAGGTTAAGAAGGCCCGCTTGCTGGAGGATGGCTGTGAATTATCCATTGCCAGACCCTGGAATGCCCATAAGCCTGAGGACCTTTATGTGAATTTGGAAACTCCCGGTTTGTATGACGAGTTGGATACGGTGATTGAGTTGGAGTTGTTATAATTAAGAAAGCGTGGCTATAGCCGGAGAGCAGGGCGGACGTCATTGAATGAGGCGGCTAAGAAGATAGGAGCAAAGATAAAACGGATGAGGCATATATGCCTCATCCGTAAAAGAAAAGCTCCCCGAGTAGGGCTCGAACCTACAACCCCACGGTTAACAGCCGTGTGCTCTACCATTGAGCTATCGAGGAATACAGTGTTAATTTTAATACGTTGCAGTGTTGGTGTCAAGGGATTTTTTACGGTGTACAAGTTAAAAAATATTTTTATTTTCTAGTTGAAATTAAAAAAACATTGTGTTATAATGAAACTCGTTCCGCAGTAGTGGAACAAAATACATGCAGTTGTGGCGGAATTGGCATACGCGCTAGATTCAGGTTCTAGTCCGGGTAAACTGGGTAGGGGTTCAAGTCCCCTCAACTGCACTTGAGTAAAGGCATGGTTTTTCCATCGTTGGAAAATTATGCCTTTTTTTAGAATAATGTGATATTATTGAACCCTGGGGTAAAACGTGCTCCGGACCAGAGCATCGAAATTCCATGAATTTCCTGAGGATGAAGGTTGCTGGAATATCGCTCATTTTTATCTTGCCTGGCGCTATGGATTTTGATAAACATAATGGATGAATGTACATATTACATATGGAGGTAATTACGTATGAAAACTCACTATTACTTAGATTGGTTTCATGATAAGGGCTTTTCTGAGAAGTTAGTCAATGTGTTACATGAGGATATAACAGACAGAAAATTGCTTGTTATGATTAGCGCTGAAACGCCTGATTATAAAGATGAGCAAGTTGATGTTGATAGTGTTTTTGAGAGGACATGGTTTAATCAGGCTAACATTTTTTTTGATGAATATCATTTGATTGATCACCGCACGCAGAAGGAAGATGCCCAGCGATTAATTCAAAGCGCCTCTGTCGTTTTTTTATGTGGTGGAAACCCTCGGCACCAAAAGCACCTTTTAACGGAATTTGAATTATCGGATTTAATTAAAAAAAGTAATGCTATTGTAATGGGAACAAGTGCTGGTGGGATGAACATGTCCAATAAATATGTAGATAAATGCATTGTTTATGAAGGTATAGCCCTTAATCCCTTTTCTTTTGAAGCTCATTTTGATCATGATAACACCGCGCTGACCGAGGAACGTTTCCCTTTATCAGAAAAAATGGATATTTATGTGGCGGCAGACCAAAATGGTGCTGTACGTGTAAAGGGCAGCAAAATCGACATTATAGGCAATGTATATTTAATTTCCCACTCAAAGATTCAAAAATTGGTTGAGACGCTCTAATTAGGGTAAGTGGCTTTGGATTTTTATAACTTTATTCAAAGCACAATTCTGAAATGAATTATTTACAGCTTGATTTGCTGTTCCCAATTAAGGAGAAGGAAAATGGAAGATTATAAAATTGGCTCGATCCTATCATTCGGTGACTACAGCTGGCGTGTGCTTGACATACAAAATAACGCGGCTTTGGTTATAACGGAAGAAATAATTGAACAACGTGCTTACCATGACGCTTATATAGATATAACATGGGCTGATTGCTCCTTAAGAAAATATCTTAACAGTGAGTTCTATGACAAATTCAGCGCAACGGATAAGTCGAGAATAATTCCGGTGTTAAATAAAAATCCGGATAATCAGTGGTATGGTTCAAAGGGCGGAGCGGATACGAGGGACTGTATATTTTTATTAAGCCTTGAGGAAGTGTGCATATATTTCGGTGACAGCCGCTCAAAACTGCAAAACCCAGGAAAAAATCAAAGATATTGGTTTGAAAGAAAAGATGAAAATAACAGTAAGCGGCTAGCAAGACTTCGGGGTAAAGAAGGATGTTGGTGGTGGTGGCTTCGGTCGCCCGGCCGCGTTAATGTAAAAGCCGTGTACATCTTCGGGACTGACGGTAATATCGGTATTCAAGGCAACAATGTATTAAAAGGCAACCTCAGCGACGGCAAATGTACAGGCGGCGTCCGTCCCGCTTTGTGGCTGAAGCCGGAATTGTAAATCTTGAGCTGCGTTTCAAGTGGTTTGACTATAGTTACAGCATAAATTAAATATATTTTAAAGGAGAACTAAAATGAGTAAATACGAAAACGCGATGAAACTTATGGAGGAACGCTGCGGAAATGGGAAAGAAGAAATTATTGCCCTTGGGACAATATCACTAACCCCGAACGCTGCCGGCAAACCCCGCCCTGCTGTCCGCATGGTTTGCGCTTATTATGAAGACGGTGTATTTTATGTTTCTACGGACGCCAAAAAAAATAAAATGCTGCAAATTGAGAAGAACAACGAGGTTTCTGTCGGTGGGTTAGGTTGGTATGCTCTCCAGGGTACGGCTGAAAATCTCGGTTGGGTCAAGGACGAGAAGAATGCGGAAATCAGAGGGAAATTCAAAAAAATCTTTGACTGGTTCGATGAAGTTGGCGACGAAGACAATCCGAACTCAATCGTTCTGCGTATCACCCTTACAGAAGGTACTATTATTGACAATGAAAGAAAATACGGTGAATCGCAGTATGAAATTGATTTTATCAATAAAACGGTGAAGTAAATAAATCCGTATAGTGCAAGCATTATGCTCTCATTAAGAGTTGGTTCCTGAAAACCCCCTTTCTCCTGAAATACGGAAAAAGGGGGTTTTCGTTATTAATCTTATATTACCCGCACAGCCGTCATAAACGTGCTGGCACCGCTAAGAAGAGTGGCTGCTCCGAGTAGTCCGAACACCTCCATGGTCAACGTATCGCCCGCGGTTAGAGGAACGATAAAAGCTGATGACAGATTGTTTACAAATACCACAGGAGTAACGATTGAAGCCGCAATCGGAGCACCATTTTGTAACACCCTGGAGGATAACAGCAGTACCTCTAACACAACCGCGATAACTGCTGAGATTTATTCAAAACAATGCTGCATTTTAAAAATACACGATTGTAAGGGTCACTTTATGATTCTCTTAGGAAATGCCAAGACCGGCGCTGGCAAAGCCCGCGATGGCGGCTGCCAGATCGAGACCAGCCGTGACCTCTGCCGAGAATACCAAAAGCAATCTGGTTCCTGCGGTGATGGGAATGCTCAGCCCGGTGGTGATACCGCTGCTGATATCACCGATAGTAATTAATCCCGAAAGGGGAGGCGCCAGCGTGACAAGTGCGCCTGGCACCGCAACAAAGGTGTCGTCAGGTGTGGTGGATTGGAACAACTGGGCGGATACCGTTACAGTCGAGCCAATCAGGCTGAGCCCGGCGCTGATGCTTAAATAAGCGGCCAAGGAGGTGATAACCCCATCCCTGGGCGCGGAGAATGCAAAGTTCGTCAGTCCCAGAAGGCTGATGGTTCCGCTGACAGCGGATATGCCGGGAAGGTTACTCCCAAATCCAATTGCGCTGGAGGTGTTAAGCAATCCACCAATTACGGTGGTCAAGGCAACAGGCGTACCGGACGCAAACGGAATAATTGCTCCGTCGCCTGCCGGACCAGTAGCCCCGGTCGCTCCAGTAGGTCCGGTAGGTCCTGTGGCGCCAGTAACCCCGGTAGCCCCGGTAGGTCCTGTGGCTCCATCCGCTCCGGTAGCCCCGGTAGGTCCAGTAGGTCCTGTGGCTCCATCCGCTCCGGTAGGTCCGGTCGCTCCAGTAACCCCGGTAGCTCCGGTAGGTCCTGTGGCTCCATA
>NZ_JBNPXH010000011.1:112208-218966 GCF_050433395.1 Anaerotaenia torta
TCCCGGTAGGTCCTGTGGCTCCATCCGCCCCAGTAGCCCCGGTAGGTCCAGTAGGTCCTGTGGCTCCATCCGCTCCGGTAGCCCCGGTAGGTCCGGTCACTCCAGTAACCCCGGTAGCTCCGGTAGGTCCTGTGGCTCCAGTAACCCCGGTAGCTCCGGTAGGTCCTGTGGCTCCAGTAACCCCGGTAGCTCCGGTAGGTCCTGTGGCTCCAGTAACCCCGGTAGCCCCGGTAGGTCCTGTGGCTCCAGTAATCCCGGTAGCCCCGGTAGGTCCTGTGGCTCCAGTAGCCCCGGTTGTCCCGGTAGGTCCTGTGGCTCCATCCGCCCCAGTAGCCCCGGTAGGTCCAGTAGGTCCTGTGGCTCCATCCGCTCCGGTAGCCCCGGTAGGTCCGGTCACTCCAGTAACCCCGGTAGCTCCGGTAGGTCCTGTGGCTCCAGTAATCCCGGTAGCCCCGGTAGGTCCTTGTGCTCCTGTGGCTCCTGTTGGTCCTGTTGGTCCAGGACACCGAGGAGGGCACGGTGGTCTGCATTGCGGCCTGCACGGATCCGGATTGCAGCAATTTGGCCTTATGGGATCCCATGGCCTATATAGATTTGCAGCACTAACAATCATGTTGTCTTGGCTATCAGTTATGAATTTGCTTTTTGATGCATCTCTATTATTCATGTAAAAACTCCTTTCTAAATTAACTGGGATTTTATAATCCTACTTTAAATGTATGAGAAAAACTCTTATATGTTACTATAAATCCACATTATTCGACATTGACATTTCATTTATGAAATATACGCTCTAAATACAATAGATAACCGCGCCGATTTTTTCCTTTTATGACAATCCGAAACTTTCCGGCGTTGCACTTACCTATTCTATATAGAAAAATGAATCGAATAAAAACACAACTTGATAAAATACTTGCCGAGATTTGGGACAACAGCGCCTGCCGTGGCTATGTTGAAACAAACATGGAAAGGTACAGCGAGGTAAAAATTTTGCTGCTTGGACAAATTGATCTAGGATATTGGCAGCTTTTTTAATTTCACTTTTCGCAATTGCCAGTATGACTGTAGATGGTAAGCTGTTGGACGGTAACAATATAAAGTTATTTGGTGATGGGAAAGAACACTGTATTACAGTGGAAATGATGTAATATAGCATCATCCGCAGCAACGATAGGAATAAGAGAAAAAGTCAGAAGAAGTCGATTGATATAAGGTGATGGACTTCTTTTCTTTTGCGTGATATACTCGAATAAAAACTTACATAAATCATCTTTTGCAATGATTGAAAGGATTTGAATATGGAAACTATTACTGCAATCAATGATAGACGCAGCATAAGAAAGTATAATACTGCAATGATTCCGCATAAAGCTATTGAAACAATCATTGACGCCGGAATGCGGGCGCCGTCAGCGAAGAACAGGCAGCCGTGGAGATTTGTGGTGGTGGAAGGAAATGCAAAGGATGACATGCTGAAGGCGATGCAGAATGGCCTCAAGAGGCAGGAGGAAGACCCCGTACTGCCCCAAAGCATAAACTATATCTCAGGTGCCAGGCACACTCTTTCAATTATGGAGCAGGCTCCGGTAACGATTTTTGTTATTAACCCATTAAATAGGATGGATCATTTTCCCCAAGATTGGGAAACTCGTTTTTATGAGGCGGCTAATCTCCAATCCGTAGGCGCATGTATTCAAAATATGCTTCTGGCAGGTGTTGATCTGGGATATGGGTCATTGTGGATATGTGACATCTATTTTGCATATGAGGAAATAGCAAAATGGCTTCATACTGGGGAGCAAATTGTCGCAGCAGTCTCTTTTGGAATCCCGGAGGAAAAGCCCAATGCCAGACCTAGAAATAATATGGCTGATCTGGTGGAATGGAAGAGATGAGTACAAAGGAGATCGAATCCTTATGACGGCATACGAATTAATGATAAAAACCAATCATTACCTCATCAAAGGCGGGGAGCTGACAAGCCCGCAGAAGGCCAACATCATCCGTCAGCTTCTTGCCGCACGGAGCGATGAGAGTACGGTACAGAGCTTTAAAAAGGGTGTGGCAGCACCGGAATACTTGTATGCATTGGGACAGTCAAGGGATGAGCGTAAAATGTATCCGTTATTCTATATACCGCCGTATAATGGGGGCAAGAAACTGCAAACGGTGCTTCCCATGTCTCCGAAAACCCATATATTATCGGCAAATTCCTATGAATTAGAAATCATCAGACTATTATATCTGTTTGCAGCGGATCATCCGATGGTACAGGATATGGCTGAAAAGACCCTTGCACGATTGAAAACTACCTGTTTCGGATATCAGAATTGCCACCATGGAGAGTGCTTTCATTCTGCTCTGATTGTCCTGCGGTTTCTTGCTGGAGTTTCTGATGACACAGTATGGATAAAAAAGCTTGTTGCCTTTTTCAACAGATATAATGGGGAAACACGCCGTCATAGTAATACAGTTTGGTATTTTTGGCTGTGCTTGTCCGAGCTGCCGTATGAAATCGCCGAGCCTGAGATATTGAAATATAAAGATGAGTTTTGCGTCCAATTGAGCAAGAGCTATGTAATGAACAGCGAAAGCGATAAAATACGTCATCCTGTATTATGCTGCATTCTTCGTAATTGCTTATGCCGTTTACCCCAATATACTTACATCAAAGATCGGCAGCCATATGTGAACGAGAAAGATGGGCGGCTGAATTTTGACATCGGATAAAGTTGTGAACTCCTTAATTTATATCCTTTATGTAATTTGTATTAAATGTTATAATGAACTTGTATGAGGCACGTGGCATCCCAAGGAGAAACGGTTGAAGAAGCTATGCAAATTTAACGGAGGCCTTACAGCCGTACTTATAAAAATTATTTCGGAGGTGTAATATGATTCTTACCATTGCTGATGCTCCATGCAAAGTCTGATCGTGGACGGAGATTGCGTGGAGCGGTAGCTTAACTTTATCGTCCAAATTAGGCTTTGCATTTTCATTCAGTCTAAATAATGAAGGAGCAAAGCCATGAAAAAGAATAATATGTTTTCAGGACTCCGGGATTTTCTGATCCTGTGGAGTTCTCAATCCGTATCCACCCTGGGTACGGCTATGACCAACTATGCACTGATTGTCTGGGTCTATGGACAGAAGGGGACTGCATCCAGCATAACGCTGCTTTCGGTCTGCTCGTTTTTACCCTCCATCCTATTTTGTTTTATCGCCGGAACCATTGCCGACCGATGGGACAAAAAGAGGATTATGCTGATTGCCGATCTCATGGCGGCCCTGGGAACGGTGGCAGTTTTGCTGCTGTATACCTCCTCCGCCCTGGAAATATGGCATTTGTACATCATTAATTTCCTGCTGAGCTTTATGAATGCATTTCAAAATCCGGCATCCTATGTGGCGACCAGTCTGCTGGTGCCAAAAGAGCAGTATGTCAGAGTCAGCGGGTTGCAGGCTTTGTCAGGCTCTATTGTAACAATACTGGCTCCGGCTCTTGGCAGCGCTTTGCTGGCCTTTGGGGGGCTGAGGGTAGTTTTGATACTTGACCTTGCCAGCTTTTTGGTTGCATTTTTAACTTTATTGTTTTTTATCAAGCTTCCGGATCTTGAGCAGAATACGGAGCATGAGAAGGAAGAGCGCAAGGAAAGCTTTGTGAAAAGCTGCATGTCCGGGATAAACTTTTTGAGGGAACACGCGGCGCTGCTGCGCATCATTTTGTTTTTTGCCTTTGTTAACTTTATTGCAAAAATGGGCGGATATGGCATGATGCCTGCTTTAATCCTTAGCAGAACCGGGAATAATCAGGTTGCGCTGGGCATGGTAGAAGCGGCTGTGGGAATCGGCACACTCTTTGGGAGCATTTTTGTCACCTTGATGAAGCCTGCCAAAAGCCGTGTGAAGGTTATATTTTTTGCCTGCGGTATTTCCTTTCTCTTAGGAGATGTGGGGCAAAGCCTGACCCGTGCTTTACCATTGTGGATCGCTGCGGCATTTGCCTCCAATGTACCGATGGCATTTTTGAACGCGAACCTGTCCGCAATCATGCGCACTAATGTTCCCATTGAGATGCAGGGGCGTGTCTTTTCGGCAAGAGATACGATCCAGTACAGCACCATTCCTGTGGGATTGTTCCTGGGCGGGGTACTGGCGGATTATGTTTTCGAACCGTTTATGAACACCTCGTCACCGCTGCAGCAAATACTGTCCCTTGTGTTTGGGACGGGCAAGGGGGCGGGAGTTGCCGTCATATTCTTTATTGTCGGTGTTGTCGGGTTTGTGACAAGCTTTATGTGCCTTAAAAATCCGATCTATAAGAAGCTGGATTAAAATTCAAGCAGTAGTTGAAATTATAAAAAAGTAATTCAACTACTGCTTGCTTACAATATTGGCCCGAAACTGGTAGGATACCAGTGAAGGGAGCTGCGCAGCCTTTTCGAATAATCATAGAAAAGAGGGAAAGAAGCCAATGACATTCAGTACAATAACAATAGGTAAGAAGATAGCAAGTCTTCGGAAAGCAAAAAACATGACCCAGATGGAGCTGGCAGATGCTATGGGTGTTAGCTACCAGGCGGTGAGCAACTGGGAGAGGGGCAATTCCATGCCGGATATTTCCAAGCTCCCGGAGCTGACGGTGATATTGGGGTGCAGCATTGACGAGCTGCTATCGGATGAGGAAGGAAAAAATCTGATTAAACATGTAGTAGAAGGCGATGCGGAGAGATATGTTCAGGAGAATAAGGTATCAATACAGACCATAGGTGAAGTTGCACCGGTATTAAGACCCACGCAGACAGAGCGGTTGATGGATTGTATTCTTGAGGAGAACGAGGAACATCTCACACTCAGGGATTTGATCAGTGTTGCGCCCTTTGTAGGAGCGGAGTATCTGGAACGTTTTGTGGACAGGGTTGATGTTGTGGAGGGTATCGGCCCTTTATGCGGGCTGGCTCCTTTCTTAAGTGAGGAAGCCTTAGACAAGCTGGTGAGAAGGGTACAGGATACGGGAAGCCTGCAGCAGCTTACGGGGCTGGCGCCCTTCCTGAAGGAGGAAACCCTGGACAGGTTGGTTACAAAAGCGATGGAACAGGGGAATATCTCTGAATGCAAGGGGCTGTACCCCTTCCTGGGGCGTGATACCTTGCATAAGTTAGCGGATATATTGGTGAAACAGGGAGGTTTTGCAACAATCAGGGATTTGGCACCGTTCCTGTGATGGAATGCCCATGCCAAACGGTAATAATGGGCATGGATTAATGTTGATAAAAAATTGGCCCCTTGATATCCGGCAGATTTACAGAGTTCGGATATCAAGGGGCTTGTATGTTTCATCCCTTTATTAGGCTTGTCTATTGTCAAATAAAGATGTAAAATGGTAGAAAGCGAGAAATTCAAGGACATTTATAAGTACCATAATAAAAGTGCAGGAGTGCATTATGCAGACTTATAAGATAGAGCAAATGATGAAGGGTTTCGAAACAGCCTTTATTGATCAGAGCATTACATCGAATCTGGCATATAAACCGCTGTTCGTTTCTAACAATTACAAAGAAGGCAGAAAAGTATTGTCCTCCATTGAGGATGAGCTTTTGAGCTGCGATCAGTTTCATATCAGTGTTGCTTTCATTACCATGAGCGGTTTAACCCCGCTGCTGCAAACCCTGAAAGAACTAGAGATAAAGGGAATACCGGGCCGGATTATAACAACGGATTACTTAAGCTTCAGCGAACCCAAGGCATTACGAAAGTTAGAGGAATTCAAAAATATAGAGTTAAAGATGTATTGCACAGGAGAAGAAGGAGAAGGCTTTCATACAAAAGGCTACCTCTTTAAAAAAGATGAAATTTATAAGATTATAATTGGAAGCTCCAATATTACATTGGGAGCATTGACGAGGAATAAGGAATGGAACACAAAGATAATCTCCACGGGACAGGGTGAGTTTGCCAGTCATATTATTGAAGAGTTCCATGTTTTCTGGAATTCAAAATCAGCAAAAGCCTATGCGGATTTTATTGAACAGTATACGGTTCAATATGAGCTGATTAAAAAACAGAAATTGGTGGCGAAGCAAGCGGAGGTTCCTTCCATCCTGCAATACAAGCTACAGCCCAATAAGATGCAGGTGGATTTTGTATCTAATCTGCGGGCTCTCAGAAGCGCAGGTGAAGAAAAGGCGTTATTGGTCTCAGCCACGGGTACGGGGAAGACCTATGCTTCCGCATTTGCCTTGCGGGAGGAAAATCCCCGCAGAGCATTATTTATTGTACATAGAGAGCAAATTGCAAAGCAAGCCATTAAGAGCTATAAGAATGTATTCGGGAATACAAAGAAGATGGGGCTTATATCAGGAACCTCAAGAGACTTTGAAGCGGATTACCTGTTTTCCACTATGCAGATGATGGCAAAGCCGGAGATAAGAGAACGGTTTGCAAGGGACGAATTTGAAATAATTATAATTGATGAAGTACATAGGGCTGGATCGGAAAGCTATCAGAAGATCATGGAGTATTTTACACCGGGTTTTTGGCTGGGGATGACCGCAAGCCCGGACCGGACCGACGGCTTTGATATTTACGGATTATTTAACCATAAAATTGCATATGAGATCAGATTGCAGCAGGCATTAGAAGAAAATCTGCTATGCCCGTTTCACTATTTTGGTATCACTGATTTGGAGATCGACGGCGAAGTGTTTGATGATAATACAGGCGTGAGAAATTTTGCAAGGCTGGTATGCGATGCCCGTGTGGATTATGTAATTGAGAAAGCGGAATATTACGGTTATAGCGGGGACCGGGTAAAGGGTTTGATTTTTTGCAGCAGAAGAGATGAAGCGAGGGAGTTGTCCGACAGCTTCAATGCCCGCGGTTATCATACCGAATTCCTGTGCGGTGATGATTCACAGGAACGCCGGGAGGAATATATTGAACGTTTAACAGAGGATAATCGAGAGGATTTTTTGGATTACATTTTTACTGTTGATATCTTTAATGAAGGTGTTGATATCCCGGAAATTAACCAGGTCATCATGCTAAGGCCGACGGAAAGTCCAACCGTATTCATTCAGCAGCTGGGGCGCGGTCTGCGTAAAGCGGAGAATAAAGAGTATGTTGTTATTTTAGACTTTATCGGTAATTATAACAATAACTTTATGATCCCGATTGCGTTGTCAGGTGACAGAACCTATAACAAGGATAATATCAGAAGGTATTTGCTGGAGGGAGAAAGAATTATTCCCGGATCCTCTACCATACATTTTGACGAGATATCCAAAAAGCGAATCTTTAGTTCCATTGATACGGCAAACTTTGGTGATATCAGGCTGATTAAAGAGAATTATACAAATCTTAAAAATAAGCTGGGCCATATTCCGAGCTTGAAAGAATTCGATGATTATGGGGAGATGGATGTCCTGCGTATTTTTGATAATCATTCACTGGGCTCATACTATAAATTTCTTGTCAGATATGAAAAGGATTATAAGATCAGATTAAGTGCGCAGGAAGAGAAATGTATTGAGTTTATATCGAAAAAGCTTGCAGCTGGAAAACGCATTCATGAGCTTGAATTGTTGAACCGTATGCTGGCTTACCGCACCGGATTAATAGGAATACTGAAGCAAACACTGTCCCGGGATTATCAGATCCGGATGGAAGAAAAAACGGTAAAAAATGTTGTCAACGTCATGACAAATGAATTTTCCTCCGGTTCTGGAAGGAAGACCTATGGGGAATGTGTATTTCTTGAGCCGGACGGTGATGATTATAAGATTAATCAAGCCTTTGAAAAAATGCTGGATAACCCGGAGTTTGCGGAGCTTCTAAAAGAATTGATTGCATTTGGAATTTTTCGAAACCAGCGGGATTATGGAAATCGATATCAGGATACCAATCTGGAATTATATCAGAAATATACCTACGAGGATGTATGCCGTTTATTGGATTGGGAAACCAATGAAGTCCCGTTAAATATCGGCGGTTATAAATTTGATGCGAAAACCAAAACACTTCCGGTATTCATCAATTATGATAAAGCCGTTGATATTCAGGATACCATCAAATACGAGGACCGTTTTATCACACCCAATCATCTGATTGCAATATCAAAGCAGAGCAGAACTGCTCAGTCGGAGGATGTACAGAGGTTCTTAAATGCGAGGGAGCTGGGCATAAAAGTAGAATTGTTTGTCCGGAAAAACAAGGATGATAAGATATCTAAGGAATTCTATTACTTAGGGCGCATGAATGCTACCGGACGGGTAAATGAATTTATGATGGCAAATACGGATAAATCCGCAGTTGAAATTGAATGGCTTCTTGAAACACCGGTACGGGAAGATCTTTATGAGTACATTACAAAATAGAGAGATGGAGAGATAGAGATGAAAAATATTGAAGTAGTGGCGGCTATCATTAAAGACGGGGATAAAATCCTGGCAACACAAAGAGGGTACGGAGAGTTTGCCGGCAGCTGGGAATTTCCCGGCGGTAAGATGGAAGAAGGGGAGACCAGGGAGGCCGCCCTGCACAGGGAGATATCGGAGGAACTGGATGTGGTCATAGAAATAGATGAGTATTTGCAGACGGTAGAATATACCTATCCGAATTTTCACTTAACTATGCATTGTTATTTTTGTCATGTGACAGAAGGAACCATTAAATTGATCGATCATTCGGCAGGACGCTGGCTGAAAAGGGAAGAGTTGGATACGGTTGACTGGCTTCCGGCTGATATAGGGATAATCGAGAATCTGAAAGCTATTATTTGATACAAAATAATAAATGAACCTCTCAGGCATCATATCGATTTTCCTCAATTTGCGTACAGAGGCGGTATAACGCATATACGCCTTGAATTTGTACCCGGTTGAGTTCGGCCAAATGTCTTTCGATGCTGGTGATAATGATGGAAATTTTCCCTGTATCAGCAGGGCTCAATCCGCACATTTCGCTGCGGATTTGCTCAACGGCGTATTTCTCCCCTCTTGCGCGCATAGCGAGTTTGAGGGCCTGTATCATTAAGATTTCATCAATATGTGTCTGGGTAAAGGTTCTATAGTTATTGTCTGCACAGCGGCTTGCAGATATCAGTCCGATTTTATCCCAGTATCGAATAGTGGAAGGGATAATGCCCGTAATCTTGCTTACCGTATCAATGGTAAACTCTTTTGTCACAGTATCCTTTTTCTTTTGTAAAAAGCGTAACTTAATCTGTTCGCATACAAATTTATCATTTTGAAGTACAGCCTGCGCCTTATTTGCAATCCAGAGAGCTTCATCATGTTTATTCTCCAGCACTAACTTCAGCATTTTCGCAATCTCTGATAAAGTAAATCCATGAATCATTTCCCTGATACAAATAAAGTAAGCCATATGCTCATCGGTATAGATTCGGTATCCGTTGGGCGAACGCATAACCGGAGGAATGATTCCGAATTCTTCATAGTGTCTGAGCGTTGCTGTACTAATCTTTAATTTTCTTGCGATATCAATAGGCCGCATCATCATAACAAATCCTCCGTTTTTAACATTATAATAGTGATATAAGGTATATGCAATAGAAACTGTATTTTGCGCACAAAATCCTCCATTATTGCATTAATGTTATATAATATAAATAGAAGAAAATAAATCACTCTGATTGCCGTATTATAAATGATGAGATTGTGCAAAGAAGAAATTTTGCAAAGAAGCAGGAGGCTTATATGCTCAATATTATGATCAGCGGTGCCGCGGAAGGCAACCTGAAGAATATTTCATTAGAAATCCCCCGAAATAAGCTGGTGGTCTTCACCGGCCTGTCGGGTTCCGGGAAATCGACTCTGCTCATGGATGTGCTGTTCAATGAGTGTCAGAGGCAATATCTGGAGGCCATTACCCTGGAGGGCATTCACAAGCCCAAGGTGGAGCGGATACGAGGGGCCTCTCCGGCCATTGCCATAACCCAGAAAGCGGCATACACCAATCCCAGGTCAACGGTAGGAACAATGACAGATATCTATACCGATCTGCGAATGGTTTATGAGAAGCTGGGGGTGCGGACATGCCCGTTTTGCGGGGAAATCATCTCTGCCGCGGATTGCAGGGAGGAAACTGAGAAGATTAACGATGAATTCTTTGTTTATATGTATTGCTGCCAATGCGGCAAGCGGATGAACAAGGTCACACGCACACATTTTTCCTTTAACACAAGGGAGGGAGCCTGTCCGACCTGCCAGGGGCTGGGAAGGGTCCATTCCGTCATAAGGGAAAAGACGGTCGATGAAAGCCTGCCCCTGGAAGCCGGAGCAGTGCGCTGTTGGGAGAAAGCATACGGCAGCTATCAGACTTCGATCCTGTATGCCGCATTTAAGCATTATGGGCTTCCCATCCCGAAAGAGATTCCTGTACAGCAGTTCAGTGATGTGCAGAAAGCCATCCTGTATGATGGGATAGAAAGTAATTTGGTGAAAAGGAAGCTGCCAGACCGCAAGCCGCCCAAAACCGTCACAGCGGGAAGGTTTGAAGGTGTGCTGCCCATATTGTGGAGGCGTTTATCCGATAAAGAGGGAAATTCAAAGCAGCTGGAAGAATATTTTGACATTGTGGAATGCCCTGACTGCAAGGGAGAAAGGCTTTCCGAATTAAGCAGGAATATTACAGTCCAGGGGACACGTCTGCCGCAGTTATCAAGCTATTCATTGGAAAAGCTGTGCCAGTGGATCAATGAACTGTCTGCTTCGCTGACGGAACAGAATATGGAGCTGGTAAGAGCTTATCTTCTTGACATAAAAACAAAGCTGACACGGGTGGTCAATGTGGGGCTTGGCTATCTCACCGTTGACCGCCAGATTATCACCCTGTCAGGCGGGGAGCTGCAAAGGCTCAGGCTTGCGGCAATCCTGGACTCTGATTTGACAGGGGTCATTTACATTCTGGACGAGCCGACAATCGGACTTCATCCTAAGGATACCGAAGGGCTGATCGCCATACTCCGAAAATTACGTGATTTAGACAATACGGTGCTGGTCATTGAGCATGATGTGGATATTATGGCCGCGGCGGATCATATCGTGGATATCGGTCCCGGTTCCGGGAAATATGGCGGCGAGGTGGTTGCGGCAGGGACTTTGGAAGAAATCAAGAGCCAGAAAGCTTCCGTTACGGGGGAATACCTGTGCCAGCCTCACCCTGGTAAGTCGATCTTCAGAAAAGCCACAGGCGCAGTTCAGATCAGGAATGCGGTGAAGTTTAATCTTCAAAATATCATGGTTGAGATCCCCGCAGGATGCTTCACAGCTGTAACAGGACCGTCGGGCTCCGGGAAATCCACTTTGATTTTTGAGGTGCTTGCTAAAAACGAACATCGTAAGCAATCTAACCAAGTATCGGGCCTGGAGCAGTTTGATAAGGTGGTAGAGATCCAACAATCAGCTATCACAAGGATGAAGCGTTCTAATGTGGCAACTTATTCAGAGGTTTATTCGGAAATCAGGGCTGTGTTTGCAAAAACCGAGGCGGCAAGGGAGGCGGGGCTGACAGCAAAGCATTTTTCCTTTAATACACCCGGCGGAAGATGTGAAAATTGCGAAGGGCTGGGATATGTGGATAATAATATGCTGTTCTTTGCCAACACCCAGGTTGTCTGTCCGGTCTGCAACGGGAACCGCTTCAATGACACAGTGCTGGCGGCAAAATACAAAGGACATTCCATAAAGGATGTGCTAAATCTTTCCGTGGAGGAAGCCCTTCCTTTCTTTGCGGACCGGCCCAAAATCATCAGGATCCTGAAGCTTCTTCAGGATGTCGGACTTGGCTATCTGGAGCTGGGACAAACGCTTACCACCCTATCCGGCGGAGAAGGGCAGAGGTTGAAGCTGGCGAAGGAGCTGACCGGCAGCAGTGCGGGCAAAAGAACCCTTTACTTGATGGATGAACCTACAACGGGACTGCATCCAAGGGATATAGAGCATTTTCTCGTATTGCTGGACCGGATGGTGGATGCGGGCAATACGATTGTGGTAGTGGAACACAATCAGCAGATGATCAGAAACAGTGACTGGATCATCGACCTCGGTCCGGAAGGCGGTGACAAGGGAGGATCCATTATTTTTGAAGGAACGCCCAAGGAAATGATAGAGACCGGTAACAGTGTGACGGCAAAATATCTGTAAGAGGAAGTTGGGCATGGAAAATATAGAAAGACAATAGGGGTGTATAAAAGCTGCTGTATCATTTCAGCAGCTTTTATAATTTTTATAATCTGCCGGATATGTAAATAGAGCAATATTTGTAAAGGGGAGATAAGGAATCGACCAATAAATCAGTATCAACTTTAGTGCATATGGTTTACGCTTGAAAGTAAGCTGCGGAAATCTTAAGCCGCAGGTTTAACAGAGAGGAGAAATTAGGATGGAACTTAATTATAACAGGGAAGAGATTATTAACGTAATTGACAAAGTAGTCAGAAAGACAATGACTATGGATTTAACATGGGATTGGCCATGCGGTGTAGCCTATTATGGAGTATCCCGTGCCTATAAAATTACAGATAATAAAGAATATTTAGATATGCTGATAAAATGGACAGACGAATATCTTGAGCTGGGCGAGCTGGGATGGTCTATCAATACCTGTGCCATGGGACATATGCTTATCACGCTATATGAAGAAACGGGGGAAGAAAAATATTGGAAAATCATAATGAGTAAAGTTGATTTCATCAGGAACAGAGCCAGCAGATTTGCTGACGGTGTCTTGGAGCATTTGGGTTTTAAAGAACAGGCATGGGCAGATACCCTGTTTATGGCGGCTTTTTTCCTGCTTAGAATAGGGGTCAAATTACAGGATCAAGAGTTAATTAAGGATGCGTTACATCAATATTACTGGCATATTAAATATTTGCAGAACCCTAATACAAGTCTATGGTACCACGGCTATGATAATACTCGCGGTGACCACATGTCAGGATTCCACTGGGGAAGAGCAAATGCCTGGGCAGCTTATACTATGTCACAGGTTAAAGTGTTTTTAACAAATTGGTTTTTATATCCCCAATGTATGGATATTGAATCTTCTCTTAGAGATCAATTAGCAGCGCTGAAGCTATTTCAAACGGAGAATGGTTTATGGAGAACCATATTAGACGATGAGATGGCCTATGAAGAGGTATCTGCATCTTGCGGTATCGCAGCAGCGATGATCAACAACGGAAATCCGCTTCATATAAAGTATGTTCAAAAATCCCTGGAAGGTATCTTACATAATATAAGTGAGGATGGACGTGTGCTAAACGTATCCGGCGGTACCGCTGTCATGAAAGACAGGGAAGGCTATTGCGGTATTCCCAGGGAATGGATGCAGGGGTGGGGCCAAGGCTTAGCGCTTGCCTTTCTATCTGATCTGCTCAAGTAGGAGGACTGCAGTATGACGAATGGATTGAAAGGGAGCTTTACCTTACCAGGAGAAGCAGGCTATGAGAAATTAACTTTGGAATTAGCTGAAAAATGGGGGGCAGATGTCATTCGTGACAGTGATGGCACACAATTATCAGATGAAATCATAAGCGCGGGGTACGGTATTTATTCTACAATTTGCATTATTAGAGATCATAACGAGTGGGCCAAAGAAAATCTTAATAAATTACAGCAGTGCTTCCTGATTACTAATCCCATGATAGCCGTGAAGGATTATTTATACATATACTTAATGGAAGATTTTTTTGCCGGTCAATTTAGAGTAAATGATTCAAAAGAGTCAATTAAATATTGGCAGGTCTATGACCGAACTGCCGGGGAAGAGGTCAGCAGCGGAAATTGGCACTATGATAGGGAGGCGGGAAATGTAGTAATTACCGGAATTAAACCCTGGCATAAGTACACAGTAAGTTTCATGGCATACCGTATATGGGAAGAGATATCCATGTACAATCATACTACGAATAATTGGGATAAAGAGCATTTAATGCAGATAGATCCGATCTATGAAGAAACGCAAAAGTACTTACTGGATTGGATGGATAACTGGTGCATCAACCATAAGGAAACAACCGTGGTTCGATTTACTTCCCTATTTTATAATTTTGCTTGGATTTGGGGCAGTAAGGAAAGAAACCGGCATCTTTTTACCGATTGGGGTTCCTATGATTTTACTGTTAGTTCAAAAGCGCTCGATCTTTTTGCCAAGAAATATGGCTATTCCATGACTGCTGAGGATTTTGTGAATGGAGGAAAATATCGTGTAAGCCATATTCCCTGTGAACAGCGTAAGCTAGATTGGATGGAGTTTATCAATAATTTTGTAATAGAGTTCGGAAAGAAATTAATTGGCATTGTACATCGCCATGGCAAATTGGCCTATGTCTTTTATGATGACAGCTGGGTTGGCATGGAGCCTTACAATGGAAGATTTCATGAATTTGGCTTTGATGGCCTGATAAAATGTGTTTTCTCCGGCTTTGAGGCCAGGCTATGTTCCGGCGTGGAAGTTGAAACCCACGAACTTAGACTGCATCCATATTTATTTCCCGTTGGGCTGGGAGGCCTGCCAACCTTCATGGAAGGCGGAAATCCCACCTTAGATGCGAAAAAATACTGGATCAATATAAGGCGTGCTCTGCTGCGTGAGCCTGTTGATCGAATTGGCCTGGGTGGATATTTACACCTGGCGGAACCTTATCCGGACTTCTGTGATTATATTGAAAAGATTGCAGATGAATTCAGATTAATTAAGGAACTGCATCATAGGGGAAAGCCTTATCAGATAAGGACAAAAGCGGCAGTTCTGCACAGCTACGGCAAGTTGAGATCTTGGACCTTGTCGGGCCATTTCCACGAGACCGATATGCATGATTTGATTCATATTATTGAGGCTTTATCGGGGCTGCCGGTGGAAGTTAGCTTTATTAGCTTTGAAGATATCCTGCAGGGTGGGTTAAAGGATGTTGATGTGGTAATTAACGCAGGTTATGCAGGCTCAGCATGGAGCGGCGGAAAACATTGGGGTAACTGCAGGTGCATCGATCTGCTCACCGAATGGGTATATAAAGGCGGTGCTTTCATCGGCATCAATCAACCGTCTGCCGTAGAAGGTTATGATACCTTCTTTCGGATGTCACATGTTCTGGGAATTGACGAAGATACCGGTGCCAGGGTTAGTCATGGAAGATGGAAATATAGGGTGAAGGATCCCTATGGTTTAGTGCCGGAAGGGGCTGCAATAAAGCCCAGGGACAGAATATATCTTACCGATGGATCAGCTGAAGTTCTAAGTGCGGCAGAGGGAATGTTAACGGTAACCTCTAATTGCTTTGGTAAAGGCAAGGGCATTTACTTACCGTCCTTTGAAATTAGCATGGAGAATACACGGCTGCTTCTTAACTTGATTTGTTTTGCCGGCAATAAGTTAAATGAAACAAAATATATAACAGACAATCTATTTACGGAGTGTGCTTATTATCCGGAAAGTAAGAGTTTGGTTGTTATTAATAATAGTGAACAGGCACAAAGGACTTCTGTAGATACAGAATATGGGAAGCAATCGGTGGATTTAGAGCCTTATGATACGGTTGTTATACGCATTGGGGATAAACGGGAAAAAGGTAAACAAAGTCCTATTCTGCAGGAAAAGGGAGATGGCATATGAGTGCAAGAACAGTTCATGGGGCAGCAGATGAGACAGCCTATCTATTTGCTTATTTTACAGGTAATACCCCTGAAGAAGAGCAGCTTCACTACGGCGTAAGCCGGAACGGTTTTGATTTTAAAGCGTTGAATAATGGAAAGCCGGTTATGACTTCAAGCTTAGGAAGCGGCTGCATGCGAGATCCCTTTCTATTCAAGGGAGAAGACGGGTTCTATTATATTTTAGCTACAGATATGAAAAGCTCATTAGGATGGTCCAATAATCATGCGATTGTTATATATAAAACAGCCGATCTGGTTAAGATCCTTGACAGTACCCGGATTAACTATCATGATTTTTATTCAACAGTTCATTGTGTGCGGGCCTGGGCACCTCAAGCAATCTGGTGCCCTGAAAAGAATGCATATATGATTTACCTGGCAATTGAAAATCCGGAAGATAACCGGGGAACCGTAATGTGGCGCCACTATGCACAAAATTTGATGGATTATCATACTTATACGGAACCTGAGTTTATGCTGGAACCAACCGATGGGCAGGGCGGTGCGATTGACGGTGATATTATCTATGACAGCATAAATAAAAGGTATATCATGTTCTATGATGGGAAGAGAATTGCGGTATCCGATCACATCAGTGGTGTGTTTATTGGGATAGATCCATCTACAGGCAAGGAGTTCCAACGGCTTCCCATGTTGACGGAAGACGGCAGCGATATGGCTGTGGAAGGATCTAATATTTATAAAATAACCGGTAAAGACCAGTGGATTATTGCGGCGGACGGTACCTCGTTTAATGGCGGCCGCTATGCCCTGGCGGAGACAAAGGATTTTATCCATTATCGCCAATTACAGGATAATGAGTATTCCTTTGACTTTACACCTCGTCATGGCTATGTCATTCCAATTACTGAGAGCCAGCTTCAAAAGCTGTTTGATGCCTATGGGAAAGTCGAAATTTATGAAAGAGAGCAGACAGGGAAGGGACCGGCCTTTATGTGAAGGCTTCAATAAAATAATATAAGTTGTGAAATAGTCTGCCTTTTTGAAGCGGACTATTTTTGCTTTATAGATATCCCGTGAAAAAAGAGCAATATATGTAATGTAGGTGTGGCTAAATAGCCAATATATAAGTATCTATCTTTGTGCATTTACAATATAATTAGCATGTATTTACATATAACATTTGGATGATTAGTATAAATAAGGCGGTGGATAATAGCAAAAACCATATGCTAAAAAACAATAATAACAATCAGGTTTTCTATAATAATTAGAGCAAGCTTATAAAAATGACACAAAAATCTACTTAAGGAGATCGATTATGAAAGATGGAAGAGCAAGGATGAATATAAGAAAAAGGATAGGTATTAATTTTAAAAGGTATTGGCAGTTATATCTGATGCTTTTGGTACCGCTTTCTTTTGTACTTGTATTTAACTATTTACCATACTCCGGGCTTCGTATGGCATTCATGGACTATAAACCGGCCAAAGGATGGGATAGCGCCTGGGTGGGATTTAAAACTTTTGAAAGGGTGTTTTCTGATCAGGATTTCTGGCGTGCGCTTCGTAATACGGTAGGGATGAACCTTTTGCAGCTGGCAGCAGGTTTTCCTGCTCCAATTATTCTGGCCTTGCTGTTAAATGAGCTGCATGTCATGCGCTTTAAACGGGTATCGCAGACCGTATTATATCTGCCGCATTTTCTTTCCTCGGTAATTGTTGCATCAGTGGCATATACACTTTTTAAAACGGATAGCGGTATGATTAACGTGGCGTTGATGAAAGCCGGAGCAATAGCACAGGGTATTCCCTTCCTTACCGAGAAATATCACTGGGTTGTAACCTTCATTTTAATCAATGTCTGGCAAGGGATTGGGTGGGGATCCATTCTTTATCTGTCGGCAATAACCGGTATAAACAGTGAGCTTTATGAAGCTGCTGCTGTGGATGGTGCGGGCCGGTTTAAAAGGCTGAGACATATAACATTACCCGGAATCAAGCCAACGATTGTTATGATGCTGATTTTAAATATCGGCGGTCTGATCGGCTCAAATTTTGAGCGTTTAACTGCTTTCGGCAACATTAATGTCAGGGAAGTTCAATACCAATTATCGATTTATGTATTTGAAAAGGGGATCCGAGGGGGAGGCTTCTCCCGTTCAACTGCTGTCGGATTGTTTGGTTCACTGGTATCACTTGGTCTTGTCCTTCTGTCTGACAGGATTTCAAAATCTCTCGGTGAAGATGGCTTGATATAGGAGGAAAAACGTTGAAAAATGTGATGAATAGAAATATAAAATCCCGTAAAACAAATTCATGGAGCATGGATCGTTTTGGCGTGGCTGATATCATAATTATGCTTTTTATTACACTGCTGTGCCTGACTTGCATATTGCCATTTTTGCATGTTGCAGCAAAAAGTATTTCATCCGATACGGCAGTACTGGCGAAAGAGGTTTATTTCTGGCCAAAAGGTTTTGTGTTCGCGGCATACGAGCGAGTGTTTAAAAGTGCTATTCTGATGAGGCAATTAGGCTTTACCGCATTAATTACCCTTTTGCAGACGGCACTTCGTCTGACACTGCTTGCACTATGTGCCTATCCTTTGTCACGCCGCTATTTACCGGGCCGTTGGCTGATAACTTTATATATTTTGATTTCTATGTATTTTGGTGCCGGATTGATACCATTCTTTTTGACACTCAAGAATTTAAACTTGATTGATACCATATGGGTATTGATACTGCCGGGAGGCTTTAGTGCCTTTGATATGATAATTATGAGGACATTCTTTATGAACTCAATTCCGGATTCCCTGGAGGAATCAGCCATTATAGACGGTGCCAGTCATTTCCGTATTTTAACCCAGATTTATATTCCCCTTAGTAAACCTGTTTTTGCCACTTTGGCATTGTTTGCAGCGGTTGGAAGATGGAATGGATTTGGAGATGCAATGTATTTTGTAAGTGATCGAAAATTACATCCGATACAACTGTTTCTTTATAATATGATATTGAGTGCAAAGCCTTCAGAAACCTTATTAAACGAATCCCAGATCGGAGTTGTTTTGCCGCCTGAGACGCTGCAGGCTGCCATGATTATGTTCGCTACAATCCCTATTTTAATCGTGTATCCGTTTTTACAAAAGTATTTTGTGAAAGGCGTCATGATTGGAGCTGTAAAAGGTTAGAAAGATTATATTTATGTTTTCAAAAGAAATAACCATTATTTCTTTGAGATAATTAATAAAAAAGGGAGGATTTACAATGAAAAAGATGTGGAAAAGAGTTTCTTCCATGGTGCTTATTGCAGCATTAACGATTTCCTTGGCAGCTTGTGCTAATCAAGAAAAAAAGAATGATGCAGATGCTAATGCACCAGAGAACAGCGATCCTGGGGCTACCACCGCTACGGCTGTTCCGGATGAGAACGAGCAAGAAAAGGACAAAGATCTGTCTTACAGTGGGTTTAACCCGCTTGACTACGGAATGGAGCCTTTTGAAAACAAGGTAAAGATTAAGATTCCTGTATTTGATCGTGCAGATCCTAATGTACCGGTTGTAAATGATAATTATTATACCCGGTGGATTAACGAGAATTTTGGTGTGAACATGAACGTGGAAGTGGAGTTTATTCCAATCACCCGTTCTGATACAATGGGCTCCTATAATTTACTCCTTGCTTCCGGTGATTGGCCTACCGTTTTCATGGAGTATGATTGGGATAAGGTATGCCAGTGGTCATTTGACGGTGCTCTTAAAACATTTGACTTAGAGGCGTTCAAATCCACTGCCCCTGTTTGGTTTGAAAAAGCGGGCGGTCAGGAAATGTTTGATTTATTCAAGCTCAAGGATGGATATACCTTTGCCCCTGCTCTGCGTCCCGAATGGAATACCTTTGGCACCTTTGTAGTATTCTATCGCAAGGATTGGTACAAAAAGGCGGGACTGGAACTGCCAAAAACCTACGATGAATATTTTAATGCAATGAAAACCTTTATTGAATTAGGATATACCAATGGCATTCCCCCTCTTCCTAAGGGACCGTTTTCTGAGAATTATCAGCCGGGTGCCTTTGCTGAGTGGCCGCGTGATGAGGAAGCATGGGTTATGCACTCTGGGGTAACTGTAGCGCCTCTTTCCTATGAGCCGATGCGAGAGGCATTAAGACGTGAAAACAGAGAGTATAATGCGGGCTTCTTCTCAAATGAATTTGAGATCGATGCAGGTAATAACTCTGCTGATACGGCGAACTTTGTCAACGGTAATACCTATCAATATGGTATGTGGCTTTCATCGGATATGCCGGATTTACGCGCTTTCTATGAGAAGAACCCGGATGCCGAGCTGGGCATTATCGGTAATACTACGGTTTACTTTGACCGTTATCAAGCAGGGCTGACAGAGGTTCCTCATGGTCGTGCAGCTAATCCGGCCGGTATGTTTGTTGGATTTTCTGACAAGGCAACGGATGATGAGCTTAAGGCTGCCTGGCTTTATATGGAGTGGATGGCACAACCTGATGTATTGTTCTTTATGCAGAACGGTGTAGAGGGCGAGACATATACCCTTAATGATAAGGGATTACCTATAATGAATGTTGAGTATAACGGTGAAAAGAAGATTGGCTTTGGTTCAAATAAGGATTACTGGTGTATCGCAGTTGAAGTTAAGCAGATTGGTACGATGGAGGATACGATAGCGGGACTTGTACCACAGGATATTCCCCAGGACTTTACACAGGAACTTATCGATTTATATCACATATCTGTACAAAAGAATGTTGTAGACGGTTTGATTTATCCGGATCCTTACTTCTCTGTTCCGATTGAGACAGTTAATCTGTACGCCGGCGATTTGCGTTCACTTTTTATCGAGGCGGC
Organism: Anaerotaenia torta; assembly: GCF_050433395.1. NCBI lineage: Bacteria > Bacillati > Bacillota > Clostridia > Lachnospirales > Lachnospiraceae > Anaerotaenia > Anaerotaenia torta. Next base: position 132,732 of record NZ_JBNPXH010000011.1, read on the forward strand.
AACAAAGCTTGTAAAGTGTAAACCGGAAGAATTTGATGCCTTATATGATAAGTATGCACAACAGTATTTGGATGCAGGCTATAGGGAGATTATGGAAGAACGTTTGCAGGCATTTCAGGATGGAAATGCGTCCAAATTGTTTGATATAGCGGCAGGACGTAAGCCTTTTGTACCGTCAGATATATCAAAAATTGCGGTCTATAAGTAAATACTATTAATTACTGTAAGTAAAGATACCTACTGGAATAATTGAAAATTGCCTATCATCCCAATGGGATATAGGCAATTTTCTTAAAGATGAGCACTACACAGCTGATTTTGTGCAACCAACATCAGTTCTATAAATATTACCACAGTTTAAGGATTATGTAATCAATTACATGAAAAAAATAAAATCGAATAAAATAAGGAGGAAAACAACATGCGCTTCAGATACAAGAGACTCATAGCGGCCTTGCTGATTATTACGTTTCTGTTTTCATACATGCCCGCCGCAGCCTTCGCGGAGGAAGGGGATGGCATAGGGGAAAGCGAACCGCAGATAATATGGAACGAGCCGGCATTCACCGCGGGCTTTTCCGATGCGAATGCTACAGGGTTTACGAATGGATGGAATCCCGGAAATCTCCCCATTACTTGCGTATCCGGCAGCAGTTTTTACATTCAGCCTATTGCTGCGGGGAACCGGTACCATGATGCAAGGGGGATGTACACCGGCTGCGATGTGGCTGAGACAACTTTTCATATCCGTCCCGGTTACGCTCAGCCGTCTAATGGCTTCCATAGGATTTTCTTTGAAGACAGGACTCCGGCGTCCAATTTTTTGGGGATCAGGGCCGTACCCCTGGCGGAGCCCGGCAGGGTACGATTGGAATGGCAAAGGTATAACGGCGCTTATTCCACAATCCCCAACTGTGATAATATAGATGCCCTGGATTGGTACAAGATCGTATTTACATTTGACTATGTGAAAGACACAATCACAATCAAGGTCGGCGACATAGTTACGTTGGATGCAGGAAAAGCAGACAAACGCAAGCCGGAGTGGCCGATTATCGACATGGTCAATTGCTTCCAAACTACTGTGGAAAATACATTTGCGGTACGTGAGTACACCGTACGAACGGGCAACTATGAGACACCTGACCCGGCAGGCGTGGTATTGTCCGAGAGTGAGCTGGCACTTAGCTGCGGCACTGGTTCACAGCCTTCTGCCAGGATGGGTTCTCTTAACGCGACGGTACTGCCCGCGGAGGCTCGTCAGGAAATAACCTGGACGACCAGCAACCCGGCTGTCGCCAAGGTCAGCCCCACCGGTGGAGTATCCGCCGTAGGAGAAGGCACTGCGACAATCAGGGCCGCCAGCATCAAGAGTGGTGTGTATGCGGAGTGCCAGGTCGCCGTCACATATATGGCAGGTACACTCGTTCCGCTCTATGACAATTTAACGGCGATGTTTAACTCGGATTTCTCCAGTCTTGCTGCTACGGGATTTGATACCGGCAATGCAGGAAGAAACGTAAATAACGGCTATTTGGCAATTAACGCCTGGGGTTCCGGCGGCCGCAGTTCGTTCCACGACTACAACTCCGGCACCGAAGATATCGCCGAATACCGATTCGGCTGGATGCCCGGATATGCCATGCCGCGTGAGAACTGGTACGAGATTTTCTTTGAAAGTCTGACGCCGAGTATCACCCCGGTCTTCGCCGTCAGGCAGGTATCCACAGCAACTCCCGGCATGATCAACCTGGAGTATTGGGTGGATGACGGCAGAGCGGGCAGAAGCAATGATCCCGCCACGTGGACACCTGTCCCCGGCTTTCAGGGGGTGAGCGCAGATGTGTGGTATGAACTTGCTGTGACGTTTAACTACCTGACCAAGGAGATGTGGCTCCAGGTGGACGATTTTCGGACGGATGCGCTCCGTTTTACCGGAAAAAGAGTGGGAAGAACGCTGCTTAACGGGTGGCGGGTGAGCAACTGGGATGATCTTAATCCAAACCACATAGCTCTCGGTATTAATAAATACACCGTAAGTACGGGCGAGTATACCGGACCGCGCCCGGACCCGGAGCAGGTGGTGCTGTCACAGCCCAGCGCGGAGCTTGCCTTTGGTCCGGGCTCAATTCCCGGCTATAACGACAGAATCCAGCTTACCGCGGAGGTAGAACCCTCTCATGCCCTCCCTGACATCACCTGGACATCCAGTGATGACACACTGGTGACCGTTGATGAGAATGGTCTGGTGCAGGCGTTGGCAGCGAATCAAGAGGACGACGGTAAGGTTGTTAAGATCAAAGCAACCGGCATCAGCAGTATAGAGGAGACTCCGGCAGCTTACGCTGAATGTGAAGTGACCATTGTTTGGAAAGAGTATACAGCGCAGCCATATGTTCCGGATTTTGAAGAGCACCTTCCGGAATATCGGAATGTGTTGGGTACGGACTTTAAATTTGAGGACGGAACATGGTTATTCGGCGGATTAGAACAAGGAAGCACGATAGAGAATGTAAATGGCGAGGATGTACTCAACTTCTATCTTCGCTATCAAGTAAATAATGCGTCCGGATCCAGAGGCAGTACTGCGGCGCTTGAACCGGTACTTAACAGGGAATTGGGACCCAATTCCTACATATTCTTTGACTGGAATCCGGGCGGTCATGCTCCGTTGGAAATCAGACTCAGGGATATTGATACACAGATTCTGACCTTACGCAGCTTAGGCGGAACGAATGGGGTTGCTGCTTATACGGGGCCGGAAGCGAGCGGTTGGAACCAGACTGAACCCACTATGATTATACCAAGCGGAACAACGACAAGCACCTGGTGCTCTATCGGGATTGATTTTGATTTTACAAATCAGACTGTGTCTGTAACCGCATGGGAACGTGGGAAGGCTTTCACTACGGAACCCCTTGGTACGCATATATTTAACCTGACAGCAGATCAGAAACAAATCAACAGGATGGAAATTCTGCATATAAGAGACGGTGGAAATATCTGGTCCACTACACTGATGGATAACATCTTCGCTTTGCGAAAAAAAGAAACAGATGACACCATCACAAAGATCACCGTATGGCATGATCCGGCCAGGTGGCCTGACAAGCAGCCTACCCCGGACGGCAACTATTTGTCGCCCTGTCAGTACTGCGTGATTCCCGTTGGGGAGGAATGGCAAGGCTATCTGCCCGAGAAGGTGCTTTGCGAACTGGAAAGCGGAGAATCCGTATATGTCGACGTGACGTGGCAGCAGCCGGAGTATCATAACAATGGTGTGAGAAAGGAAGCATACAGATTCAGCACAGACAAACCGGGTCTGTATACCTTTGCCGGAACATTGGCCGAAGAGGCCGGCGTGGCGGTGAACAACAAGAATCTGCCTTTGGAGGTTTATGTAGAATACCGTATTGAGGCCGACCTCACCAAGACCAATCAAGTAGAACGGTCTGCGGAATGGCTTGACCGCGGCGTGGTTGCGATGCCGGTTGCGGATAGGAACGGTCCCCTCGATGAACATGCAAATGGCCTGAGCGGTATACTTGTGACCTGGCGTATGCTTTCCGGCGAATACAATACAGGTCTGACCTTCAATGTTTACAGAAACGGTGTAAAAGTCAACGATTCTCCCATCGGTACGCTGAACTATGTCGATGCGGACGGGCAGCCCGGTGACAGGTATAAGGTAGAAGCGCTTCCCCTGCCGGGCAGAACGACGGACGGTGAGCTTATGAGTCATGAGGTTACCGCCTGGAATGATCCCGACAATAATAACGGACCCTTCCCTTATCTGGATATTCCCCTGCAAAAACCGCAGGATCGCCCGTGTATTGCCAACGGAATAGGGTGTGAGCCGGATTGTGTGGTTCAATACTCCATCAATGACTGCACTGCAGCGGATGCGGACGGCGACGGACAGTATGAGATTCTGGTACAATGGATTACACACGGTCGGGATTCCTCCCACGTCGGATACATGGCCGAGTCAATCTTCGACTGTTATACCCTTGAAGGTGAGCTTCTCTGGCGAATCAACCGAGGTTATAACATTGGCTCCGGAGCACATTATCCCGCACTGCATTTTTATGATTTGGACGAAGACGGAAAAGCGGAACTTGCCATGAAGACTGGCGTTGGTACCCGCATATTCTTCCCGAAAGAAGACGGTACCATAGACGACACAACGGATATCCCTGTATGGGTGCTTCGGACGGTGGACGATAACCGCAGCAGCGGTAAGCAATGGACCGATCTCGGAGAAGACAGATACACAAGTGTTGACATCCCCTATGCGGAGCCTGTCTGGGTCCGGGGAACAGCCGCTGACGTAAACAATGATCCCAGAAATGCGAACTGGCCAATTTATATTAATGGTTTCTTTGGTACCGGCCCCTTATGGCAAGGCGGCGGCGGGGAATATAACGGCATCGATCCCGCTTATCCTGCAGGTAAGATACTTCAAAGCCCCGAGTTCATCAGCGTGTTTGATGGTCTGACCGGTGCTCCGAAGGAAAACGGCACATTGCCCTACTTTGCTCCGTTTGATTTGTATGGACCGTTTTGGGGTGACGGTTACGGCAATCGCGGCGACCGGTTCGTAGGTGCTGTTGCCTACCTGCCGAAAAACGGTGTGCAGGGTGCGGCTCCCTATCCGAGTATCATTGAAGTCCGAGGGCAGTACGGACCCGGTGATGTGGGAGCGTACCAGTGGGTGGACGGAGAATTAAAGCTGATTTGGCACTATAAACCGGTTTCCCCTGACAGTCCGGACTACCAGGGCTCTTCCCATGGCGGAAACCACAACATGTCCGTAGCGGACGTGGACTTTGACGGATACGACGAAATCCTGACAGGTGCCACCGCTATTAATGAAGACGGCAATATCCTATGGGCATCCGACGATAAGAACGGTCATCCGCTGGCGGGGCATGGCGACGCGATTCATGTGAGTGTGATGCAGCCCGACTCCAATGAGTTCTATGTCGTGCTGCCGCAGGAAGGTCCTCCCCGGCACGGCGCGGTAGCTCTGAATGCCTCCAACGGCGAGCTGGTTTGGGCTCAGGGAACCGGCGACACCGGGCGCGGTGCCGCCTTTAACATCACTCCCCTGCCTGGATTTGAGGTCTGGGGTTCCGGTATAGCCATCTATAACATCAAGAACGGACAATACATCAGGGATGGTTTCTTTACCAACGACAGTGTATGGGCGGAGAACCCTATACCAAACGCGGTAAGTGTAAACAGCGCTCTCTACTGGGACGGAGACCTGATGCAGGAGCTTCTGGATCACTGGAGCGGCAGACCGCATATAACCAAGTTCTATTACAATGAGAATGACCCCGCTGCATCCAGGGTAGAGGGTTGGTGGAGGCTGGAAGGCTCAAGTATGAACAACGGCTCCAAGGCGAATCCGAGCCTGACACTGGATCTCTATGGTGACTGGCGCGAGGAGTTGCTGGTGCGCAGGAACGACGAGAATGCGCTGCGTATTTACAGCAGTAACATACCCACCGATCATGTTATCTACACACTCATGCACGATCCGACTTACCGGCAGTCCGTAAGCTGGCAGAACGGCGGGTACAACCAGCCGCCCCACCTGGGCTTCTATCTGGGTGAGGATATCGCGGATAAGGTTGCGGGGATGGAACTTCCTGTTCCCAATTTACATTACACCACTACGCCGGATGTTACCTATATGATCACGGCAACGGCAGGAAGCGGGGGCATTATCAATCCCAGCGGCCCGGTTTCTGTAGCAGCGGGAAGCAGTCAGACCTTTACCATCATGCCCAGTGCAGATTACAGTATTGTATCTGTCACGGTGGACGGTGTTGATAAAGGAGCTATATCATCGTATACCTTTGATAATGTCAGTGGAAACCACACCATAGGCGTAACCTTTAAGCATACTCCGGTAACACCAACTGTAACACCAACGGTAACGCCGACCGTGGCACCAACCGTAACACCAACGGTAACGCCGACCGTGACACCAACCGTAACACCAACGGTAACGCCGACTGTGACACCAACGATAACACCGACCGTGGCACCATCCGTAACGCCAGCCGTGATACCAACGGTAATACCAACCGTAACACCAGCACCCAAAAAAATAGTTCAAGCCGGTTTGGGCGGTGTCGACGGTTCGGTAGATATTAATATCTATGAGGCTGATAAGGATGGCAGGATGAAGGTAACAGTTGACTTGCCAACGGATAGAGTTCTTGCAAGTATCGAGAAAAACGGTTCGGTTGCGAAGCCTTTAGAGATTAATATTCCGGTAGTTGCAAAAGATTTATTGAAAGAGCTGGAACATGAAAAGGTAAAAGAAGTCAGCGTTACGATCCCGATTCCTTCCTCCTTAAGAGGCAATGATAAAGCGAGAATGAATATCCATCTGGATCAGGAAGGATTGCAGGCCGCAAAAGATAATAAGAAGGGCCTAAGTGTCTCTGTAGTAGACGAAGAGGGGAAAGAAAGCTATAGCTGGTCCTTTGCAGGAGAAGATTTGGCAAAGTCCGGCCGGGAGATAACAGAAGTGAATCTTTCCTTAACGGTAAAAGCACTGAATCAGGAAGAGCTGGATGAGCTTGTGAAAAACAATAAGAATGCGGAAGCTCTGTTGATAAGCTTTGGCCATGAAGGCATTTTACCCGCACAGGCTGCTGTTAGAATTTACGTTGGCAACCAGGAGGGTATGAAAGCTGGTAAAAGGATTTATCTGTATCATCACAATAGTGAAACAGGAAAATTGGAAACTTTACCATACAGTTCCGGTTATGAGGCAGATAAGGATGGGTATATCACGGTTCAAATCCTTCATTGCTCCGATTATGTAGTGCTTACAAAAGAGGCGGACAGGAAAGCAATCGCCTCCTTGAGAAATCAAATTAGTATCACTCCTGCAAAAATAACCTTGAAAAAGGAAAAAACTGCTCCTATTCAAGTAGAGCTGCCTGTTACATTAGAGTTGGTTCATCACCTGAAGGATAAAGTGGCGGGCAGTGCAGTGGGAGCAGTTACCGTAACCCATAAATCCAGCAATAAAAAAGTAGCAACCGTAGACAGCAATGGTAAAGTCACTGCGAAAGGGAAGGGAACTGCCGTCATCACCACGGAGGTTATACTTTATAGTGGTAAAAAGAAGATAGTGGTAACCAAGGTTACAGTGAAGTAGCCATAAGGTATTGAATTAAATGCTTAGAGCGTGTTGTAAAACCAACGTAAACAGTTGGAATTGCAATACGCTCTATCTTTGACAATAGCCTGAATAGTGAAAACCGATACAGGGCACATATCAATATTTAAACCTTGATAAATTAATAGAACTACTTTAAAATACATAGTGATACATGCTGATAACGTAAAGGCCAGAGAGGTGAATATATGGTAGGTATAACAAATTTAGAACAATATATTCAATCAGGGGACTATATAGAATATGAAAATCAGCAGCATTACGAATGTGAAGTTTGTTATGTCGTAAAAGGAAAAAAAGGCATTTATATTAATGATCGTTTGGTTACAATGGAAAAAGGAAGTCTGCTATTTATTAATAGTCATGTTCGGCATAGAACAGTTCCGGTATCAAATGAGGATTATGAATGCTTTGTTTTCTCTTTTCAGCCAGAAAGACTGTTGCCGTGGAAAAAGATGGTGCCAGATCACGACTTTTCACTTCTGTTTGATCGGGATTACTTGCATGTTAAACCGGAATGGATTGATCAAGTATTTTTAGTAGGTATGAATAAGGTCCTAGCGACATCATTCATGCATAATATGGAGAGTGTTTTTAATCACAAATTCCTGGAGTATATTGTATACCTAAATATGAAGACCGGTTTGGATAAAGAGGGACAGTTTCACAAACATAATGGAAAGATGCGGTCATTTAAATTATTAACTGATTATATTGAAAAGCAGAATTACTGTGTGACTTTAGAAGAATTAAGTATGAAGTTTTATTTAAACCACTATTATATTTGTCATCTGTTTAAAGAAATCAGCGGAATGACACTCTTAGAATACATTAATACTCACAAGGTGAGAAAAGCCCAGGAGATGCTGAAATATACCGACCGTACAATTACAGAAATTGCCGGGGAGTGCGGCTATGATGCAAGCAGTAAATTTAACCGGATCTTTAAAAAAAACGTAGGTGTTTCCCCTACTGAATACCGTAAGAAGTATAAAACAAGTTAAAGAATTCTGTAGAATAATAACCGCTTGAAATCATATCCAAGCGGTTATTATGTTAGCACTTAATAGGTTCTTTCCGGACTTAGTTGATTTGAGTAATATTTAATGAGCTTCCAGTACGACACTGACAGGATAATGATCGGATAGATACACTCCCTTAATACATTCTTTCCATAACTCACGCTTACTGCACTGTAAACCCATTGAGACAGCGATATAATCAATCTTTTCCGATGGATCTGCTCTGCCATAATCATGAAAGGTTCCTTCCATGCCGAAGGTAATATCACGTAAGAAACCACTTTTTTCTATAAGCTGTATTTCTGCAGAATCAGGATATTCATTAAAATCTCCGGCTAGAATTGTGTTGATTTTACCGTATGCGGATTGCTCTTTTTGTTCTAATGTATTTTTAATATGTTTTATTATTTGATCCATACCAAGCACTCTGGCTTCACTGCTCTCGTGATCCAAGTGGGTATTTAACAGGTAATATAAATTTTCTGTCTCTAAATCCTTTAAGAATAGCTCCGTAACCGATCTTGGACACATGCTTTGTTTTTCATATCTTGTTCCGGGTATTTCAGGATTTAAAGATAACCAAAAGGTATTCATAGATATAAGCTGGAATTTCTCTTTCTTGAATGCCACACTGTTTTGTTCCCCATTTAAGTCCCTTTCTCTGCCGCAACCTATGACATAATAATTTTCTAAATTCATTTTGAGCCAGTGAGCTACGTGAGGCAGTACTTCTTGAAAACAGACAATATCCGGATTTTCTTCTTTTAACTTACCTTTTATCATATCTTTTCTGTTTTCAAAATTATTAGCTCCATCCTGATTATAATCACAACGGATATTAAATGTTACTATCTTCATATACATAATCCTCCGCTTCTTATATCAAAAATAAATAATTCTTCAGCTGCTATTTCTTAATATAAACATGAAGCTGATTGTCTTTTGAAGCAGCATCCAAAAAATCATTTTTTAAAATTTCATATCCACAGTTACGGTATTTATTTTTTAAATGTTTTCCCGGAAGTTCAATGTCCCTTGATTTTATACATATGGGCTGAAGACTTCTGTTATCGATATGATAGATAAAGAAGACAGTTTTGCCGTAGCATGTAAACTGAACGGAGACTCCGTCAAAATCCTCTGCTATCACTGGGTCAATAACAATATGCTCCTGGTTAAACCGTATCCCAAGAAGATTCGCAATGATTCTGCTTATATAAATTCCCGGACCGCTGGAATAAAGCCTCCAGCCTCCTTTTACCGGAATATCACCGGTTCTTAATTTGTTAAAATCGGCGGCATATTCATAGCGGTCATCAAAACATCCGTCGGAGCTGCTGTAGTAAACATTACTTTGACGAGTTAATGCATTAGGTACGTACTCGGTAAGCAGGATCGGCGTGATACGCATCAGTGCGTCCCAGGCTTTGTCGGATAACCCAAATGTAGCAGCGGCTTCTATATAGCGGATATGTGCGTGTACATATTGAAGACTTATCTCTCTTCCTACATTGGCAGCCTGCTCAGCTCTTATGAAAATTTTGCTGTTGCCGCCATGATAGCCGGCGGGATGATCCATTAAGCGTATACCGTCAGGACATGCTAAATAATTATCAATAATATCCATATTACGGGCTGCCAGTTCTGTATCTGCTATTTGTGCGATAATGCTTCTGGTTAAAGGCAGTAAACGATAGTGGATGGAAGTTTCAGTGTCTGCCGGATGCAGCATATATTTCATATGCTCCTTAGTCTCTCTGTATAGAAAACCGGCGATTACTCCGTCCTTAATAAGATACTGATTAAAGCAGGCTTTCATCTCCTTGGCCATATCTAAGGCTGCCTTTGCAAAAGTATAATCCTTATGGAATACCGATTTACTGAGCAGTTCCATTGTTTGTACAGCAAGAGCCTGTGTCCAGGCACTGACCAGATTTTCACGCAATTGACGATTTGCAGGCTGCAAGGTGTCATCCCAGTCTCCTCCTGCGTAGGAAATAAGAGCAGTACCGGGAAGACAACGCTTCCTTATATTTTCTACAGCTCGCTTTATATGATTTAAAATTGTTTCCGGTTTGCCTGCAGGCAGTGCATCCTTCGGCTCTCGATAATCTACAACTTCCTCCAGTATGGAAGAATCTCCGCTGGCCCTTATATAGTCGCTGATAGCTTTCAGGGGCCAGAATACTACATCACCATGGCAATCTTCCTGATGCATGGGATAGTGATCAAACATGAACCATTGAGGCCATTCATAGACTTGATTCATCTGATGAGAGAAAAGGGTTAATAGTATGTTACGTACTAATTCATAATGCTGTGTGCTTAAGAAAAATTCTATTGGTCCCTGGCATACATCGCGAGTACCCCAAGCTGCGCCGCCGGATTGCTCAAGACCGTGGGGAGAAGCAAAATGAATTAGGGCATCATGCGCATACCAACGCATAATAACATTTATTTTTTGCATTGTAAGAGAAAAGCCCTTCGAAGAACTTAATAAGAAATTGCATATTAAGTTATCATAATATTTGTGATAAGCCTCCCTCAGTGTCGGATAATCATAGCTAAGAAGGAAAGGGATGTCATCCCCTTCGTTAACATAGCCCTGTATAACAATATCAAACTCTGATCGGTCCGGTATCATAACGGTCAAAAGGGAAGGGTTCATTTCGGCGTTCTCTGCAAAGAAAATGCGATCATCACTAACATAACTATCTTCTGGGATTCTCATTCGGAAATGAAGATTAGGATAATAGGAATTAATATTAGAATCCAAGGAAGGGCGAATCTGTAATATAGTATTATCTTTTGTTAATTCAATCTCCTTTTCATATTCTCCCGGGCCGGCTGTCAATTGATGAGTAACTATAAAATCATAGTTCTTATGATTGACAGAATAAACTTTAAGAACGATTTCGGGACGGTTATACATGACAAAGGTGGTAATAATTAAGACATCATCTTCTATTTGATAGTACCAGGTACTGCCTGATACCTCCATTTCATAGGCGGAAGGTAAGGTAAGTAATCTGTACTGACCTTCGATTTTTACATAGATTCTCTGCCCGCTGTTCTTCTCGCAGTTTAATAAGCCCCTATGATTGGACAGCAGTTTATTATAGGTGGTATTCCCTGCCACCAGTTGACAGTTGAATACACCATAGATATAATTGGTGGAGCTAACCATACCGTACGGAACATTCTTTAAATCAAAGTTAGTCATTAGGATATGTCCATGAGGACGTTCTGTTATTAATTCTTTCGGCTGTAAAACTACATGACCATTTGTGGAAGTAAAGAATGACAGTAGTGTATCGCCTTCCTTTTCCTCTAAGATCCTGGTAGGGAAATACTTGTTCACCAGTTCCATATTCCATTGTTTGGAAGCATAAGGGGTTCCTACTTGATTAAGAGTAGGCATTTTCACTTGCTTGAATTTCGGAGCGTCCTCAAAGGAGTAAGCACTTTCCAGTTCCTGTATGTATTCTAATTCAGTGACAGCATTCGGATGGTTAGATTTGCAGATACCGTAAAACGAAAATTGCTTCATTCCGGAGATGGAAAATGTCTCTGTTTGAAGTGCGGTATGTGACAACTCAAATTGTTTGTTTTTGCTGGGGAGATTGCCCAGCAATGCCTCGGGGACATTGGTTTTTTTATAAGAGAGACCAAAAAATTGTGTACCGTCTGTAGAGTACGCGACGGAACGGATACCAAGGCTGCCTTGCTGAAGATAAGGATAGCAATTGTCCTGGGCCATATTCTGCCTGGAGCAGATGATGTATCCAAATTCTCCCTCAAATATACTGTGACCTAAATATTGTGCAACATAAAGCTCATTGGATATCACATTACCCTTTGAACCAATTCCTATATCCTGAGAATAGACTACATCGGCTTTGTCACATAGGCCATGGAAAGAGATGTCCCAGAACCATATGCCATGCGAGGTTAGACGCAAGGTTACAGTATAGCTGATTTGATCTGCTGTTCCTTCGAAAACAAGAGATGAATTGCTGAATTTCAATTCACTTTTGGATGACAGTCCGATTAATGGATAACAAGTGATGGAATCTTGTTTGTATATTCGAAGATATATATTATTAACTGAACCATTTAATGGGTTACCTCGAAATGCGTTAATCATAACTGACTCATGAAGCCATTCAAAAATGTCTCCTCCCTGCAAGAAAGTAAAAATACTGTTACCGTTTTTTAATATAATGGGAACAGACATAGCATTAAGTATCATAAAGTTACCTCCTTCATAAAATGAATGGAAACCTTTCCAATCACAAAAAAGTATACAAGAACTTAGATTATATGTCAAGAAAAATCATATACTTAAGAGATTGCAAGGCTTTCAGCGAATTTTATAAAGAAAATGGGCAGGTATCAGTGTTGATTACACCTTGGCAAAAATGCATAAAAATAGATAATAAATATTTACGTAATAAACATATTGACAAAATAAACAGAATACATTATGATAATCATATCAAATCAAAGGAAACGTTTCCAATGCAAAGAAATTGATTTCTGGTTTTGGTAATAACATGAATGGAGGAACTAAATTGAAAGTAAAGCGGGGGTTCCATGAATTTGGAAAAGAGATACATAGGAATTGGATTATGTTCCTTATGCTTTTACCGGCAATTGTATATTTTATTATTTTCTCTTACATTACAATGCCGGGAGCTTATGTTGCTTTCGTAAATTATAATCCGAATAAAGGAATTTTTGGAAGTGATTTTGTCGGCCTAAAGAATTTTGAGTTTTTAATTCGAAATGGAGACCTTTGGAGAATTACGAAAAATACATTGTTATATAATTTGGTGTTTTTAATATTAAGCCATTCTTTCCAAATTGTATTAGCAATCATGTTATCTGAAATTATTAATAAATACTATAAAAAAGTATCACAGTCGATAATTTTACTTCCGCACTTTATCTCATATGTAGTAGTTGGAGTTTTTGCATATAACTTTTTTAATTTTGATAATGGATTTATCAATTCTGTCTTGGTTAATATGGGCATGGAAAGATTCCCCTTCTATACAAATCCAGGAATATGGAAGTACATAATAGTTTTCTTTTATTTATGGAAGTCTACCGGATACGGAATGATTGTTTATCTTGCAGCTATTACAGGGATCAGTAACGAAATATATGAAGCAGCTTATATTGATGGGGCAAGCCGTTTGCAAAGAATTTTTAATATAACAATTCCCCTTTTAAAACAAACCTTTATTTTACTGGTGTTATTTGGACTGGGCGGAATTTTAAGAGGTTCCTTTGATCTGTTTTACAACCTGATAGGTACCAATTCACTCCTTTATTACCAGACAGATATTATTGATACTTATGTTTACCGAAGTTTAATTGGATCCTTTAATTTCTCATCGAGTGCAGCGGTAGGACTTTATCAGTCAGTGTTTGGGTTGATCCTGGTTCTAACGATTAATATGATAGTCCGTAAAATAGAGCCGGAAAGTGCTTTGTTCTAATATAAGGAGGCAGAAGATGAAGAAAAGCAATCATCACAAAATGACCATTAAATTAAGTAAAAGTAATCGCATCTTAAATATTATATGCTATACGGTAATCGGAATCTTTACCATAACATGCCTGTTTCCATTTGTGTTAATGATTACCTCTTCCTTTATGACGGAAAGAGAAATTATTGCCGAGGGGTACAAGCTGATTCCGAAAGAGCTTACTTTTTCAGCTTATAAATACTTATTGGATAATCCCACTAAGCTGATTAATGCCTATAAAGTGACAATTATCACGACGGTTGCCGGAACCGTACTTGGACTGATTGCTATGTCAATGGCGGGATATGTACTGAATCGAAAGGATTTTAAATATCGTAATTTCTTTTCCTTTTTCATCTACTTCACAACCTTGTTTAGCGGCGGTTTGGTGCCATCTTATATCTTAACGGTAAGATATTTACATTTAAAAGATAGTCTGTGGGCAATGATTTTACCTGGTTTGATTAGTGCCTGGTCCATATTTTTGATGCGGAATTTTATGAAATCCATACCGGATGAATTATATGAATCAGCTATGATGGACGGAGCCGGTGCTTTCAAGATATATTGGAAAGTTTTTATGCCGCTGGCCATTCCTTCTTTAGCTACGATAGGATTATTCCTGAGTTTAGGATACTGGAATCAATGGTATAGTGCCAGTTTATATATTGATACCCCTTCTAAGTATCCACTGCAATTTTACTTACAGAAAATGATCAATCTGGCTAATGTTGAGGCTTTAACAAGTCAAGGACACTTTATTAATACAGAAACTCTGCCAACCCAGTCCGTGAAGATGGCAACGGCTGTATTAACCACCGGACCAATTATTTTTCTGTATCCATTTGTTCAAAAGTATTTTGTGAGCGGGCTTACCATGGGGTCCGTAAAAGGGTAATTAAATAAATCAGGGAATTATAGGCTTTACTTTTTAATAGAAGACCTATAAAATAAAAGGAGGAAAAGTTATGAAATTAAGGAAAATTGTGTCAAGTATTTTATGCTTCATTATGGTCTGCATGCTATTAGCCGGATGCGGCAAAGAGGCGAATACGAATCAGACAGGAAATCAGACGGATAATCCAAAAAATGAGTCTGAGAACGAGTCTGGCAAAGAGTCAGAGAAGGAAATTGACTTATCAGAGCATGTAACTCTAGTGTTGTATCTTTATGGTTCGGCGGGAGTGGCCAATGAGGATATCCTGGCAGAAATCAATCAAAAACTGACAGAAGATATCAATACATCCATCGAAATTAAGTATATCGACTGGGGTGATATCGGCACCAAATATCCGCTTATCTGGGCATCCAACGAAAGCTTTGATATGGCGTATGCTTCCATTAACACAGCAGTACCTTATTACACATTAGCGAAGCAGGGTTCTTTATATGATATTACTGAAATCATAGATAAGTATGCTCCGGTATTAAAGGAAAGAGTTCCGGAGACAAGCTGGGCTGCAACCACATCCGAAGGAAAAATCTATGGTGTACCTACTCTGGGTTCGGGATTTAACTGTACCGGATTTGTGTATAACAAAGAAAATTGTAAAAAATGGGGTATTAGTGAGGTTACTGATTTAGAATCCATGATTGCTTACTGTGATGCTTCGGTTGCAAACGGAATATATCCTTTCAATGGCAATGCTGATATCGCTAAGGATTTTTATAAAATGCTAATCGATACTACCGGTAATTGGGTTCCTGCTCCCGGTATTTCTACGGAAGAATTGCATTTAGTTACCCGTGATTTTAATAACTTTAAGGATATCGTTCATCCGGCATTTACCGATGAGTTTGCACAGTTTGTAAGGATGATGGATGAATGGGATAGTAAAGGCTATTGGCCTAAGGACATATTATCTTCTTCTACCGGTGATAAGGAAATGTATAAGAATGGTCAATCTTCTTCCTACATCACACATATGGGAGACTGGACAGGTAATTTCACTAATGTTCACGGGAATTTACCGGATCAGGATATTGATGCTTGGTATTTTGCAGAGGATAATAATAAAGTGATGAAAAGCTCCGCTGCACAGGACATCACTGTTGTAAATGTTAAATCAAAATATCCTGAAAGATGTGTTATGGCTATCGAAAAATTCCTTACTGACAGAACCTACTATAATTTATGGCAATATGGTATAGAAGGCCGTCAGTATGAAGTCGTGGACGGCTATCTTGAAAAACCTGCAACTTATGATGAAAGTGTAGATGCGGGTGGATTTGCAGGATGGGCATTTAGCAATACCGAATTTAAGATTCCTCTGAAAACAGAGCATCCCAGCCGTTATGTAAAACTGGAGGAATGGAGTAAAATATATATCAGCGATCCATTCACGGGCTTTAGTTTTGACCCCACCAATGTTAGTGCAGAGCTTTCCGCAATTTCTAACGTAAACTCAACCCTTGGTATCCAGCTTATGTTAGGTAAGACTGAAAATGTAGAAACTGCAATTGAGGAATATAGAAATCAGTTAAAACGTGCAGGTATTGATAAGGTTATCGAGGAATTAAATAATCAATTATCAACCTTTACACCAGTTATAAAATAGGAATAAAGAATCGCTGTTGCAAAACAATAAATGATATTCTGTTATCTGATATAGCTGAATTCTATATCTGAAGATCCTCTGAAAGAGAGTTTTTTCGGTAAAATTCAGCTATATGAAATTAATCCGGAATGACATTTTTTGCAACAGCCTCTTTTCAATATGATATGATTAAAGCGTCAAAAGGTGCTGCGCACATTTCCGGATACAATATATTGATATGCAAGCCTGCTTGCAATAGCAATATATTGTATTCGGAAAGCACCGAAGGTGCTTTTGACGCTTTAATCATGACATTTATTAAATACGGGAGGTCCATGATGGCAAATATCAATATTAAGGATATAGCAAGATTATCGGGTGTAGGTATAGCAACAGTTTCCCGCGTGATAAATCAAACGGGATCTGTCAGTGAGAAAACAAGAAAAAAAGTAATGGATGTGATTAATGAATATAATTACATTCCCAATAACAGCGCCCGAAATCTTAAATTAACGCAATCCGATAATATTGCATTGATTGTCAAGTACACATCCAATCCGTTTTTTATTAAAATGATGGATGTGATAGAGACAGAGATGTCATCCAGAGGATATCCGCTTCTGATTCAGAATGTGGATGATAGTTCTGATGAGCTGGATATTGCAATCAGTGAATCTATGCATAGTAATTTATGCGGAGTAATTATCATGGGAGGTTCCTTCTCGTCTTATACGGAGGCAAAGTTTAAGCAGCTTGGGATTCCGTGTGTTCTCCTTACAATAAGTTCCGAAGGAAAAGTTGATCCTTCCCTCTATTCCAGTGTAATTATCGATGATGAAAAGGAAGCTTACAAAGCTACAAAATACTTAATTGAAATGGGGCATAAGAATATCGGATTTTTGTACAAAGATGCAGGGAATTTGATTACGCCCAATATACTGCGCTATCAGGGATATAAAAAAGCCTTAGAGGAAGGAGGAATACCGGTGGATGATAATTTAGTCTCTACCGGGGTTCCCGTAAGTGGTACGGGTTTTCGCGCAGGCTTTCTTGCTATGAAGCAATTAATGCAAAAAAATCCAGCCATGACCGCTGTTTTTTCTTTTTCGGATGTATTAGCAATTGGAGCAGCTAAGGCCGCATTGGCAAGCGGAAAGAAAATACCGGAGGATATCTCTATTGTAGGATTTGATGGAATAGAAATAATGGAGTTTTATAATCCGGCATTGGATACCGTTTACCAGCCCGCAACAGAAATGGCTCTATCCGCTGTATCGTTGCTCCATGGAATGATGAATGGTGAAAGGTCACAGCACATGGTGTATAATTCAGTCATTATGAAACGGGGCTCTGTAAGAAAGATACAGGAGATATAGCTTTATTTGCTGATACATTATTAATATTGAAGGAAAGAAAACGGCTATAATACATCTGCCATAATAATTGGCTGATAATAGCTAAGATAACAAAATCAGCACAATATCTTACGTAAAAATAACATAAAATGCTTATATGTATTTCAGAAGGGAACAGCAATGGATCAACAGAAGTTAAAGGATTTAGTTGGGGAAATGAGTCTCAAGGAGAAAGTAAATCAGCTTTTGCAGGTGACCAGTGGATTTTTCATCGATGAAGCTGTACTTACCGGTCCGATCAGGGAAAATGGTATCACGGAGGAAAGCGTTGCACAGGCAGGTTCTGTAATAGGTTTGTTAGGCGCAAAAAAATATAAAGAGATTCAGGATAATTATATAAAAAATCATCCTCATAAAATTCCGTTACTCATAATGCTGGATATTATCAATGGATTTCGAACGATATTTCCGATACCATTAGCGCAGGGAGCTACCTTTGAGCCGGAGCTGGCAAAAAGATGTGCTGCGGCAGCAGCGAAGGAAGCGGCTGTCTCAGGTGTACACGTTACCTTTTCACCAATGGCTGATTTGGTCAGGGATGCCAGGTGGGGAAGAGTTATGGAAGCCACCGGTGAGGATACAAAGCTTAATAGCGATTTTGCAGCTGCAATGGTAGAAGGGTACCAAGGAGACACTGTAGGTGAAAAATACAAGATAGCTGCCTGCGTAAAGCATTTTGCCGCATACGGAGCCCCAACCGGGGGACGGGAGTACAATACAGTTGAACTTTCTGAAAACACTCTCAGGGCTTATTATCTCCCGGCTTACGAAGCTGGAATTAAAGCGGGAGCTAAGATGGTGATGACGGCATTTAATACGGTGAATTCAATTCCCTCAACCGGAAATCGCCGGCTCATGAGAGAGATCCTTCGAGAGGAATTGGGATTTAAGGGAGTGTTAATATCCGATTGGGGAGCGATTGAAGAATTACAATACCATGGATATGCAAAGGATAGAAAAGAAGCTGCAGCCCTTGCGATGAATGCCGGTGTAGATATCGACATGATGACGGGAATCTATAGCAAACACCTGATTGCTCTCATGGAGGAGGGTATCGTAAAAGAAGATTTGCTAGATGAGGCAGTTCTTCGTATACTTAACTTAAAAAATGAACTAGGTTTGTTTGAAAACCCTTATAAGGATGCAGACGAAATAAAAGAAAAAGAAATCATCTTATGTAAAGAGCATAGACAGATTTCTTTAGAAGCGGCTCAAAAGTCCTTCGTTTTACTAAAAAATGAGGATGGAATTCTTCCAATTAAAAAGAAAGAAAAAGTAGCATTCATCGGTCCCTTTGTGAGGGAAAAGGAAATATACGGTGTCTGGTCCATGCTTGGAAGGCCCGAGGACACGGTGTCCATTGCGGATGCTGCATTAAACTATAGAATGAATTATGAGATTACCTTAACGAAAGGCTGTGATTATTTAGGAGAGGACGAAAGTTATCTGATACCGGGGTATCAGGGGACGGAAAGCACACAGCAGGAACAGGAAGGAATGCTGATAGAAGCCGTGGAAGCAGCAAAGAATGCGGATAAGGTGATTTTAACATTGGGAGAACATCGCCGTATGTCAGGTGAGGCTTCCAGCCGGGGAGATTTAAGGATACCCAGGGTGCAGATGAAATTGCTGCGGGAAGTATATGAGGCGAATCCTAA
Organism: Anaerotaenia torta; assembly: GCF_050433395.1. Taxonomy (NCBI): domain Bacteria; kingdom Bacillati; phylum Bacillota; class Clostridia; order Lachnospirales; family Lachnospiraceae; genus Anaerotaenia; species Anaerotaenia torta. Next base: position 152,108 of record NZ_JBNPXH010000011.1, read on the forward strand.
TATTGCAGTAGTTCTGTTCAGCGGCAGACCCTTGGATTTAAGAGAAGTATCCGAAAAATCCAAAGCCATATTAAATGTTTGGATGCCCGGAACAGAGGGAGGCAATGCAATCTTAAATACTCTGATGGGAAGGGTAAGTCCCAGCGGAAAGTTGCCCATGAGCTTTCCGTATTGCGTGGGACAGGTGCCGGTTCATTACAATGAGTTTTATACCGGAAGACCTTATGATCCGAAATCCGGAGAAACACAGTATAAATCAAATTACAGAGATATTCCGAATACACCTCTGTATCCTTTTGGTTATGGACTTAGTTATGGTAGATTTCAATATTCTGACCTTTCGTTAAGTAAGGATCTTATGCATAAAGGAGAGACTTTGGAAGCATACGCCGCTATTACAAACGAAGGGGAGTACCAGGCAACTGAAACAGTTCAGCTTTATATCAGAGATTGCGTAGGCAGTGTGGTTCGGCCCAGAAAAGAACTGAAAGGTTATCAAAAGGTAGATTTACAACCTGGCGAAAGGAAAAAGGTTAGTTTTAAAATTACGGAAGATATGTTGCAATTCTATCAGGCAGATCTGACCTTTACCAGTGAAAAGGGTGAATTCCATGTGTTTATTGGTACAGATAGCAGTACGGAGGAATTCGTATCATTTGAATTAGCCTAGGAATATATTCGGTTAACAAAAAGATGTTGGGGCGGGCTTGCTCTTTGGTTACATCAGCTCGAAGTATTCCATCTTCGCAGGGGTTTGACGCTGAGCACCATTTGTTTTGGATATTTAGTTGAAACGGACGACCCGGCCATGGGTCGTCCGCTTGACTGTTATCAGCAAGAAGCTGTTATATATCAAGTTATATCAGATCATTTCATAATACTGACATTCTGCCTGGCTCGAATAGCATATTCATGAGCAGCAGAGTTCTCTTTGCAATAGACGGTAATGGCATAGGCATTGTCAGACGCTTCCCATAAAAAGATATTGCTGCCGATTTCAGTAACACTCTCCGGTATGGTGATTTTCTTCAGATTCAGGCATTCGTTAAAGGCCTGATCGCCGATGTACTGTACGCCCTCCTCCATAACCACTTCCCCTACGCTGCTGAATGCAAATGCGTGGTAAGCGATACTCTTAACATTCCCGGGAATAACCACCTTGGAAATAGTCTGCGCTCCCCGGAAGGCATCCGGAGCAATGCTTGTAACATTGCCGGGAAGTGTGACAACAGAAGCGTTTCCCTTATAGTAGATGAAAGTTCCGTTCGTCAGTATGACAAAATCGCCTGCATAATCATTAAGCCATTGTGTGTCGAGGAATACATTTCCTCCAATTGCTTTGAGGCTGTCACCAATCTCGATCTTACTCAGTTTGCTGCAGCCATAAAAAGCGGCAGCTTCAATGGTATGAATATTTTTAAGATCGGGAATGCGTTCTAAGCTGCCGCATCTGTAAAATGCATTTTCTCCAATGACTGTTAGACCATTGCCCAGAGTGAGCTCTTCCAATGAACCGCAGCCCATAAATGCATTAGCGCCAATCCTTGTTACATTGAGCCCGCCCCGTACGGTCTTTAAGTCCGGACAATTGGAAAATGCGCCATCCGGTATCACTTCTATCGAATCAGACAGGATCACTTCCGCCGCTTTGCTGTCATGGAAGGAACCGTCTGCCATACTTTTTACTGTCTCAGGTATGGTTACGATCCCGCCTTTTCCCGTATAAGCGATAAGAATGCCGTTTGGTGTAAGGATAAAATCCTCCGGGTTTTCACTATGGAATTTGGTGCCTGACACCGTATCGTATCCGACGGAGGTAAGGGTGCTGGGGAAAAGGACCTCAGCTAAATTACTGCATTCATAAAAGGCATAGGATTTGATCGCGGTGGTTCCCTCCGGAATCGTAATCCCTTTCAAGCCGACACATTCGTGAAAGGCACTGTCCCCAATGGTTAGAAGGGTTTCAGGCAGCGTGACACTTAATAATTGCCTGCATCCGCCGAAAGCGGAGGCTCCGATGTTCGTAACACCCTTTGGAATATCAATGCTCTTTAGTGAACTGCAATTAAGGAAGGTGTTCTCATAAATTTTCTTTATTTTACCCGGCAATTGTATGGCCGTTAATTTGCTGCAATTTTGAAATGCGCCGGTTTTAATTTCGGCCGCTTCACTGGGGATGGAGATGCCCGTCAGGCTTTTGCAATTGATGAAAGCCTCCTGCCCGATGGTCTGCAGCAGGCTTCCCGATTCAAATAACACCTTAGTCAGGGCTTTGCAATTTCGAAAGGCATAATCATCGATTTTCGTTATCTTTGCCGGAATGGTTATACCGGATAGCTTGATGCAGTCCTGGAAGGTATTCGCCGCTATCTCTGTCAGCCGGCCGGATAATTTCATCTTGGTGATATTACTGCATCCGCTGAAAGCCCCGGCGTCGATCCGTGTTACATTCTCCGGTATCACAACATTCTCAAATTTTGTGTTCTTGTAAAATGCCTGATATCCGATACGCTTTACTGATTTTGGAATACTGGGCTTTTTGGCGGTACCCTTATAATGAATCAAGATTCCGTCACCGACCACGACATAGGCCGTTTTGTAGTTTTTCAGCCACGGGGTTCCGGAAAAAGCCTCAGCGCCGATTTCCTTCACTGATTTCGGTATTGTTACGGCGGATAATTTACTGCAGCCTCGAAAGGCGGCGGAGCCGATTTCCTTTATACCATCCGGTATAGAAAGAGAGGTAATCAGAGTATTATTGGAAAATACGACTTCATTGATCTTCTTTACAGTGCCTGGAATGACAATCTTCTTTGCCGCGCCGTTATATCGGATGAGCACGCCGTCACCCACCACCAGAAAACCAGCCTTTTGCTGCTTCAGCCATTGTGTCCCTTCAAAGGAAAACACATCAACCGTATGTACGGTAGCGGGGATCGTAATTGTCTTTAAATTAGTACATCCATAAAACGCAAGACTTTCAATGACACTCACGGAATTCGGTATCGTTACCTTGGTTATGGTTTTGTTGCCTTCAAAGGCGGAGGCTCCGATTGTTTTAACGGTATCCGGAATCGTCACCGTATTCGATGTGCCGTTGTATTTGATCAGAACATTATTTTCTATTACAAATTCATTTTCTTTTGCCTCTGCCCTATATATCGTCCGGGGTAACAATGTGATTAAGGATACGACTATTAATATGCTAAGAATTATTTTTTTCATTTAACAATACCCCCTTTCTGTATGATTGACTTTAATTACCTTATGAAGAATATAACACCATTTACCATATTAGTCAATTTTATGAAAGGGCAGTATCCTATAGATATTGATTCACAAAATCATAGCAGCCGCCATACCATTCATGGCCTCCCTCAAAAGGCTGTGAATAATCCGTTTCTGAAAGCCATGGTCAATATGGAGGCGGGAGACAATGTTGTTTATTTGTAGATAAATATGAATTATAATGGGAGATATATTATATAAGGGAGAGTCTGAATGCAAAGCAAACTGCTTATCGTTGATGATGATAAAGAATTATTAAAGATGCTGAAGTACTATTTTGAAGTAAAGGGTTATTTGATTTATACCGCTTCCGATGGAAAGGAAGCCTTGGAGAAGATGGATATCACGCCGGATTTGATCCTGCTTGATATTAATATGCCTCATATTAACGGGATAGAGCTATGTAAGCGGATTAGAAACAAGGTGGCCTGTCCCATCCTGTTTTTAACCGCAAAGGTAGAGGAGCAGGACATAATCAACGGCCTGTTATCAGGCGGTGATGATTATATCACGAAGCCCTTCCGTTTAAAGGAGCTGGAAGCCAGGATTGCGGCACATATCGCAAGAGAAGGACGAAACAGGGAGAAGTCCCGGATAAAATTCATAGATAACCTGAGCATAGACTTTGTCGGGAGAACGGTGCATTATTGTGATAATGAAATTAATCTGACAAAAATGGAGTATGAAATAGTTGATTTCCTTGCCAGCCATGCAGGGCAGGTCTTTGATAAAGAGAGCATCTATGAAAAGCTATGGGGATATGACGGAGAGGGAGACAGCAGAATTGTAACGGAGCTTATTCGCAGAGTCAGGAAGAAATTCTCCCAATATACCCAACAGGAATTTATTGAAACAGTATGGGGGTGCGGTTACAAATGGAGCGTATAAAGCAATTATCATTAAAGAAAACCTTAATGATATACTTGGTGATTGCCTTGATTACAGGTTTCTTTTCGTCAGCCGTTATCATTTCCATAGCTCAGCAAATCCAGTATAACACATGGTTTCACTATTTGGATCAAGAGGAGTATATTGATTTATCAACCAGGAACATGGGGCAGTATGGGATCCGTATCGAGATATCCCGGCCCGGCGCCTACGATATGACGAAAGCGGATCATAATATTACAGAGGTCTGTGACTTTATTATTACATGGACACCGCTTATCCTGTCAACCCTATGCTCCGGGCTGGCCGTGGTGATATTTTATAGGCACAAGCTAAAGACGCCCATAAGAATATTGGAGGACAGTTCTTTGGAGATAGCAAAGAACAATCTGGATTTCCATATTCAATATGGCCATAACGATGAAATGGGAAGATTATGCTCTTCCTTTGAACAAATGAGAGACCAGCTGCAGATTAATAATAAATATTTGTGGAAAACCATTGAAGAACAGAAGAATCTAAAGGCCGCAATTGCACATGATCTGCGGTCTCCCCTGGCAATTCTAAGAGGTTATCATGAAATGCTGATCGAGCTTGTGCCCCAGGATAAGATTGATAAGGAGAGGCTGAATGAGATTATCTTATCCTGTGATAAGCAGACCGAACGTCTTTTATTATTTATAGACAAGATGAAGCAGCTGTCCAGTCTTGAAGACAGAAAGGCGGATTACGCAACGGTCGATACTCAGGAGCTGATGAAGCAATTAGAGGAAGCGGCGGGTATTCTTGCCGCTTCCAGGCGTATTGAGATTGAAATAGGAATGGAGGAAGGGGTTCCTTCCTCATTTCAGGCAGATATGGCAATGATTTGCGAGGTGTATGAGAATCTGATTTCCAATGCGGTACGGTATGCGGATGAGAAGATAAGGATAACGGTGAACTTCATAAACTCCATGCTGCAGGTGGAGGTATGCGATGATGGTATGGGGTTTAACGCGGACAGCATGGAATTGGTTACTAATGCATATTATCATGAGAATTCCGGGGATGATGCAAACCATTTTGGATTGGGATTGTATATCAGTAAGCTTCTTTGTGAAAAGCACGGGGGAAAGCTATTCATTAAAAATGCCGCGAATAGGGGAGCAAGTGTCAAAGCGGAGTTTTTAATTCGTTGAGAGCTTACAGCCTGGGAGCTGTTGCGAAACTAATTAATAATAAGTTGGGCAGCAGCTCTTTTTTGTTGTCTTTTTATTGATATCTGTCTGTTAGTCTTATGGTATCCGTTGCCGGCAACGGATAGAAAGCGAGGTGCAGAAGGATTGAAGGTTATCATTTGGATGGAATTAAAAAGGTATCTACGAAATCCCATTTTTTACATCGGGGCAATTATAGTGGTATTAGGCGTATATAGCAGTACGTCTCCTTATCTGGGGATTCATTATTTTAATGATGAAGGTGAGATACATACACTGGAGGAGTATTCGGAAATTGCGGATTCGGATATAATGGACGGTTATATACCTGCTACAAAGGAAGAGCAATATAAGATGGGGATGGAAAAGATTGGCCAGGTCATGATGGAAGAGTTTGATTTTAGTCAATCGCAGAAAAATGAGCTGATAAACAAGCTGACAGAGAAGAATATGTCTTTGATGGAAATAGCGGAGTATATGGAGGCCAATTACTCATTTCTAAGTGCAAATGTATATTTTTATGAATTTAAGATGAGACAGGCGAGTATGGAAGAAGCGAACGATTATATAAAGACATCTTTTAGCAGGCATAAGTACAGCAACTATTTTTCACGAACCTATGCGGATTACTTTGGCGTTTATATTATTTTCTATGCCATTTTTATGTTTGCTTTTTTATTTATCCGGGATTCAAAACGGGATATTTATGAATTACTGCATACGAAGCCCTTGAAGGCGAGGGAGTATATCATCGGTAAGATCATCGGCGGTATGTCGGCTCTGGGCATTGTGGTGGCCGCTATAACCCTGCTGTTTGATGTGGTGGTAATGCTCCATGGAAGGGCAGCCGGGTTTCCGGTATCCTTCTGGGATTTATGGCTTGCCGTAATCTTATATATTATTCCTAATCTGCTCATGGTTGCAAGTGTCTATACCGCTATAGCGGTGCTTTTTAAAAGCCCGTTACCGGCCTTGCCCGCATTGATCCTATATATGATTTATTCTAACATGGGAAGCCGGATGGAGGATGGGAGCTTCGGATATAAGATTCGAAAGCTGGCTATTCTGGTCCGTTTTCCGGGGGCATTTTTTGAAACATCCACTCCTCCGCAGGCAGTATTGAATCAGATTATCCTTGTGTTGTGTTCCGTTTTCATTATTCTTTTGAGTATTACAGTATGGAGGAGGAGACGAGTTTATTGAGATACTCTATAAAAATAGCATTAACAAGAATAAAGGTGTGTTACTCGGTTTCCTTCCTGATCATATTGGCATTGATCAGGGGGATATCCTTCCCCGATGAAATTGGGGCGGCAATGGATGCAAATGTTGCTTTACTGGCGATTGTATTCTGCGCGGATGCATATTATCAGGAAATACACGAGAACCGGTGGGAGGTCTTTGATCTTTTACCGGTAAAGAACCGGTTTCATACAATCTGCCAGCGGCTCTTGCTTCAGGTGGTCTATCTGGGGATATTAACCGGTCTGGATTACTGGGTCTTTTATGTACATTTTATAAAGTATAAAAGTGAAGCTAATCTGCTGGTATTATATTTAACCGCAGTTCTAGCCTGTACTGCCAGTATTTTCTTTTTTGGAACCTTATCCTTCACTTTCGTCAATCTGTTTAAGAATTTATGGGGAGGGATCGGAGGCGCCTTTCTGATCTGGACTATATTAAACTCTACCGTCGGAAAGAGAATACCGGACTACATTAATGTATTTGCATATGGCAATAACCAGAACAATGAAATATGCACAGATTGGATTATTGGCAAGCTGGTTGCTGTTATTACCGCAATACTGTTAATTTACTTTAATAAAAACTGCTTGTTTGGAAAGGAAAGGGCTGAGGTGGGAATATGTCAATTGAGATAAAGGATTTATCCGTTCGGTTTCGGAATGGGACAGTTGCAATTAATCAGATCAATATGAATATTAATAAAGGAATCTATGGATTACTGGGTGAAAACGGTGCGGGCAAGACAACCCTTATGCGGGTATTAACTACGATTCTAAAGCCTACCGGGGGTCAGGCAACCCTGAGCGGGATTGAATTAAAGGAAGAAAACTACGAAAAGCTGCAACGGCTTATCGGTTATCTGCCGCAGGAGTTAGGACTTTATCCGAATCTATCGGTGAGAGAGACGCTGGAATACATGGGAGGATTAGCGGGGATAACAAAAGCACAGGGAAAGGAGCGGATCGATTATTATTTAGAGAAAACAAGCCTGGCGGAACATCAGAGGAAGAAGAACCGGCAATTGTCCGGCGGAATGAAGCGGCGCGTGGGATTGATCCAGGCTCTGCTGCATAACCCGGAAATCCTTATCGTGGATGAACCGACAACCGGACTTGACCCGGAAGAAAGGGTGCGCATAAGAAATCTGTTAGTTGACTTTTCGAGGGACCGGATCGTATTATTTTCAACCCATGTAATAGAGGATCTGGCGGCCACCTGTAATACGCTGGGGGTGCTAAAAAAGGGAGAGCTTAAATACAATGGAGGGAAAGACGCACTGCTTCATCAAGTAAGGGATTGTGTATGGATCTGCAGACTGAAAAATGAAGAAGAATATAGCTTGCTTCAAAGTAAATACATCATATCTTCTAAGAATTATAAAGAGGACGGCATAGAGGCGAGAATCATCACGGACAGACAGCCGGATACTCCGGGAATAAAAGCGGATGTGACCTTAGAGGATGCATATATCTATATCATGAATAGCGATAAACTGTAAGAAGTGCCCCTGTTGCCTCAGAAATGAGGGCAGGGGCATTCAATTTCTGCCGTACGCTAAAATAGTCCGGTTAATACACCGGCCCTTTTAAAAAATACTCCAGAATCAGATTTGCGGAAGAAAGAACAGGTGCCTCATAGGTAATGGAAGAAGAGATGATGTTGATTTGCTTTACCATGCGGGCGATAATCTGCTGATCCACCCGTTTTTTCACCAGATCAATGAGGAAGGAGCTGCGGTAGGTGAGGTCTCCTGCGAAAATAATGGCTTCCACATCCAGGATGTTCATGATATTGGTGATGATGATGGACAGATAGAAAGCTTCCTTTTCAACGACCTGAATCGCCTGGGCATCAGCGGAAAGAGCCTGATCAACAATCGTGTTCCAGTCTGTAAAAGCGGGATTGATCTGTCTGGCATACCGAAGAATATTGGGGATGGAGGCATAGAGCTCCGCGCATCCTATATTCCCGCACTGGCAGGGCTCACCGTGAAAATCAATGGACATATGGCCGAAATCATTGCCAAATCCGGAAGCTCCTTTATAAAGCTGACCATTTAAGATGACTCCGCTGCCAATACCGGAATCCACATTCAGCTCCACATAGTTCTTAAATTGATTATGGATGCTATAGAATTTCTCCAGGAGCGCCAGAGCATTTGAGTTATTTTCCAATAAGATGGTGCAATCAAATTTATCGCGAAAATAATCGGTAACGTGAGTAAAAGACCATTGATCAAAATTAGGGGGATTTAATATGATTCCATTGGAGGAATCTAACGGTCCGGGGGAGGTGATACCGATGCCCAGGAGTTCTCCGGGCAAATGGCTTTCTTCTATCAGTTTTCTGATGGTGTTTTCTATGTTGAGAAGGGTCTCCTGAGGAGTTCCGTCCATCTGCAGTTTAGAAACAGACAGGATTTCCCCGCAAAAATTTACGATGCCCACGCTACAGCCATTGCGGGCAAGATTTACTCCAATCATATAAAAACGGTCCGGATTTAATTTTAAAACGAAAGATTTGCGTCCGACCTTGCCGAGTATGGGAGCCCCCTCCATAATATATTGCTGGCTGATTAATTCATCAACAATAATACTGATAGCGGATCGGGTCAGCCCGGTCTTCCTGGACAGGTCGGCTCTGGAACAGGGAGTTACTAAAAGCTGCAATATCTTTTTCTGATTCCGGATCTTCATTTCCGAAGCATTTAACGCATTTTTAGACATATGGCCACCTCGTTTTATACAGCGATGCATCTTTCATATTATACTGAATAGTTTGGAAAGTCAATCGAAGCCAGGAATTTGTCAAATGAATTGACAAATTCCTGGCTTTATGGTACAAAAGGATTAAGGAAACGGTGTCAGGCACCGATGGGAGGAGAGGATGGCGTGAAGCTTAAAATAATGAAAAAAGGCTTTAATTATTCCCAGGACGGGCCGGGAAACCGGCTGGTGTACCATCTTCAGGGATGCAATATGAGATGCCGATGGTGCGCCAACCCGGAGAGCATTGCAAGGGACGGAGTTCTGATGATTGAGAAAGAGAAATTACTGGAGGCGGTCTGTCCATATGGTGCCATCGGAGGGGGTAAGCTGAACAGGGAGATCTGCGAAGCTTGCCATAACCGGCCCTGCTTACATGAGAATAAAAATGAAGGCATCCGTCTCAGCTGCTTTGAAATGAGTGAGGATGAAATCATAGAGGAAGATCCATGCTGACAGGAAATAAGATCGGAAAATCCTATGAAGAGCTGGCGGGGTCCAGGGATCCCAGGGAAGAGCTGTCCAATATCAGAGAGGCATTCTATAAACATGCAGAATACTTCGTGGATCGAATGACAGAGCATGCCAATGGCGCGTCTGCTGCGGTTTCTTATCTGCCGGTCCCTTATCTGTCCTGCTTCATGGGAGGAATGGAAAGCGGAATCGATACGAGGGATAACCAGGAGCAGGGAACAAAATACAATGGCAGCGGCTGTTTGATTCATGGGCTGAGTGTGATAGCGGATTCCCTGGTCGCCATCGATACCTTATTAAAAGAGCGTCCTCAGGATTGTGAACGACTGCTTGCCGCGTTGAAAAATGATTTTAATGAGGATGAGGAATTAAGGCAATACCTGCTGAGGTGTGACAAGTTTGCTATAGCAGTCTGGTAGGAGCCCTGCCCAGCGGGCGAAAAGCAAAGGATATGTTAAATTACGGCGTTGACCCTTTGTATGGCGATGCCCAGAACGGGCTGGGGTACCGGGTGCTGTCAGCACAAAAGCTTCCCTATGAGCAGTTTAACGGAGGATATGCTTCCCACCTGGGATTGGACCCGAATTACTTTAGAGCGGATACCAAAGAAAGCAAGGGGATGGAATTTAAGACAAAGGTGTTAAATCCCCTGTTCTTCGGAACGAAGGAAGAAAGAATAGCGCCCTTTTATCTATATGTAAATGTTACGACGCCCGATACCCTGAGAAAGGTATTAGAAAATCCAGGGAAATATGCGCCCAGCGGAGTTTATATCATGCGCATCCATGGCACCTTTGTAAATTTCCTGGATCTTTCCCCTGAGATACAGGAGGATATTATTAAAAGATTGGATTTGCAGTCCACCATTTGCTAGGCATGAGGAGATCAAGGATGAAAAGTATTGACAAAGATGCGGAGATAGAATACAGGCCGTATATCGGGGATACCTATCTGATGGTTGGCGCTCCTTTATGCGGCGGCGCAGCTTATGAGCTGTTAAAGAATTTTTATAGGAAGGTATTGGAGCTGTTTCGGTGTGAGATACCTGAAAATATGTATGAGGTTATGAATCAGGCGGCAGATAGTGTTTATAACACGAAGAATCCCATTGTGGCGGATACCCGGTTTAACGGTACAAGATCAGATCCCAGGAAACGGGGAAGGATAGAACAGTTGGATGCCGATAATTTTACCCCGGAAGACTTAACTCTGGGAATGCTTCAAGGAATGTGCCGTGAGCTTTACGAGCTCTATCAAAAGGCTCCCAAAGAGGATCAGGGAGCAAGGGTACTGATTGGAAGCGGGAACGGAATTCGGAAGAACCCGGTTCTGCAAAAGGTGATCGAGGATATATTCGGAAAGGATTTGCATATCCCGATCTTTGGAGAGGAAGCCTCCTGCGGTGCGGCATTATACTCCTTATATAGCAGCGGTCATTTTCATTCTATAGGAGAGGTACAAAAGAAAGTACGGACGAAGAGAGGATTGAAATTATGATTCAGTATACGGAACAACCGGTATTTTTTGAAAGAAACAGAGTCTGGCGTGTTTATAAGGGCGGATACCTGTTGGGAGATTTCCTTGGAGATAAAAAGGAAGATACGAATTATCCGGAGGAGTGGATTGCTTCCACTGTGAAAGCCTTAAATGAAAAGAGTGCCGGAGATAACGAAGGATTAAGCTTTATCAAAGGGACGAATATTACATTAAAAGAATTGATACAAGCTTATCCGGCAGAGACTCTGGGGAACTCCCGGAGCCTGGAGATACTGGTAAAATACCTGGACAGCGCCATACGGCTGCCCTTGCAGGCTCACCCGGACCGGGCATTTTCCGAGAAGTATTTTAACAGCTCCTATGGAAAGACGGAGATGTGGCTGATATTAGCCACCAGGGAAGATGCCAGCATTTGCTTTGGGTTTAAAGATAAGCTCACGAAGGAAAGATTTTCAGAGATTATAGAGGAATCTAAAACGGACAAAAGCATCATGGATAAATATCTGAACAGGGTTGCGGTGAACGCGGGAGATGTATTTCTGATTCCCGCCAAGGCGGTCCATGCCATAGGATACGGCTGTCTGATCTTAGAGGTGCAGGAGCCTACGGATTTTACGGTTCAGCCGGAGTATTGGTGCGGAGATCATCTTCTGAGCCGGAAGGAGATGTATCTGGATTTGGAAAAGGACGCGGCGCTGGATTGCTTTGATTACTCGATATATGGCGAGGAGTGTATCGCACTTTCTAAAAGGGAACCCCGTCTTGTATTTAAAAATGATGAATATAGCAAGGAAGCATTGATCACCAAGGAAGATACGCCATGCTTTTCTGTGGAGAAGTATTATGTTTCAAAATCCTTGCTTCTGGAATGCGCCCCGGCTATCTACGTTGTAGCAGGCGGTACAGGGATATTGGAAGGCAAGGGCTATCAGGAAAAGGTGAAGAAAGGCGATTATTTCTTCCTGCCTAAGAATGCCTTGGGGAACATAAAAGTGGCGGCAGACAGTGGCTGTCAGTTGGAAATAGTGGCATGTATTCCGCCTGACAGAGGATAACTGAATGGAGGATGCTACTGTTCAGAGGGTGACAGGGCGGAGGGCATGGTGCTCCCTCACACGCAGGATGGAAGACACATAATCGGATTTGTATGCCCTAACCGTACAGGTATGTTCGTTTATGGCATACAAATCCAATCACATGTCTTCCATACAGTGCATTACGGGAGCACCATGTCCTCCACCCTGTCACCCTCTGAACAGTAACTGGAGGATGGCCGGATAGAGAAGGGCTGGATGGAGAAGGGGTGGACAGAGAATAACCTGCCGGAGTATAATTAGACAGAGAAGGATTGGTCAGAACGGATTGGATAAAGAGTAATTGGAAGGAGAAAATCGGTATGGATTATCAGATAAAAAATGACTTCCTCATGATTACGGTGAGCAGCAGGGGAGGCGAGCTACAGTCCGTCAGGGATAAGAATGGGACAGAGTATCTATGGCAGGGGGATAAGGCATATTGGAGCGGGCGCGCGCCTCATTTGTTTCCTTATATCGGCAGGCTCACAGAAGGAAAATATAAAGCGGACAACCAGGTCTATACCATGAATAAGCATGGATTTATAAGAACGGCAGAACTTCAGATAGAAATTCTGCAGGAAAACAGAATGGTTCTGCGCATGGATGCGGATGAGAAAACAAAGGAACAATATCCCTATGATTTCATCTGTCGTATATGCTATGAGCTGGAAGAACATACTCTGTCAATCACGTATCAGGTTGAGAATCATGGAGATAGGGATATGTTTTTTGGAATTGGAGGTCATCCGGGATTTTGTGTCCCCTTAGAGAAGGATTTGAGCTTTGAAGATTATTATCTTGAATTTACAACACCTTGTAATCCCACCCAAATCGGTTTTTCCGAAGAGTGCTTTTTGAATGGAGAAGATGTGGAGTACCCACTGGAAAAGGGGGCATTAATAAGGCTGAAGCACAGTCTGTTTGATGATGATGCAATTGTGCTCAAGGATATGAGCAGGGAGATCGTGCTGAAGTCGGACCGTGGGAATAGAGGTGTGACAGTATCCTATCCGGATATGGATTATCTGGGAATCTGGCACCAGCCTAAAACAGATGCACCCTATGTCTGTATTGAGCCGTGGGCTTCTCTTCCATCCAGACAGGGGCTGATAGAAAGCTTAGAAACCCAGCCTTCTCTGATTTCACTGGCGGTTGGAAAGAAATATTGCAACCGTTGGAGCATTGCATTCAATTAGCGGGGCATGTCAAACAAATATGTTATTTATTTCGAGACAATTCTCTCGTCCAATATCAAATAGGATAGGGGCTGCTTTTGTTTGACTAAAATAAGGGAGGTGAGTATAATAAAAACAGGATGGTTTTCTGTGCCTGACACCGTTTGCTGACGGCAAGTCCTCACTTCCCTGCCCATGTTTATTAAGAAGGAGCCTGCGATGAAAAAAGTCCATATCGTATCATTAATTATTCTTGTTATAGCTGCAGTATATCTTGTATTTAGATTGAATAGCTTAAGCATTGCTTTAAGGGTTGCCGGATATCCTCATGGGATAGCTAAGACGTTAGAACGAGGCTTCAATGACAGCGGCAAAGAGTTTAGAATAGTAACAGCCAGAAAAGATGACGACTTAGCGCTGGTATGTATGGAAAAGAACAATATGGGATTTTGGAAGGTATTGTATACCGGTGGAATCACTTCCCCTGATATGCATCTTATTTCTATTGGCTGGATCAAAAATGCCGGTATAAGACGTTATGAAGTTGATGAAGATTTAGCATTCTCAAATGAGTGGCATAACCTCTATTACGGAAATAATGCTATCAAACGGATAGACATAGATCCTGGACAGCTGCCGCCGGGTGTAGCACTTAATATCCAGCAAGGCGGAAGGGATTTCATGATTCATCTCATTACATTTGAAGAACCGGAAGCTTTAAATCAAATTGACATACACTCCTTACTAATGGATACAAACTCAATCGAGGAATAAAAAATAAGGTGCCTGACACCGTTTCCCGCTTTAATACCTCCTGCCAGTTCTCTTATGCAGGAAGGGCAGTATCTGCCGTATTTGATGGAACAGCCGCACCGTTCGCATTTCAGATAATAGTGGCTTCCTTCAGGATATCGGCTTATTTTCTATTATTTATTAGCTTTTCTAAATCTTTTACCAATCCGGTGGAAAAGGCGTCAGAAATTGATGTGAACCGTATATTTGAACGTTTCTATAACGGACATATGTCAACGAGAAAGACCACCGGGTTGGGGTTATCCATTGTAAACGTACTCACAGAACAGATGGGCGGGAGCGCAAGCGCACCTTTGCAGGGGAATGAGCTTACAATACAGGTGGAACTGCCAAGGTATTAAGGAACATGAAAAGATTACAATTCAACGGTTAATTAAGTCGTATTGCCTTATAGGCAGGGATGGACGGCAATATAAACTGATTGTATTTTATACCATTAGATGGTAATATATAAAAAATTAACAATATATCAAAGCGATAACAGGAGGGTAGAGCATGTATAAGTTTCCTAAGAATCTGTACACCGATATTCGTATTGAGACGGTATTCCAGACTAATATTACTCTTGAGAATTTTGAGCTGAAACAGAATAAAGTGAAGAAAGATACCGGGGCAATGATTCGTGTTTTTGATGGAAGGCGCTGGTATTACAGCGTAACGACCGATATGGATCATCTGCAGGAGGAGATTGACCGGCTGGCGGTCATGGCACTGCCAAATTCTGGAATCAGCAATCATCCGGTGATAGAGAAGCTGGAGGTTAATCAGGAGAAGCAGCTTAATTATGTATTGAATGATGTTTCCCTTATTGATAATTCCCGTAAATATGAGCTGCTGCAAACCTACATACCGGTGATTAGGGAATTTGAGCAAATTCAGATATCTAAGCTTTACTACCTTGATAAGCATACGGTGAAGCACATCATCTCCAGTAAGGGAACGGATGTGATGTTTGATTCTCAGTTCTGCTGTATCGCAGCCAGGTACATGTTCCAAATTGACGGTAACCCGTGCCGCGGTTCGGAAAATATTTATCATATGAGCTTTGAGGAGCTGGAAGGGAAACAGGATAAGCTTCGGTGTACGATCCGAAAGGATCTTGCCTATTATGAAGCCGCGGTGCCGGTAGCTCCAGGGGTGTATACCTGCGTATTATCCCCGGAGGTAACGGGAGTATTTGCCCATGAAAGCTTTGGGCATAAGAGCGAAGCAGATTTCATGATCGGTGATGAGACGATGAAACAGGAATGGGCAATGGGCAAACAGGTAGGCGCCCCTCTGTTAAGTATCATCGATACCGGTCTGCCGGAGGGCTCCGGTTATGTTCCCTTCGATGATGAAGGCTGCAGGGCAAAGAAAAATTATATCATTAAAAACGGAATTCTCACAGGCAGATTACACAGCTCGGTGACTGCAGCTGACCTGGAGGAAGCACCCACCGGAAATGCCAGGGCTATGAATTTCGAATATGAACCGATTGTACGCATGACGACCACTTATATTGATTGCGGAACCCTGACGAAGGAGGAGCTGATTGCAGGAGTGTCTGACGGCCTTTATATCGATTCCCTGTTTCACGGTTCCGGTATGACTACCTTTACCATAGCGCCTCAGAGGGCCTATCGGATCAGGGGTGGTAAAATCGCGGAACCGGTGAAAATATCGGTCATTACCGGCAATGTCATGAAAACGCTGGGGGAGATCGACGGAGTATCGGATAAGGTGGAACTGTTTGCGTTTGCGCTGGGCGGCTGCGGCAAGATGGAGCAATATCCTCTGCCGGTGGGCTTTGGCGGGCCTTATATCCGTGTTAACGGAATCAATGTTCAATAAATGGATGCAAATAGGATCAACTGAGAAGAAAGGATACGTTGGGAACAACGTTTGGTTATTTTATGATAAAAGAATTATACAAGGAAATTATCAGTGAAATATCAATCAATGTTACGGGCACCAGGATCGATTCCATCCGAAAGAAGAATTTGACGAAATGCGGATGCCGCGTCTATGATAACGGATACATCGGTATTGCAGGCTGCTATGGTGAGCCGACCCGGGAAACCTGGAGCCAGGCAGTGAAAAATCTGTCCGATCAGACGCCATACCCTTACGAGCCGGAAAAAGACAAACAGAGAATCAGAGATTTAAGACAATTTGATATATCAGAAGAAGAATACATACGGGATATGGAGAGGCTTTTAGACATACTGCGAGAGGAATATCCTCAGTTCCTTCTGAGCAATAAGATGTCATTAACGGAGACTTATGTTTCATTAACCAATGATGCCGGATTAAACTATGTGAATTATGATAAGACAATTGATGCGGGACTTTTGGTAAAGCATAAGGATTCCGTGAATGTCATTGACTCCTGCATTACGTATATCAGCAGAGAATATAATTTGGATGCGATGCTTAAGGAAGCAAGAAGCGCCCTGGACGGATACCTGGCAAAATGTACGCTTCCATCGGAAAGGATGCCTGTCATCCTATTGCAGGATGAGATGCTTGGTAAATTTACAGAATCCCTAAATGGGGAAGCGATAGGAAGAGGCATCTCTCTTTTTCAGGATAAGCGGAAGATGAAGGTCTTTCATGAAGAGTTCAGTCTATGCCAAAACCGGAGTGAGGATCAGTATCATGTCCCGTTCTTTGATATGGAAGGAACGGTCTCGGAAGGGGATCGGTTCACCCTAATAGAAAATGGCATAATAAAGGACGCATTCACCGATAAAAAGAATTCTCAGGCGTTTTCCTTACCTTTAACAGGTGCGGCAGGCGGCCAATATGATGATGTGCCTTCCTTAAGCAGTCCTTCTCTCAAGGCGGTGTATGGCAGCAGGACCCTGAAGGAGCTTCTGGGAGGAGAGCAGGCGGTTCTCGCGGTAATCATGTCCGGCGGTGATTACACCAACAGCGGTGACTTTGCTGCTCCGGTTCAGGACGCATATCTGACGGATGGAGAGAGAATTCTCGGAAGACTTCCGGAATTAAATATATCGGGTAATCTATATGACATGTTCGGAAAGGATTACCTCGGCTGCAGCGGGGATAAACCTTTTATGAGCAGCCATTTGCTGGCAATTCGGATGAAGGTTGGAGCCGCAGACTTTTGAACGTTCGTTATCAATTCTGGTCAAAAACCAATATAAGAAAGGATAAAGCAGATGAACTTAATTTATAAGGGAAAGACAAAGGATGTATATTTATTAGAAGATGAAACATGTTTATTAAAATTCAAGGATGATGTAACCGGTGAAAACGGAAAATTCGATCCGGGAGCCAATTCGGTTGGATTATCAGTGGAAGGTTCCGGTAAAGCAGGACTTAGACTTACAAAACATTTTTTTGAGAAGCTAAATCGTCTTGGAATACCAACTCATTACATCAGTGCGGATTTAGACAATGTTACAATGACAGTAAATAAAGCGGAAGCATTCGGAGAAGGACTGGAGGTTATTTGCCGTTACCGTGCAGTGGGAAGTTTCATAAGAAGGTATGGGAAATATGCCAAAGAAGGTCAGCCCCTTGACGCATTCATTGAATTCACCCTGAAGGATGATAACAGAAATGACCCCCCGATAACGGAAGATGCTCTTGATATGCTTGGGATTATTTCAAAAGCGGAGTGCCGGACCGTAAAGGATCTGACAAAGAAAATTGCAGGGATAGTGAAGGAGGATCTGGCTGAAAGAGGGATCGAATTATATGATATTAAGCTTGAGTTCGGCAGAGTCGGAGAGGACAAGCACATCGCATTAATTGATGAAATTTCCGGCGGAAATATGAGAGCTTATAAAGAAGGAAGATATATTGAGCCCTTAGAGCTGGAAGAATTAATGAGATAAGGAACATGGTATACAATTACAAGCGAGGGTGATAGATACCCCAATCAAAAGCATACAATAATTAGGGAGGAATTCTGTTTTATGGATTCCTTCCTATTTTTATGCTGTCTTCAACGGATTCCTGGTTAAGCTCCATCAGAGGATGATCCGGCTATAGGATAGCCCCTTAGACAAGTAAATACATAGTAATAATTTGTAATAAAATGTATAACAAGAGAAAATAAATGAATGAGTTTGAAAAAGTGAGATAATGACAGGATCTATATATTATTAGATGATTGCCCAACAGGAATATTTGCATTAGCAAGATACAAAAAAATATGGAAACATAATATAATGTTAACAGAAATGCCAGTTATAAATATTCAAATTACCATACCGTATTATGCAGCCGGTATAAGTACTTTGAATGAAATGAAAACATTACTGTAAAAGTTGGAAAGATATTGGCGGATACTTAGTAAGTATCAGCCCATTATTAATGTCTTTTTCCATATAGCCTGGCCAGTTGAAATATATTTTCTTAGTTGAAAGAACAGCAATAGAGCAGAAATATTAAATATTAGCCGTGTATAGAATTACATAAGCGTTATAGTTTTCCAATTGTCTCTATAAATGATGAATTAAGAGGGAGTGTATATGAAAACAGCTTTGGTGATCGATGATATAAAAGGCAACAGAATTTTCATGGTGAAATGCTTGGAAGAAGAAGGTTATCAGGTGATTTCTGTTAGTAATGGAATGGATGCCATGGCTAATATCAAAAAACATCCATTTGATATCATTTTCCTTGATATGAAGCTGCCGGGAATGAGTGGGATGAGTATACTGAAGTGGATCAAGGAAAATCAGTTTCAGATTCCAATCGCAGTGGTTACTGCATACGGGACCGTTAATAATGCGGTAGAGTGCTTAAATCATGGAGTGATTGCATATATCCGAAAGCCTCTTTCAGCGGAAAGGTTTAAAAGGCATATTGCCGAAATTAATGAGAAGCTGAAGAATGGAGAGTGGACTGCTCCTATTGAGAGTCTGGCTAAGATAACCGTTGATCATGAACATGAATATGAATACGCTCCGGCAAAAAAGCTTACCGATGACATGATTTTTGATCAATCGAAGCAGATATTAGATAACCAGCTTCTAACAAGTTTATTTGATATTATACCTAATACGGTTTTAATACTGAATAAGGAAAGACAAATCCTCTACTCCAATTCCTATTTTCTTGAGTTAATTGGATTGAGCAATGATAAACCGGTGGGACTACGCCCTGGTAAAGTGCTAAACTGTATCCATGCATATGAAAATACAAACGGTTGCGGGACTACGGAATGCTGCAGTGTCTGCGGCGCGGTACAGGCTATTATTCAGGCACAGAAAACGAAGGGCAGGGTGCAGAAGGAGTGCCTTATGAATTATAAATCCGGAGGAATGGTATTGAGCAGGGAATTGCAGATCATTGTAACCTCCGCAGAGAATATACAGAAAGGTGCGACGATTTTTATTGCGAAGGATATTAGCAATGATAAATTAAGAACTAACATGGAACGGTTATTTTTCCATGATCTGCTGAATACTTCCGGTTCCATTAAGGGATTAGCCGAGTATGCAGAAAAAATTGATCAAATGGACGAGATACAAAAATATATGGGATATATTAATAATTCAACAGATTATATGATAGATGAGATAAATGCACAGAAATTATTGCTGTCAGCCGAAAACGACGAATTGTCTCTTACGGTCTCTCAGTTTTCTTTGAATGAAATAATATATTCTATCATGAGATACTTTGAGGACGCAGAGTTTCATTTTGAAAGCAGTGGGGAGGTAAAAGTAATTAGTGACAGGGTGCTTGTATACCGGGTTATCATGAATATGATTAAAAACGCGGTGGAGGCTGACAGGAGAATAATAACGATTAACCTGGATGCGAAAGAGGAACATGTAGAAGTATCGGTTCATAATTATGGCTTCCTGTCAAAGGAGATACAATTGCAGGTATTTAAAAAATTCTTTACGACAAAGGGGAGCGGGCGTGGGATAGGTACCTATGGAATGAAATTAATCGGGGAAGGTTTTTTAAAGGGAAAGGTGTGGTTTGACAGCGATCCTGCTTCAGGAACCAGATTTACGTTTCAAATACCGCATGTTTTAAGTTCGTCCTAAATTTTATGGAAAGGAGTGGATAAGAGTGTACATAGCCCGGCAGGCGATATTTAACCGTTCCTTAAAGGTTTATGGATATGAACTGCTATTTCGGGGAGGAATGCAATCCGCAGCATTTGACGGAGTATCCTCGGTCCAGGCTTCTGCGTCTGTATTGGGAGGTTTGTTTGAGAACGGAATTCATCAGATTGTGGACGATAAAATAGCTTTTGTAAATTTCGACAATGAACTGATTCAATCAGGCACAATTGAATTGATTGAACCCGGCAGATTAATTGTCGAGGTCCTGGAAGATACCTATGTTGATCTTGAGTTGATTCAAAGACTTTTAATTCTGAAAGAAAAAGGGTATAAAATCGCTCTTGATGATTTTGAGGAAAGCCGTAGTACATATGCTTTGGCACAAGAACATATCCGCATCCATAATACAATAGATGAGTTTCTATATAAAGAGGAATTGTTAAATCTAAAAAAAGAATTTTACGGTTATTACAGCAAGAAGATTGAGGAATATCTAATGGGGGATTTCGTAGATATTAAGACCATTGGAAGCAGGATAGTTTGTATCAATGATCACGTGGTGTACGGAGAGAAAAAAACTTTCAAGGGAGGGAATTACATAAAAGCTCCAACGGCGCCGCGTTATCTGCAATTTTTCCCGGAACAGGATCCGGAATTATATGATAAATATGAAGAAACGATGCAAAAGGCCCTGATATCCGCTAAAAAATCAAATACTACGAAAGATACTCTAAATCATTTAGAACTGTCCATTCTTCCTGATCCGGCTAATATATTGGACGGCAACGGGGATAAAGTGATCAAGGAAATTAGCTTCTATGTATGGAAGAAGATACAGCTGAATTTTGAACAGAGCAAAGATCAATGGCTTATATTGGGGAAAATTTATGAATGCTATATGGAGGGGCATCGGCTGAAAATGGCGGAAGGGTCAGCCAAGAAGAAAATAGAACATAGAGAATTACAAATGCAATGGGCAAGAAAAGCTGTCAATGCCTTGCGAATCAGAGCGGAGCTGCATGGCGATTATGATGATTGGTATGATATATATCAATTTTACCACAAGCGAGCCGGTGCTGCCGTCAATGAGAAAGAAAAATTGGATTGGATTAAATTGGCCTATGAATTGGATTTAGAAATAGTGTATAGAGTACACAATGATGCGGACAGGATAGGAAGACATTTTACAGGGCTGCTCGATTATCTTGACAAGGACGAGAATTATTTCGCATTATGTATCCGGAACGAGAAAAGCATAGCGGATAGGTATCTTGAGGAGCTTAAGGAGCTGTACAATCAACATCGTCAGTACAGGTATCTGGACTTTGCATTTAAAATAGCAAAGGTGGCGGGAAATTGTGAGCTGTACTTAAGAAAATTCTTAAAAGTATTGCTGCAGTGGGAAATGGTTAAGCTGATCAGAAATATTCTGGATTTATTGTTCGAAGAAAAATACAGCGTCGCACAATTGTTTTACGATGATAGCGTGAAGCATATCGATTCCATTCCCCGGATACTTAACCTTACCCATGAGTTAATGGAAGGCTTGGGATCAGAAAAGGCAGATAGATTTAAACGCATCCTAACCCTGTTAGAATTTTATCCAAATGCAACCTATAGAGTTAATATTGAAAAAGGGTCGGATGAAACCTCCATGTTAGAGGAGGTCATGGACTTACAGTTCGTCATAAATTATTATGCGGCTACGAAGGAGCTGATAGGGGAACTGGACTGCTCCTCTATTCAGCGTGCACTATATTTGATGTATCAGGAGCTTTACTCCCGCACGATGAAAGAAGAATATCTAAAGAAAATGTTTGACGCATTGGAAGTGTATGCAGTAGAAACGGAGAATCTGCCATTTCTTTATAAAGGAATTACTCTGCGCTATCGCCATGAAACATTAAATTCATATACGGTTTCCATCATAGAGAAGGGAAAGCTCTCCCCGGAGATAACGGATAAACTAAAAAAATATCAAGACCGGTTAGAAAATTTAAAGATCAGTTATGGCAGTACACAAAGCGAGTTTTTTCAAGAATTATGCGATTTAACGATATATTATTCAGAGAAGGACATTGTAGTCAAGCTGAAAGCGTTTATAAAAAAATATATCCTGAGCGGCAGAAATAAAATGACAGAAGACCTGCGGGATTATTTTATGTCCTTTAAAATGATAGGGAAGGTATGGCTTCAATTGTACCGGGAAGAGAATGAGGAGGCAATCAAAAAGAGCTTCCCTGCCCGTTATACCATAGGGTTTGATTCCGTGAACAGGGTGATTCATATGCTGGAAGACAGCAATAAAAGGAATCAATCGCTGTTGAACCTGGATATCTTGGGCGAATGTGTATCTTATTCAAAAGAATGGGATAACCCTCATATGGTGCGGCTGGTGGAGGACTATCTGGAGAATAACGAAGCATACAGCGAGGAAGGAGTGGTAATGTTACATCACTTCTTTGCGCTGATGGCAAAAGGGAATGAGGATACTCTTTATCGGGTGATCGATAAGATTAATGAACATCATCAATATAAAGGGAAGCAAGGTATTGATTTATTAGAGAAGCTTTATGAAAAGACAGAGGATACGAATTACTTAAAAGGATTAGCCAGGCAGTATGCAAAAGCCGGCAGCTATGAGATGGCAGAAGCATGTTATAAGGAGCTTTCAGAAAACATGGTGAATAATCCCAAGGTTAAAACTCAGATACTGGCGATGTCCTTCCTGATTTGGGTAAAAAATAAGGAAGAAATAAAAATATCTGAAATGGAGAAGCTCGGTGAAAAGCAAGTATGCGAGGTACTGGCCTACCTCTCCCAAAAATATCCGCATGAGATCTCCGGGGTAATGAATCGGATGGATGAAGAGGGAAGAAATTTACTTGGCTTTATACATC
Source organism: Anaerotaenia torta (assembly GCF_050433395.1). Lineage (NCBI taxonomy): Bacteria > Bacillati > Bacillota > Clostridia > Lachnospirales > Lachnospiraceae > Anaerotaenia > Anaerotaenia torta. Next base: position 175,466 of record NZ_JBNPXH010000011.1, read on the forward strand.
AATTAATGTCCCTTGAAGAGAAGGCGGGAGCGTTTAGAGATGCCTATGAAGAAGAGGTGGAAGAAAATTTATGGAAAGCATTATTGACATTAAAAGATACCAGATATTTTTCTTGCTTGCTTCCGAATCTGTATCAGCGGAGCAGAAATAAAAAATTCAAGTATTCCATAGAAAATCCAAAGGATGATGGCCTGAAAACCAGAATCCGGCGTATTCTGGAAGAGGGTAATCATAAACCCATACTTGTGTTATATGGGGATGGCATGAAGCCTGGGCAAGAACTGATTTTTATGGATTATGACCTGCCGGCTGAGAATGCCGATAGAAATGCGTCAAAAGAGAAGAATAGCATCCCCTTTCTGCAAAAGGTGATGGATGATTTTCACACCACAAAAGAGGTTAGGCCCATATCGGATTTGTTCCATCAATTAGAGGGAGAGAAGTCTGCTCACAGACGGAAAGATATATTGCTTCATATTTTGACCAATCAATCCGATAGATCGGAAGAGACCGAAAGAGATGCCGCGCTGCCAAGAAAGCTGCAGTTATCGAAGGCAGAATTGGGATATCTGTTACACTTGGAGAGGTTCGGGAAAAAGGATTATGAGATAAGTGTGAGAATGCTCCATGAAGGCACGGTCTGCTTGGGAAGCAGCAAAGCAGACTGCAATTATTTACTGGAAGAGATGAGGGAACAGTATTGTAAGGTGCTGGAGGCGATTCCGGAATTACCGTTTGACAAAGGATTAGAGTATCTTTCTCTTATCATGGATGGTATAGATAAGATAATTAAGCTTTTTAATGAGAACTGGAATAATTCGAGGAATGTTTTTCTGAGAGATATTTCACCCCGCAGGAAGAGAAATACCCTCATTATAATTTGCCGGATGGGCATAGAAGTATTACAATCACATCGGATTTAATTGTAGAAGACGGCAGGCTGCCGGACCAATTTACCATGGGAATATCCCAGATAAAAATCTTGTACTTCTCTACGGGATTTGGTTTTTTGATTTATCAGATTGACCATTCGGAAGACGGGATAGAGGCCATAACCAATAAAAGCTTCGCTCTGTTACGTGCCTTAGTGCCGGACAGAAAATCAAGTAAAAAGGTAAAGCTATCTGTTTCGTTGTCCAGTGGGGAAGGGGATGAATCGGCAGAGCAGGAATTGAACCTGGCGGATATCACCAGCCATTTATTAGAGATCGAAGGTGACCAGGGCCAGATTGAGCTGTTTCCGAATTCGTGTAAAAACCAATGCTATATGTATCATCGGATCCAATTAAGTGAGCCAGTCTCTGAGGACGTGCTGAAGCGTGAGCTGAGGTATCTGCGTGAGGGCTTTCACACCAGTTTCTACATGCGGGAAGAGCAGGAGGACGGCTTATTTGATTTTAAATGGAAACAAAGCAGAAATCTTTACTGGGTGGGTTCTATGAAGGGAGTGGTTTCTCTGTCCTATTGTATCCCCGGTGAGAATAATTATTTTGTAACCAAGCAATATTGCAATTATGTGCGAAATGACTATTTTCTGCTTTACATGATATTGCTGCACCAGCGGCAGGCCCTGCTGTTTTATAATTATATGGCAGTAAAAAATCAGAAACGAATGAAGGTGCTGAACCGGATAAAGAAAGAATTGATACGCTTCCGCATTCGTTTTGCATATAAGACTGTATCGGATGAGCACTCCTATCAGAGATTTTACAACGGCATGTATGAGTGCCTGTCTCTGGATACTCTCAATTCTGATATCCAGGATGTGATTGACCGGGTGACGGAAGATCAGGATCTGTCCAATGAAAAAAGAATGAATGCTGCCTTGGCTTTAATTGCTATGTTCAGTGTTTTCTCTGCCCTTGCGGATGGCATAGGATTTGCAGACCGGATGATGGGAAGCGCGTGCTTCAGTGCGCTTCATTGGACTACGTTTATATCAGTCGGCTTTATTGTACTAGTGGTGATTGGTAATACAGTGATAGGAAAATTGTTTAAAAAGTAATAAGCGATCAAGGCAAATTAACGATTGGTTTCCCGCAGATCGAGGGAACTGAACAAGGAAAAAATTGTTTTTCGTTAAATAGGTAGAAATCATTGCTGGAATGTGGTAGAGTTAACTTGTTTGCTGTTTCACGACGAAAAATTGACATAAAAATAAAGGAAGAGATGAAAATGATATTTAAAAGTCAGGATAAGGATATGTGTAACGGTCCTATATTCGGTAAAATGGTTCTTTTTGCTTTGCCCATCATGGCGATGAACATTCTTCAGCTGATGTTTAATGCGGCAGATATGGTTGTGGTCGGAAGGTTTTCCGGTAAGGAGGCTCTGGCAGCAGTTGGTGCGACAGGTTCTATCATCAACCTGATTGTGAACTCATTCATGGGGCTGTCGGTGGGAACCAGTGTTATTGTAGCTCAGGACTACGGCGCCGGGCGGTCAGATGCCGTCAGCAAGTCGGTACATACTTCGATTGTCATAAGTATCATTGGCGGTATTCTTGTAATGGTGCTGGGTCTTCTTTTATGCAACCCTTTATTAATTATGGTAGGGACTCCGATGGATATCATTGATTTATCCGCTGTGTATATGAGGATTTATTTCCTGGGTCTTCCTGCCAGTATGATATACAACTTTGGTGCCGCGGTATTGCGTGCTGTCGGTGACAGCCGCCGGCCTATGTACATTTTATTAGGGGCCGGAATTGTCAATGTAATATTAAATCTGTTTTTTGTTATTGTGTTGCATATGAGTGTGGCTGGCGTGGCTTGGTCAACGATAATTTCTCAGTATATGTCTATGGTTTTAGTTCTTTTATGTCTGATCCATAATAGGGAGGCATCCATTTGCCTGATACTCAAGGATTTGCGCCTTGATGGAAGAAAACTGAAGCAGCTTATCCGGATTGGTCTGCCTGCCGGATTACAGGGACTGCTGTTCTCTATTTCCAATGTGGTGGTTCAATCAGCCGTTAATTCCTTTGGTTCTTCTATGGTGGCAGCCAGTTCTGCAGCGGGAAATATAGAGGGCTTTGTCGCCACTTCCATGAATGCCTATTATAATGCGGCAATAACCTTTACAGGGCAGAATATGGGAGCAAAGAAATTCGACAGGATCGACAAGATAGCAAAGATTTCTGCGATATTGGTTATTGTGACTTGGATTGTTGTGGGGGGACTGACTATGTTATTTAGCAGACCTTTATTACACATGTTCACCTCAGATCCGGAGGTAATCAGCATTGGCGTGACCAGAATTAATGTCTTGATGATAGCATACTTTACCTGCGGCATGATGAATGTATTTCCGGGCTTGACCCGCGGTATGGGCTTTTCCGTATTGCCGATGATCTGTACCCTGGTTGGAGCCTGTGTTCTGCGTATCGTATGGCTGGCTACTTTTTTCGTATGGTTCCCCACTACCATTATGCTTTTTGTCTGCTATCCCATCACCTGGGCGCTGGCGGGGATCGGCCAGGTGGGCAGCTTCTTCTATGCAAGGAAGAAGGTCCGGCAGCGGGCTGAATAGACACAGAAAAAGAAGGGTATCGCTCCATCATTCTGTTTTGATGATTTTGCGACACCCTTGTAATTGTTCTACAGCGGATAACGGGAAACGACTTATAAATTCCATATCCATGTATTTGTTGCTGCTCCAATCGGTCCGACCATAGATTGCTGTAATTTAAGAGCGGCCCAACCTTCTTTAATCTCTTCGTCCAACCGATACGCGACCTTATAGAACACATGATAGGAACCGTCATTCTGATTTAGTTCGTGGATATAGGGACAATAGTCTAATCTAATAGATCGGAGTGGGTTCTTTTTATGTAAGTGGATAGCGTGTATTTTAATGCAATAAAGATGATATCGGGTTTTCCCTGCCTGCAATAATATCATTATTTATTGCTCTGGTTATATCAGCCCTTGTAACAATAGAGTAAACCTTGGTTCCGTACCTTTCTTCTATTCTTTGTGCTCCAGTTTGTACTTCACCCTCTTTTACGGACATAAAATCTGCAATTACGATGACGGCTGCAATTTTTATATCCGCTAATTTCTTAAGTCTTTCTACCCTTTCTATTAAGCTGCTTCCCGAAAAAATCAAGTCATCAACAATAACCACTTTTTCATTATCCGTCAATGTATGACCGCATATTATTCTATTTCTGCTGTCTGGAACCAGCCTATCATAACAATAATTAACGGAGACGCCATATTTTTCAAACAATGCAATACTTGCAGCAGATGAGAATGCTATTCCATGGTAAGCCAACCCCATCAGAGTATCAAACTCTATGGCGTTTTCCCTGATAACATCCGCAAAAAAACCTCCGATTTTAGATATCTGGGCATTTGTCTCGAACTTCTCTGTATTAATGTTAAACTTCATCTCATCATTTGAACCAGCATACTCTGCATCAATTTTTAGCATGCCGTTATTAACTATAAACTGTATAAAGCGTTCTTTATTTGTCAAAGCATTCATCTTATATCCAAACAATTCATCGATAGTTACGCCAAAATAATTCGCTATTACGGGTATGGTTGAAATATCCGGCTGTGCTGCACCATTTTCCCATTTGCTTATTGCTTGGTATGAAATATGCAGAATATCAGATAATTCTTCCTGTGTAATACCCTTAAGCTTTCTAAGGATTTTTATCTTGTCTCCGATAGAAACCATTTAGTAACCTCCTATGCTTTTTTGTAAAGAGCTCTTTTACAATTTTATTATAGCATTCTTCGGTTACACTGCAATAACAGGTAGGTTTAGTTTTTCTCAACTGACAGTTGAATTGCAACACCTTTGCATTGGAATGATGTTCAATCAGTTCTATGCAAAGGTGTTGCAATAGTTCCTTATTCCGGAATTATAATCTCTCCATTTTCAATAGAATAATCATACCTGCTTGCCGTATAGGAAACCACACTTCTGCTAGTGATATCAAAAAATTCATAATATTTCATATCTGTGTTGGTTTTGCACACAAACAAAATTGTATGCTCATCCGCCCATATTGCCTCCTCAATCTTAACAGCCATATTCAATTTATTCTCGATATTCCTCATTTCTCCGTAGCCTTCCGTACTATAACCGAATTCCAGAGGCTTATCCGTAAGAATTACATTTGCTCTGCCATCTGACGAGAAAATCTTATATACAGCAGAATTCCACTTGAGCCGGTCATCCGTCATCTGCTGAACAATGGGGACCAGGCCTTCCCATATCTCGTCCTTGGGGTCATAGAGAAGAATTCTGGCATCTTGCTCACTCTCTGGCTTCCAGCTTGCGTGGTTGCTCAGATAGACCGCTTTTTCATCCGTTATCATATAACTGTATATGAATTCAGCAATACCCTTATCACTGCCAGCAAAATTATCACGGGAATTATCTGTAATTACCTTATAATAATTCTCCCCGCCTACAACATAGATGATATCCGTAATAATCGGATCTCCTTCTGTGGTATTTTGTACCACACGAAGCATGGAGGTGACGTTATTACTTACATCCTCCAAGAACATTTTTATTTTATCGGCATTTATAATCTCATTATAGGTTACTACGACAGCGCCGTCCTGTATTGCCTGTTCCTTGCTGTAATTCTTATCAAGCTCCTGAAGCTTCTTAAAACCATAGGGAGTATCGGCTGTTATCTTCGATTCACCCAGTTTAAACTCGGCAAAATACTTTTTATCTCCGATCTGCTTTAAGATGCGATAGGTACCGTCCGTAAAGGAATAATCTACAAAAGAAAGGCTGACATACTCTGTATTGGTGTCCTTTGGTGAAAGAATGTATCCTATGGCATTCCAGGCGGTATTCTCCGGGAAAGGCAGCTGATACCAGGTACCATCAATCAATTTCTCAACCGAATATTCCGCACCATATACGAATTCCTCATCGGTATTGTTCCGTATATAACCTATGATCTGTTCCATATCCTTTCCATAGACCGGATATTGAGTGGTAAAGGTTATATCTTCGGAAACATCAATATCCGCTTCCTGCACGTCGGAAGGAATTAATGGCTTTTCCTTCGTACCGCAGGCTTCCAGAGAAAAGAGTATAACAAAAAATCCAAATATAAATAATAATTTTTTCATAGTACATACCCTCCATCCGCTTTAGCAGTCAAATAGTTACATGATGCCGTTCATGGCATATCAAACAACCGGAATGCTTTTCTGCACACTTTATATTGATTGTTTGACCTCGTATCTTATTCCTTACTTATTAGACGAAGTATAGATCAATAGGGTTTCCAAATCAGCATATAACTAAACCCCGGATATAATCAGATTTTCAGCGGATAACGGTGGCAATTATCTGTGGTATGATTTAGATTATGCAACACGAAATACAACACGAAAACAAAAGACCCTAGTAAACACTAGGGTCTGATTAAGCGGATAACGGGAATCGAACCCGCATCTCAAGCTTGGGAAGCTCGCATTCTACCACTGAACCATATCCGCATAGTTCTATTTTAGCCAAGAACTCGAAAATGTCAATACGCAGTTTTCAATTTTAGATTAATTTTTCATAAGTTGGAAATAATATAACTGCAATGAATGCCTGAAACCAGGGGTTACCCTCTTTGGAATGCTCGCAATTTGTGAATTGGGAGAAAAACCAGCAGAGCGCCCCTGCATATATTTGGCTGTAAAATAATTAAAACAGGCAGATCTATGAGGTATAAATAAAATATTATCGGAGAAGACTATATTTTGAGGTGATGATAGTGAAAAAGAACAAATTTACCGAGTTTTTAAAAGGAAAAGGTTATTACATGTTATTATTTGTCGGCGTTGTTGCCATTGCAGCAGTAGCCGTAATTGGATCCCAGTTATCTGCTAATCAGGAGCAAAGAGATAACGAATTTGTAGATCTCAATGAAATGGATAATAACATAGCAGCTGAGGACGAGAATATGGAATTGGCTGATAATAACCCGATATCGGAGGGGATTGTTAATAGCGAAGGCGATACCTCTTCCGAGGTAGCTTCCAATGATGAAGCCGCAAATATTGCTGCGGAGAATGTTCCAGGCCAGGATGTAGCCGACAATTCAAACATGATTGAGTATGAGGGGTATGATGAAGATAATGTACCGGACGCCTCACTGGCTCAGGCAGGCGGAGAAAGCAGCACTGCTTCGGCTGGGGAGTCGATGGAGACCAGCACCGCTACCGCTCAGAATGAGCCGCCCAAAGCAGCGAAAAGTCTGTCTTTCGACGTTGACAGAGGGCTCATGTGGCCGGTTCAGGGAAATATAATCATGGATTATAGCATGGATCATACCATCTATTATGCGACCCTGATGCGGTACCAGTGTAATCCGGCCCTCATCATTGATGCAGAGGTGGGAACAGAGGTTAAGGCGGCGGCGGCCGGCAAGGTAACAGCTGTTGATCTGAATAATGAAGAAACAGGCGTCACCGTTACCATGGATATCGGCGATGGCTACAGCGTTGTATACGGACAATTGGCACAGGATATGTCTCTGGAGGTTGGCGATCTGGTGGAGGAAGGTGAAGTCATCGGCACCATTAATGCGCCTACAAAATATTACTCCGTAGAAGGCAGCAATCTGTATTTTATGGTTAAGGAAAACGACCAGACAATAAATCCTATGCTGCTTCTTCGGTAAAAGGAAGCTGAAATATGATTGTAAAAGACAAGTGAAGGGGCTTAAAGTATAAAAATTTAAGCCCCTCACTTGTCTTTTCGTGTGAGATACAGGATTGTGCGCCCTGCGGTTATTGATACAGATAGCCCTTAGCCAGAAGAGCCCTTTCGATGCGGTTCAGGGTTTCCTCGGAATCCGCGATCACCGTATGCTGATGTATGCCGTCCGCCAGATCCTTCAGCGGTACAATTTTTTTCTCTCGTACCTTGTTTACAAAATCATAGACATCCTGGCGGTTGCGGATGGTTAATGCCGTGGCAATATCCCCGTAGATCTCATGGTTCACAATGACATCCAGAATCTTGCCGCCATTATCGACGAAGGTACATAGCTCATCCTCGATCTGTTCTGTGGTGTGGCGCACCCGGAAGATACGCTTTGCCCGTGCTTCCTCGGAAAGATAGATTAAATAGCCCTTCGTGGTAGAAAGGATATTGACACCGGTAGCCCGGAGCAGGGTGATATCTTGAACAATTACCTGCCGGCTTACTCCAAGGAGGCGGGACAGTTCTCCGCCGGAGATGGGGGCTGTCTGCTTATTCAGTATCTTTACAAGCTGCTCTCTGCGTTCTGTTCCTTCCATGCGGACTCCTTTCTCAAATTTTCACATAAATTGAAATATTGATAAATGACTTTGCATTTTGATCATATTCCTATATAATGAGAAGTATATGTTGCGGGCAACATATACAGATTATTTCACCATAGAAATATTATATACTGACAAGGACAAAAGGGCAACGTTTTATATTTCCTTCCAATGGATGGAGCGGGCGAAGAGAGAGGTGTGATACGGGATGTTCCGTTTATGGGCAAAGGTATTTCGGGAAAATAGAATGATTAAAGATATGGTGGTCTGCAACGAGGATCCAAAGCTGCGCAGAACACAGAAGATATTTGCAGCATTGGATGAGATATGCAGCGTATATGATTTATCCAAGCCAATCTGGCTGAAGCCTACGATTGAAGATTTTAAAAAGCATGATAAGACCCGGTTTACAAAGGATAATTTCATTGACCAGATTGATTTTGATTATTTGGAAATTCATGTGATAGAAGAGGATTAAAGCCGGAGTTTCTGAGAGCAGGAACCGGGCTGCGAAGGTTTCTGCAAAGCAGAGGATGGAAGCCGCCCGTGCGGCACGGAGGATGGAATGAAACGAAAGTATATCCTGTATGGGATTGCCTCCCTTTCTGTTATTCTAATTCTTATCCTGATTATTGCCTTTTTGGTGTTTTCGGGTGAAGAGAATGAGAATTTGTTTAAACAGGAGAGAACGGAAGATATCTTAGCCGGCAAGAATGAGGAACCCCCCCTCTTATTTTCGGGAGAAAACCCTGCAAAGGAAGTGGTGGAGAGCGCTTCTTTCTGGGGTGATGGTGACGGTGAAAAAGGACAGCAGGAAGAAGCACCGGAAAATCAAACGCCGAATCCGCAAGGAAATGCGAATGCGGAGGGAAATGCGAATGCAGAGAATGAGAGCTTGGATAATGAAAGTGCGGATGACAGCGGGAGCATGGAGAACAGAGGCCCAGAGGAAGAGCGGCAGGAGGCAGATATGGAGACATGGGAATTGGACGTTCAAAAGGCATTTTACTATGAAGAGATATCTCCGGAGATCAAGCAACGGATTACCGGCAAATCCTACGGCGAAAACGGTGGGATACCTTATGAAGAGCTTCGGTATGTCACCGTGCTTTATTGGGGCTTTGATAACCAGCCTCATACCGGGGAGATGATTGTAAATCAAGTCATCGCAGAGGATGTGACGGAGATCTTCAAGGAGCTGTATGAAGCAAAATATCCCATCGAGCAGATGGTATTGGTGGATGAATACGATGCGGATGATAACGCTTCCATGGCGGCCAATAATTCATCGGCCTTTAATTATCGGGTTATCGAGGGAACCAACCGGATTTCCCTTCACGGTTACGGTCTGGCAATCGATATCAATCCCCTGTACAATCCTTATATCCATGAAGTGGACGGTAAACGGGTTGTTACACCGGCAGAGGGGGCGATGTATGAGGACCGGATCCTGGACTGCCCCTACTATATCAGGGAAGGGGATATCTGCTATCAGGCCTTTATGAAACGAGGCTTTACCTGGGGCGGGGAATGGAAGAACAAGAAGGATTATCAGCATTTTCAGAAGGTAATTGAAGAATAGAGGTGCACATGATATAATAAGGCGTAGTGAGGAATTAATAAAATGGCAGGGAGCAGGATATGAGGCTGGTGTTAATGGCAGATCACGATAAGTCGATGTATGAGGATGTGGAGCGGGCGTTGCTTGACAGCTATAAAATCTCCCCTCTTTTACCCGACGCTGATTTGGAGCAGGAGCTGTCAGAAAGGAAGATAGACCTGCTTCTTTTGACCGTATCCGAGGAACATAACGGCTGGCTTTCCTGGTATGAACAGAGGAAGGAACTGCTGGACACGGCCGATTTTCCCGTTGTCTTTCTGGCCGGCTGCGGCTGTGAATGGATTGAAGAAAAAGTATTGGCAGCCGGAGCCCGGGATCTCATTCTCCGGCCGGCCTCGGCGGCCATGCTGCGAAATAAGATCGAGGATGTTCTGGAGCTGCATAACCTTCGGAAGAACAGCAGGTATGTGGAGAAATACCAGGATGCCATCGCTTTCAGCTTTGCAGAGCTGGTGGATTACAGGGATGGGACCACCGGAGATCATTTGAAGAATTCCACCCGGTATTTTCATATTCTGCTGGAGGAAGCCATTGCCCGGGGATATTATAAGGAGCTTCTTAAACCGGAAGATATCCGGGATCTGCTTCGTTCCGCTGCCCTGCATGATATCGGTAAGATTGGCATCAACGATGATATTCTCCGCAAGGCCTCTCCGCTGGATCATGATGAATATGCCTATATGAAGACCCATACCACCCTTGGGATGCAGGCCTTTGAGAAAATGATCCGTGAGACCGGCGGCACCCGGTGGATGTATCTGGCAAGGGATATCGCCTATTGCCATCATGAGTACTGGGACGGTACCGGGTATCCTAACGGGCTGAAGGGAGAGGAGATTCCCGTCTATGCCAGAATTATGACGGTTGCGGATGTGTATGATGCCCTGACCTCCTGGCGTTCCTATAAGGAGGCTTATCCTCATGAGCAGGCGGTGCAGATTATGCTTCAGGAAAGCGGTCATGTATTCGATCCGAAGCTGGTGGAACTCTTCCTGTCTGTGCAGGAGCGTTTCAGGGAGGCGTTGCTTAGGAAGGAATGACACTTCCGGGAAAAATGACAATTCCGATGAATAGAAAGGGGACAGCCTATGTCCTATACGGCATTATATAGAAAGTTCCGCCCGGATCATTTTTCTGACGTCAAAGGGCAGGAACATATTGTTACTACTTTAAAAAATCAGATCATGGCAGGAAGAATCGGGCATGCCTACCTGTTCTGCGGTACCAGGGGTACCGGTAAGACCACCGTGGCCAGGCTGCTTGCCAAAGTCGTGAACTGTGAGCATCCCGTCGACGGCAATCCCTGTAACGAATGTCGGATGTGTAAGGGAATTTCGGCCCAGACCTCAATGAATGTCATCGAGATCGATGCGGCTTCCAATAACGGTGTGGATAATGTCCGGGAGATTGTGGAGGAGGTCAGGTATTCTCCAACGGAGGGGAAATATAAGGTATATATTATTGATGAGGTCCATATGCTTTCGGCTGGAGCCTTTAACGCCCTGTTGAAGACCATTGAAGAGCCTCCCTCCTATGTTATCTTTATTTTGGCAACCACCGAGGTTCATAAAATTCCGGTGACCATCCTATCCAGGTGTCAAAGGTATGATTTTAAAAGAATAACCATAGATATTATAGTGGACCTTCTGGCTGAGCTTATGAGAGAAGAGAATATTGAGGCAGAGGAAAAGGCCCTGCGTTATGTAGCGCGAATGGCGGACGGCTCCATGCGGGATGCCTTAAGCCTGCTTGACCAGTGCATCTCTTTTTACCTTGGCAAGAAGCTCACCTATGATAATGTGCTGGAAGTGCTTGGGGCAGTAGATACCTCGGTCTTTGGCAGGATGCTGGACAGTATCCGGAAGCAGGAGGTGTCCTCCTGCATCAAGCTGCTGGAAGAGATTGAAAGCAGCGGCAGGGAGCTGGGCCAGTTTACCGTGGATTTCATCTGGTATCTGCGGAATCTGCTGCTGATCAAGACCACAGAGGATATTTCGGATATGGTGATTGAGATTTCCTCGGAGAACCTGGAGCTGCTGCAGCAGGAAGCGAGAACGATAGAAGAAGGCACCCTCATAAGATATATCCGTGTCTTCTCGGAGCTGTCCAACCAGATCCGTTATGCCTCCAGGAAGCGGGTATTGATTGAAATTGCATTGATTAAGCTGTGTAAACCGGAGATGGAGGTCAATCTGGATTCTCTCATAAGCCGGATCAAAATATTGGAAGAGAAGCTGAAGAACGGTATACCGGCAGGAGCCGTACAGGAAGTATCCCATGTCCGAACCGGTGCCGAAGAAGCCCCCCCGCCCCCGAAGCAGCCGGAGGTTCTTCCGGAAGCATTGCCGGAGGACATAAAACAGGCGGCAGCGAACTGGAAGAGTATCATTAATCAGGTTGCCAGAAAGGCGCCTGCCCTTGCAACTGTTCTCCAGGGAGCAACCCTCAGTGTGGATGGAGGAAAGGGCTTGCAGATCGTAGTCACAGAGGTTCTGGATAAGGAAATGATCGACCGGGAGACCCATCTGCAGCTGATTAAAGAGACTCTGGAGCAGTCGGTTCATAAACAAATAGCGGTGAGTGTGCGGTATCTGGACCGGAATAAGGAGAGAATGGAAGAGGTGCCGGATCTGTCGCGGCTGATCAATATGCCGATTGAATACGAGTAAGAACAACTACAGCTCATTTATATTGCAGATATCGATTACAGGGATATGTATTTCGTTGCTGTAATACGAGTAATCCAGCTGGTAACAGGCGTAAAGCCGATTATAAATAAACCATGAAAACAGGAAAAAGGACACCGGTGTATGTGTCCGGGAAAGGAGTATACAATGGCAAAAAGAGGAGGATTTCCGGGCGGAGGCGTTCCGGGAAATATGGGCAATCTGATGAAGCAGGCTCAAAGAATGCAGAAGCAGATGGAGGAAAAGACCAAGGAACTGGAAGAAAAGGAGTGGGAAGCCAGTGCAGGCGGCGGTGCCGTAACCGTGAAGGTCTCCGGCAAGAAGGAGATTGTTTCCGTGAAGCTGAGTAAGGAAGTGGTTGATCCCGACGATATTGAGATGCTGGAGGATCTGATCGTAGCAGCAGCGAATGAGGCGCTTCGTGAGATGGAGGAGGAATCCTCTGCCGTTATGGGGCAGGTTACAGGCGGACTTGGCGGACTTGGAGGCTTTCCCTTCTAGTAATATAAATGGCAGCAGTGAATAATAGTACTGCTGCCATTTATCTCATTTACCAAACAGATCGGCCTTTCTATTAGAAGCATAGCCTACAGCCTGAGCAATCGGCAATAATCACGCTCGGTTTCGATAACACATTCTGCGATTAACTGTGAAAAAGGATCGATATTATCCTGCATTCTTGATAAGGCCAAAGCATTAATATAATCATTTCTCAAAACCGGAGGGATAGAAACAACACCGTATCCGGTGTTTACAAGAATCAAATTCATTAATAACCTTGCAGTACGGCCATTCCCATCTACAAAGGGATGGATATCAACGAACCGCCTATGAGCCATTGCTGCCAGCTCAATGGGATGCAGGGTTCTCTTTGAGGCTTGAAGCAGATCAGTAAGATGCTTCATTAACCGAGGTACTTCTTCCGGTGATGGCGGTATATATTCGGTTCCGGAAATGTAGATCTGAATTGTCCGGTATTGGCCGGCAAGATCGGCATCCACCTTCTGATAAAAGAGCTTATGCAGTTTTTTGATCACTTCTTCTGTAACAGTCATATCCTGTTGCCGCGCCAGTTCAAGCATGAAATTATAGGCGTCCCCGTGTCCCATGGCTTCATAACAATCCCGGATGGGTTTTCCGCCCACGGTAATGCCATCCTCCAGAAGTATCTTTGTTTCGGAAAGAGTCAGTGTATTCCCCTCTATTAGGTTTATTATATGATTTTTTATACATAAAAATCAAGTACATAAAATGAAGTGCTGCGTCTTGTGATAATTACATTATCATGGAAAGTTATAACCATCACGATAAACTATAAATTCATAAAACGCTTGAAAACAGGCGCTTGATAAGGTATGATAGAGCAAGACAAAAGGAGCGAAAACCAATGGATTATTACAGCAGGCAAATCAGTAAATTAATAGAGGAACTGTCCAGGCTCCCGGGTGTGGGAAGCAAGACGGCCCAGCGGCTGGCCTTTCATATCATTAATATGCCCGAGGAGCAGGTTGCCGGTCTGGCCGGCTCCATTATGGAAGCAAAGCAGAATATCCGCTATTGTGCGGAATGCCTGACCTTGACCGATAGAGAGATCTGCCCCATCTGTTCCTCTCCGGGGCGCAACAAACGCCAGATCATGGTGGTAGAGAATCCAAGGGATCTGGCCGCCTACGAAAAAACAGGCAAATACGAGGGCGTTTATCATGTGCTCCACGGCGCGATCTCTCCCATGCTGGGAATCGGCCCTGCCGATATCAAGCTGAAGGAGCTGATGCTGCGTCTCCAGGGGGATGTGGATGAGGTGATCATCGCCACGAATTCCAGTCTGGAGGGCGAGGCGACCGCCATGTATCTAAGTAAGCTCATCAAACCGGCAGGGATCAAGGTGAGCCGCATTGCCAGCGGAATACCGGTGGGCGGCGATCTGGAATATATTGATGAGGTGACGCTGCTCCGGGCATTTGAAGGAAGAGTGGAGTTATAAATGTAAGAAGGGGTTGTGTCAGACAACCCCTTCAAGCTTTTTGATTACATATTTTAAGTCTATTATCTTTCCCTTGTGCTCATCAGTCTGATGTTACTCGTTCTTTGGAAGCCTGCATTAATCTCTGATCAATCCCTGTCATCCTCCGTATAGGCGCTGACCTCAATGCGCACCAGCGCACGGCGCAGCAAGAGCAGGGAGCTTTGGGTCTCCAGATCGGCCTCTCTGTCTTCGATCTCCTGAAGGGATCGTTCAATCTGCTCTTTATCACGCGCGGCCCGGGCGGCATCGATTTCCTCCGGCCGCTGGGCAATGCTGGTCAGAAGCGTGACGGTGTCATTGGCCACGGTGGCGATACCGCCAAAGACAGCCATCCATTCCTCCGGCCCGTCGCCCTGAGGAATGATACGCAGGATACCGTCCCCCAGCACCATGGAGGCGGTCTCATGTCCGGGCAGGATGCCCGTATCACCGTCAATACAGCGAAAGATGATCATACTGGCGCGGCGTTTGAACTTAATCCCGCGGGGAGTGATGATTTGCAAATGAATTCCTTTATTGACCATGACTTCACCTCCCTGATTTGCTGAATCGGGCGACTACTTCATCGATGGTTCCGGCATTCAGGAACAGGCCTTCGGGAATGTCATCGTGCTTCCCGTCGATAATTTCCTTGAAGCCGCGGACAGTTTCCATGACCGGGACATATCTTCCGGGGATGGAGGTGTATTTTTCCGCCACAAAAAAGGGCTGGGAGAGGAAGCGCTGAATCTTTCTGGCCCTGTTGACAATGAGCCTGTCACTTTCCGACAGCTCATCCACGCCTAAGATCGCCACGATATCCTGCAGGTCCTTATAGCGCTGCAGAAGGCCCTGTACAGCCTGGGCCACCCCGTAGTGCTCGGCTCCGACGATGCTTTGATCCAGGATTCGCGAGGTGGACTCCAGGGGATCGATCGCCGGATAGATTCCCTGCTCCACAATGGAGCGGGAGAGCACCGTCACGGCATCCAGATGGGCAAAGGTAGTGGCGGTGGCAGGGTCTGTAAAGTCATCCGCCGGAACATAGATGGCTTGGACAGAAGTAATGGAGCCTGTCTTGGTGGAGGTAATGCGCTCCTGCAGGCTTCCGATTTCATTGGCCAGGGTGGGCTGATAGCCTACGGCGCTGGGCACCCGCCCCAGAAGCGCTGAGATCTCCGAACCGGCCTGGACAAAACGGAAAATATTGTCGATAAACAGAAGCACGTCCTGCTGGGCTTCATCCCGAAAATATTCGGCCATGGTCAGCCCTGTGAGGCCGACGCGCATTCTGACACCGGGCGGTTCGTTCATCTGTCCGAACACCAGGGCAGCCTTATCGATAACCCCTGATTTAATCATGTCATAATAGAGGTCATTGCCCTCTCTGGTGCGCTCGCCTACCCCGACAAATACCGAGTATCCGCCGTGCTCCATGGCAATGCTGTTAATCAGCTCCATAATGAGTACGGTCTTGCCAACGCCGGCTCCGCCGAACAGACCGATCTTACCCCCCTTGGGATAGGGGCAGAGAAGATCAATGGCTTTGATTCCGGTCTCCAGCATCTCGGGAACCGCAATCTGCTCCGCCAGACTGGGCGGGTCATGGTGGATGGGCCAGAATACCGAAGCTTCGGGGTCCGGCTTGTTGTCGATGGCCTTTCCCAGAACGTTGAGCATACGTCCAAGGACGCCTTTGCCCACGGGAACCGTGATGGGCGAACCGGTGTCAACGGCGGTCATGCCCCGTCTCAGACCATCCGTGGGGCTCATGGAGATGCAGCGGACCATGTTGTCGCTCAGGTGCTGCATAACCTCCAGCACCACGGCTTCCCCGCCATTTTGCACCTCAATCGCGTTATATAATGCAGGTAATTCATTTTCAAACCGGATATCGAGAACCGAGCCGGTTATCTGCTCAATCCTGCCTTCACTCTTCATCATATCTCACCTTCATTCCAGTATGTTGGCACCGCCGATGATTTCGTTCAGCTCCTGGGTAATGGCAGCCTGACGCTTGCGGTTGTACATACGTTTGAGATTATCTATCACTTCTGTTGCATTTTTGCCGGCGGCATCCATGTTGATCATCCGTGCGGCATATTCGCAGGCCACCGATTCCGCGGCCGCCGCAAAGAAGCAGGTATGCATATATAAGGGAACCAGATGATCGATAAAGGTACAAACATCGGGCTCGTAGATCATTTTATCTCCCGCCGGCGCCCTGTCCGTCTCAATGGGCAGGGGCAGCACCCTTTGAAGCAGGGGCAGATGGCTTAAGGTTGATTCAAAATGGGTATAAGCCAGATAGACCTCATCCGCCTCGTGAGAGAGATAGAGGGAGCAGATAAGATTCGCCATCCGGCCGGATGCCTCGTAAATCTCCATATCGTGAATATCGGTAATCCGATGGAGGATGTGCTTGCCATGCCTGCGGAAAAATTCAAGGCCCTTGGCTCCGACCACAATAATCCTCTCATCCCTGCTCTGGTTCATGTGCTTCAGCGCGCATTCCGCAACATTGTTGTTATAGCTGCCGCACAGGCCCTTGTTGCTGGTGATCACCACATATACGGTTTTTTTGACCTTCCGCGGGGTAACAAACACATGGTCGCAGGCTTCCTCCAGATGCTTCAGCTCCGCAACCTTCTGCTGCATTTCATTGTATAAGGGGCGGATGCCGTCCAGGCGCAGTCTGGCCTTGTGCAGCTTGGTGGCGGCAACCATGTCCATGGCGCGGATAATCTGCCGGGTGGTGCCCACATTGGATATTCTTTGTTTAATGTCCTTCATCGAAGACATGGCGCACCTCCTTAATGAGAGGGATGATACTGTTTTTTAAATGCAGCGATTGCTTCCTTGATTTCCTCCTCCAGGGCAGGGGTAATCTCTCCTGTCCGGCGGATTTCTTCCACAATCGGCTGCTTTTGCTCATCCATAAATATCAAAAAGTCCTTCTGGAACTCACGCACATGCTTAATGTCCACGTCCAGCAGATACTTATTAATCAGCACGTACAGAATCAGCACCTGTTTTTCCACCGGCATGGGCTTATATTGGGGCTGTTTTAAAATTTCCATAATCCGCTCGCCCTGGCGCAGCCGCTCAAGAGTATCATGGCTTAGGTCTGAACCGAACTGGGCAAAGGCGGCCAGATCCCGGTACTGTGCGAATTCAATGCGCAGAGGGCCCGCGATGGATTTCATGGCCTTGATCTGAGCGGCACCGCCTACGCGGGAGACGGAGAAGCCGGGATTGATGGCCGGGCGGACACCGTCGTGAAATAATTCGGACTCCAGATAGATCTGGCCGTCCGTGATGGAGATGACATTGGTAGGAATATAGGCGGAGATATCTCCCTCCTGGGTTTCCACCACGGGCAGAGCCGTCAGGGAACCTCCGCCGTGCTCATCGCTCATGCAGGCTGCGCGCTCCAAAAGGCGCGAGTGGAGATAGAAGATATCACCGGGATACGCTTCCCGGCCGGGAGGACGGCGCAGCAGCAGGCTGAGGGCACGGTAAGCCACGGCGTGCTTGGACAGGTCGTCATAAACCACCAGCACGTCCTTGCCCTGGGACATCCATTCCTCACCGATGGTACAGCCGGCGTAGGGAGCGATGTACTGCAGGGGGGCAGGGTCGCTGGCTGTGGAAACCACCACGGTGGTGTAGCTCATAGCTCCTGTTTTGGTGAGCGTGTCAATGATACGTGCCACCGTTGAGGCCTTCTGCCCGATGGCAACGTAGATACAGAGCACGCCCTTATCCTTTTGATTAATGATGGTATCGATACAAATGGCGGTCTTTCCCGTCTGACGGTCACCGATAACCAGCTCCCGCTGGCCGCGGCCGATGGGTACCATGGCGTCAATAGCCTTGATTCCCGTTTGAAGCGGCTTGCTCACCGCCTTACGCATAATGACGCTGGGGGCCGTGGCCTCGACGCTTCGATAAGCAGAAGCCGCGATAGCGCCCTTGTTGTCAATGGGCACGCCCAAAGCGTTGACCACTCGTCCCAGCATGGCATCTCCCACAGGCACTTCGGCCATTCTGCCCGTCAGTCTGACCGGGTCTCCGGCTTTAATGCTGGCGTCCGGCCCCATGAGAACAGCACCGATGCTGTCGCTGTCCAGATTCAGGGCAATGCCGGAGATCCCGCCGGGAAATTGAAGCAGTTCTCCGCTCATGGCGCTTTGCAGCCCATAGATACGGGCGATCCCGTCCCCGACCTGGATGACGGTGCCCACCTCGGAGATGCTGAGCGCGGCTGAAAAGGCCCTGACCTGTTCTTTAATGACCGAACTGATTTCATCAGGTTTTATTATCATTTGGTTCCCCTCTTTGCAACGTTTCTTTTAAGTTTCTCAGTCCGGTGCGAACGGTCCGGTCAATCAGCCGGCCGTCTACATGGATGTAGAAGCCGCCGATCAGGGCAGGGTCCTCTCTGGTCAAAATCTCGGCTTTCTTACCCAGCTTTTTGGACAGAAGCCCGCTCAAGGCATCGACCTGTTCCGGTCTGAGGGCTACGGCCGATACGACGTAGGCTATGGTTTTCCCCCGGTGCTGATTCCCCAGCTCCAGGAAGGTATCCAGGGTGGGGAGGATGATTGACTCGCGGCCCTTTTCCACCATAAGGCGCAAAAAGCCCATCAGGTCGCCGGAAATCTCACCGCCGAAATGCTTCTCCAAGAGTTCGCGCTTGGTGGCGTCGGGAATATGGGGATTTTCCAAAAGCTCCGTCAGATGTTCCTTTTCCAGTATGTCCCGTAAAAGAGAGACCTGGGAAAAGTAGGACTTCAGTTCCCCGGTTTCCAGTGCCATTTCAAAAAGAGATGCGGCGTAGCGGTCCTTTAATTCGGCCATGGTGCTTCCTCCAATTCAGCTAAGGCCTCGTCAAACAGCCTTTCGTGGGTCTCTCTGTCAATGGTCTTGCGCACCAGCTTCTCTGTCATCAGAGCAGAAATCTCGACGATATGCTGCCGGCTGTCCCGCTTCAGCCGTTCCTTTTCCACCTGAATACTTTCCGCGGTCCGCTGCTTGAGAACAGCCACCTCATGCTGGGCCTCCTCCATCATTTGCCGGCTTCTTTCCGCGGCCTCTATCCGGGCCGCTTCCAGGGAGCGCGCGCGTTCCGCTGCGATTTCCTGCATTTTGGCCTCATATTCGGCCTTCAGCGCATCCGCCTGGGCCAGCCTGTTCTGGGCTTCCTCCAGCTGGCTGCTGATTTTTTCTGTTCGCCTGCGCATATATTCCTGCACCGGCTTGTATAAAAGCTTGCCCAAAACCAGTGCGAGAATGCCGACATTCACCAGTAATATAATTGTGCTGATCAGCGTTTGCTGATCCAGTGCAAACATGCGGCCTTCTGGCACAGCCGCTAGTACAAGAACGATTTCAGGATTCAAGAGGATCCTCCTCTCCTAATTATTTGCCGCCGCTTTCATTACAGTCCGCCGGCTCAGCCGCCCATGTGCTGGATGTACAGGCTTACCAGGGGGTTTGCAAACAGCATGATAATGGCAATCAAAAGGCCATAGATTCCCGATGTCTCACCCATAGCAAGGCCGATGAACATGGTACTCCGGATATCGCCGGAGGCCTCAGGCTGGCGGGCGATGGATTCAATGGCTTTGGCCACGATATTTCCCTGGCCAAGGGTGGTCAGAACACCGTTTAAGAGCGAGATGGCAGCTGCGATATGTGCCACTGCGATGATAAAGGCTAATGAATCATACATTGATTTTCCTCCTGTATATTAAGTGTTATAGAACAATAGATCTGGAATTTGCCGGGTGAATTCCAGGCTATGGCTCCGCTGCTCCCCGGATGAACATCAGACTTAAGATGCAGAATATGTATGTCTGTAAAGCACCCGTAATCAGATCAAAATAGGCATGCAAAACAGCAGGGATACCAAAGCGCATAAAGATGGGAGCAATAGAATAGACCAGCGTCATGAGAATGACACCCGAGAGCACATTGCCGTATAGACGGAAGCTCAGGGAGATCGGCCTTGCCAGCTCTCCGATTAAATTGAGTGGGAAAAATATGGGATGAGGTTGAAAAAAACTCTTGATGTACTGCCCTTTGCGGTACCGAATTCCCGTAACCTGTATCAATAGAAAGGTTGCCATAGCAAGGGCGAAGGTTGTGGCCCAGTCAGCCGTAGGAGGACGCAGGCCCGCCAGGCCGCTGATATTGGACACGAATATAAAGGCAAAAACGGTAAAAAACCAGGTTCCCGTAGACATCAGCCGGTCGCCCGCACTGTTGCGGACGAAGTTGTCGAATATCTCAACAATCGCTTCCACTACGTTTTGAAAGCCCCTGGGGACTTCCTGAAATCGGCGCAGCATGATTCTTACAATAAAAGCGAAGATAATCAGCACCAGCATAATAATCCAGGTGTTGAAAATCGTCCGCGTAATCCAGATATCAATTCCGCCAATTCTCACAATCCATAGATTGTCTACATTAAAGTTCAAATACTCACCTCCGGACGGACACTGAGCAGACCTACGGTTTTACCGTAAATCTGATCAGATATATCCCGATTTGATAGGTCATAATCCCGGCCGCCGCCCCCCAGAGACTGATGGCGGGGACCAGGGCCGCCAGCATCAGTACGGCGCCTGTCAGCAAAAGACGCAGCAGATGCTGAAGCTGGATGTAACCCGAAGCCGTTTTCTTTTCCATATTCACGGCCTGATTGACAGCCCGTTCCAGCAGAAAGACCTTTGCAATGCTCACCGCCGCGCCCAGGAGCGCGCCCCAGATAAAGGGGAGGCAGGACAGGGAGCGGTAATAAAGCGCAGAGGCTAGGATCAGGATGGGGGTCAAGATACAGATGGTTAGTGTGACTTTTTTTGACAGATCAGCAAGCTGCATAAAACACCTCTTCAGCGGAATCATCCGCCCTTTCCTAATTCAAAGAGTGCCTTAAAGGCGGCCGCTGCTCCTAATAAAGAAAAAAGCAGCAGGAGCCACGGTGATGTTCCCAGCAGAGAGTCTAAATACTTTCCGATAAACACGCCGATGAATAAACATGCTGCTATTGTGATAGCAATCTGTGAAAAAAAGGATAGGGCGTGTAACAGTTCTTTTGTCTGTTTTTTGTTTTCGCCTGGCTTGCGCTTCAATGACGCTCCCCCCTCTCGCTTTTTACGCAAAAGTCTGATGCGGCATGGGAATTTCGGAACATATTTTATCGGTAGATCAGCTTCAATCACCTGTGACTTTTTTGTGTCATTTGTTACACAATAACATAAAAATACAGAAAAGCCAAGGTTACCGGCAACCATTTAATAAAAAATTCATTATTTCCATATCGGCTGATACGGATGGTGCCGCTCCATCACTTTATTTTAGTGATGGAGCGGCACCCCGTTGTTTGTTTCTTATTTTAGGCGCCGCCTAGAGATACCGGTTGACGGCATCCATAAGCTTGGGCATATACTTTTCTCCGAACAGGGTGACATGTCCAAGCCATTGATTGACCTGCCACAAAGCTTTCCTTTCTTCGTACCCGGGGTCAATGGGATACACCTCATGATAGGCCCGGAAGAAATGCTCCGGCACAGGGGTGAAGAAATCAACGGTGGACAGATCGATCTCACGGTTACCGTAATAGATGCCGCAATCGATAAGAACCAGCTGTGTTCCGTCATAAAGCAGATTTCCCGTCCAGGGGTCACCGTGCAATAGGGAGAAAGGCTGTCTGGGGCCGCAGATTTCAGGGAGTCTTCGGATCAGCTTTTCTACCGGCAGGCATTGATCATAGGTCATATTCCCGGCATCAACCGCCATTTTCATGGAATCCCGCAGCCTCCGTTCTCCATAGAATCCCTCCCAGGTATCCATGGGGGTATTATCCTGGTAGAAGATGCCCAGATAGCTGTGTGTTTCAAGACCGCATTTATCCCAGGCGGAACGGTGAAGGGCGGCGAGCCCCTGTCCCAGTGTCTCCCAGGCCTTCTTTGTTTCCACCGGTTTCAGATCGATGGCTTCCATAAGGAGAAGGGCGGCTCCGTCAATCCTCAGAACATCTATGATATCCGGTGTTTTCACCGGAGAATTGTGCTTTATATAATTCAGCCCCCAGGCCTCCTGGGTGAACTGATCATAGGAAAAGGGATTTGTTCCGATCTTGGCAAAGACATTCATGCCTTCCCCGATAAATACGGCCGCTTCATGCATGGCGCTGGCCGTATTTTTCCTGATATTTGTGATATGATAGCTCCGGTTCAAGTATCTGGTGACGGACTTTTCGATATATTCATTATAGGTTCCATTGATAAGACTGCTCATGCTTCGCCCCCCTTAAAACAACTGAATGCTTTACTTAAGAATTATATCATACAACAACCGGTATCTCTATGGATCATTTTATGATTTATCATGGAAAATTTGCAGATAAGATACCATTCGGTTCCTAAGCGTTATGCTGCAGATGCCGGTGAAGGGATGAGCCCTGTCATTTCCTGCGGGCAGGCAGAAAAATGCGTAATATGGGAGACGGGCCGCATTACTACCAGTGGCAGAGAGAATTCCTGTACTCGGAGGAGGACAGGAGGATTTTGCTGATTTAAATATGGAAAATCATTTAAAGGATCAGGAGTTATTTGAATTGATGGAAAGAAGGAACGGGTAAAGATCTTTTTTGCCGTATAGGAAAGTTCGTCCTATACGACAAAATGCTCCGCAGGCGGACTCCCTATTTTAAAAACACAAATTCTGCTACTTGAAATACATTTTTGGGAATGTAAAAAATACTGATTTATTACCCTCAGGTATGATATTGCCCATATTTTTTAAATTCCTTCCAATCTATAATGGCCTCATTACCTATGGGCATATAGCACAATAGCACAAAGGGTAATAAGAGTTATAGGAACAAATGGAGGTTATATGAAAAAGAAAGAAGATCATAATAAGGGCCTGAGCCTGTCCGTGATCTGTGAGCGGGAGTACCTGGGGAAGAAGCTGGGGCTTCTTATCGGCATAGGGGCATCGGTAATTACATTGCTCCTGTCTCTTCCTTTTATTAAATGGATTGATATTATTCATGCGGATTCGCTCTATCACAGTATGGGACTTGCTGAGGATGTAATCAGCCGTATGGACTCGGCCTACAGTATTTTTAATCTGCTCTCCTATGTAAAGTATACCAAACAGGGGAATATCGGACTATTTACCATGATACTGTTTCTCCTCTTCCTGGCGGCTCTGTACTTTAATGCCGCATTGGTGGTGCGGGTTCTGCTGGGGAAAAGGAATACAAAGGGAAGCCTGCATCTGTACATAGCCTCGAAGCTGGCGCTGGCCTTTAATATCATTCTAATGCTGACAACCATCGGCTATGTATTCTTTGCCAACAACAAGATCGGTACACTGGCATTTTGGCTTTCCCCGGTTGTTTACCTGCTTCTTATTCTATCCGTCGCCGCCTGCATTGCGGTAACGGTGGTGGAGAAGGGGGAGAGGGAGATTTACAGGGAGTACGGGTTTTTCCATGAATTGAAAAGGAACTGGCTTCTGTTTGTGATGCTGATCCCTGCGGCGATCTATCTCCTGATCAATAATTACCTTCCCATGCTGGGCGTATACTATGCCTTTACCTCCTTCAATTTCCGGGACGGGTTATGGGCCAGCCCCTATGTTGGAATGAAGAATTTTGAATACCTTCTGAAGGCGGATTTGTTCAAGCTTACGAAGAATACCATCCTTTATAATTTCGCATTTATCAGTGTGGGCAATGTATTGCAGATCATCTTTGCCATTTTCGTAAGCCAGGCCGGTGTGAAATGGTTTAAGAAGACCTCCCAGACGCTGATGTTTATGCCCTATTTTGTCTCCTATGTTATTCTTAAGGTTCTGGTCTATAACCTGTTTGAGTATAACTCCGGTGTGGTGAACAATGCGCTGACGGCACTGGGGATGCAGAAGCTGGACTTTTATAATACTCCAAGCTACTGGCCCGTCCTGATCACTGTCTTCTATATCTGGAAGAATCTGGGCTACGGAATGGTCGTCTATCTGGCTACCATCATGGGCATCAGCGAGGAATATTATGATGCGGCGAAGGTGGACGGAGCCAGCCTTGTCCAGCAGATACGCTACATCACCCTGCCGCTGATAAAGCCGACCTTCATTATCCTGTTCCTCTTCTCCCTGGGAAGCATTATGAAGGGACAGTTCGAGCTGTTTTATCAGATGGTGGGTACCAACGGAGTCCTCTATAATGCGACGGATATTTTCGATACCTATGTGTACCGTATCACAACCACGCAGCCCTTAAGCATCGGGATCGGTACGGCGGCAGGACTCTACCAGTCCCTGTTCGGCTTCCTTCTGATTATGATAACCAACTATGTCGTAAAGAGAAGAAACGCAGATTACGCATTATTCTAAAAGGAGGCTGCCGGGATGAAGATCAGAAATTCAAAATCTACCATGATATTTAAAGCAATTGTATATGTAATGCTGACGCTGACAGCGCTCATTTGTGTCTTTCCCTTTATTGTGATTATCTCCGGTTCCTTTACGGATAACTACACAATCTTGACCCAGGGCTACGGAATTCTGCCGAAGAATTTTACACTGGCGGCCTATAAGGCGATTTTCAAAGCGCCCCAGGACATTCTGCAGGCCTATAAAATGACTTTTTATTACACCATCGTCGGCACCGGAATTGGCCTGTTCATCATAACCATGACAGCCTATGTCATATCCAGGCCGGAGTTCAAATACCGCAACCAGATTTCCTTCATGATCTATTTCACCAGCATCTTCGGGGGAGGAATGATACCCTGGTATTTGATGTATGCCTCGGTGCTCGGCCTGAAGGGTTCCACCTTTGCCATCTGGTTTCCGGCGCTGATGAGCCCCTTTCTGGTTATTCTCATGAGAACCTTTATCAAGGGGTCCGTACCCGATGCCATAGCGGAATCGGCAAAGATCGACGGGGCGGGGCATATGACCATATTCTTAAGAATAGTAATGCCTGTGATCGGGCCGGGGCTTGCCACCGTAGGGCTGTTCCTCGCCATCGGGTATTGGAACGACTGGTACCGTTCCTCTATGTTCAGTACCAGCAGTAAGACCTGGGAGCTGCAGTTCTATCTCTATGATTTGCTGAATACGACCCAGGCCTTGAAGCAAATGGCCCAGAATACCAGCATCAGTACGGGAGATCTTCCCAGTGAGTCCCTCAAGCTTGCCATGGCGGTGGTGGCTACGGGCCCGGTGCTCCTGTTCTACCCCTTTGTTCAGAAGTACTTTGTCTCCGGCATTACGGTGGGGGCAGTGAAAGGCTAATATTAGAGCAGGGTTAGCTGCTTTAGTATAAATTAATTATAATGGTTAGGAGGATTAGTATGAGAAAGATTCAAAAGTTATTGAGCTTGCTTATGGCAGCAGTCATGGTGTTTTCCCTGGCGGCCTGCAAGCCGGAGGAGAAAACACCTGTTGACGCCAACAAACCGGGCAAGGCAACGGAGGCGCCGTCTAAGACGGAGGATGGGGCGAAGGAGCCCGCGGGCACCGAGGAACCTGCAATTGATACTTCCAAGAGAGCGGATCTTGTATTCTATGTAATGGGAGATGCCCCGAAGGATGAGGAAGCGGTAGAAGAGGCGATTAACAAAATCTTATTGGAAAAAGTAAATGCAACCGTAGACTTCCAGTTCTCCACCTGGACGGACTGGAGCCAGAAATACAATCTGGAGCTTACCTCCGGTACGGCCGATTTGATTTATGTTGCCAACTGGAACAATTATGCCACTCTGGCTAACTCCGGTGCTTTTGCGGATCTGGCAGATCTTCTGGCTTACGCGCCCAATATCAGCACCAAGATGGATCAGAGCCTGTTAGACCAGTGCAGAGTCGGCGGCAAGATGTACGCCGTACCCAATACCTGGCCGGAATTCACTATCAACGGTATCTCCTACAGGGAGGATTTAAGAGTAAAATATAATCTGCCCGTACCGGATTCCATTGAGAATGTGGAGGCATACTTTGAAGGAATTAAGAAGAACGAGCCTACGCAGGGCATATTGGCTGTTACCACCGGCGAGAGCACAGGTCTGCAGATTGCTTTTGACGCGGCCACGATTCTGAACATAAAGTATCCCTGGGTAACCAATAACGCGCTTCCCTACGGTCTGGCAGCCAATTATGACACACCTTCCACAGTGTACGATTACTGGAATTCCGATGATTTTGTAGAAGATATGAAGCTGCTGAAGAAATGGGCTGACGCAGGCTATTGGTCCAGAAGCGCATTATCCGATACCAACGATTCCGAAGCGTACAACAACGGTATCTGCGTGGCGGTAGTGGCAGGACAGAACCCGAATAAGAACATTTCCGCTTCCAACAAGTTCATTGAAAATAACCATCCCGAATGGGAGTCCGTATTCCTGGCATACGGAGAGACAACGGGAGTGATCTATCCCGCCCATGCCACCCAGAATGCTACGTCAATTGTCAATACCTCTCCGAATAAGGAAAGAGCCATAATGGTTCTTGACCTGCTTCTCTATGATAAGGAATTGAACGATCTCGTAGAGTACGGTATTAAGGGAACCCACTATGATGTGGATGCAGACGGTATTTATCAGAACCTGTCCACGGATTTCCCTTATGAAGGCTTTAACACCTGGGCTCTGCGTAATAATGATTATAAGCTTCCTCAGTCCACGGATGTTGTTTTAAATGAAATGTTTGCAAAGTACAACGAGCTTGGCGCAAAGACCAAATTCCCCAATGTCAACATTTACAGCGGCTTTGCCGAGGACTATACCGGGTATGAGGTGGAAAGAAGCGCGGTCTCCGATGTCATGAGACAGTATCTGGCACCGATCCAGGCGGGACTGGTTGCCGATGTGGATGCGGCGGTGAAGGAGTTCAGGGAGAAGGTCAATGCGGCCGGACTTGATACTTGCCGTGAGCAGTTCAAAGCACAGTGGGCAGCATACTGTGAGGAATACAATTACAAATAAAATTGAAATAGTTGTAATTTCAGGAAGTTAGAAAATATGCCTTGATCCCGGCTGTAAAGCAGTGGGCTTGAGGCATATTTTTTTAATGGATAAAATTAAAAACGTTTATAATAAAATTGAAATAAAATCATATTTTTTAGTGGAAATATTGCAAATCAGTAAAATAACGGATTAATATAGTGAATATAGTAAATTAACTTTAGCTTATGAACGGAAAACCTTGAAAAGTAAGCAATATTTCTTTGAAATATAAAGGGTTTCATTTTTGTAAAATGTATATAATGTATTTTATACACAAAATACTTGTGTTACAATTGTGCACATGTTATAATGATAAAAACGTTTTATAAAGAAAGTGATGAGAGAATAGTGAAAAAAGCAACAATAAAGGACGTGGCAAAAGAGGCGGGAGTGTCTATATCGACTGTATCCAATGCGTTGAACGATTCTCCTCTGGTAAATGAGGATACTAAGAACCGGATTCTTCAGGTGGCGGAGAACATAAAATATGTACCTAATATGAATGGTAAGATGCTGAAGGGAAGGAAGAGCATGACCGTCGGATTTTTTACCTCCAGTGTAAGCGGGCACTATTTCTACGTTCTTGCGGATTCTGTTTCCAAGGAGTTAAGAAGGAGGGATTTCGGGCTGGATATTGTCATCAGCAAGGATAAGAGGGCATTGCTAAGCAATATTCTGAGCAGGAATTTTGACGGCATCATTGTATTTGATATCGACCGCATAGGGAGCCATGAACTGGAGCTGATTATACAGAACCAGATTAAAACAGTCTTTATTGACCGGGAGATACACCAGAGGGATATATCCAGCGTCTTATTCGATTCCTTTCAAGCGGGATATAATCTGACCAGATATCTGATTAATCTGGGACATAAGCGCATCTATTTTATTGAAGGAGAGGAGCACACCTACGATAATCTGGAGAGGAAGAAGGGGTATGTGTCCGCCCTGCGGGAGGCCGGTGCCGACGTTAGGGAAGAATACTTTTTCAAGGGGATGTTTGAGGAGGGATATACCTATAATGAGATCATCTCCCGATTCCGTCTGGGAAGCCTGCCCATACCGGATGCAGTGGTTGCCGCCAACGATTATAGCGCCATCGGATGCATCAAGGCCTTCACCCGTCTGGGCTACCGTGTGCCGGAGGATATCAGTGTGGTAGGCTTTGATGATATCGATGTGGCAAAATATTTTGCCCCTCCCCTGACGACGGTGAGAAATCCCATTGCACGGCAGGGAGTCCGGGCGGTGGAGATATTGCTGGACATGATGAATCACAACAGTCCGGGCCTTTCGGAGTATCTTCCGGGAGAGATTATTTACCGGGATTCTGCCAGAGCTAAAATTGGAAACTTGATATAATAATTCGTCCGGCAATGTCATCGAGTTAGGCGGCTGGCACTCCGCCAAATCACTTTTGCGCTGACCGTCTGAGTGCATCTTGGGAAGCGGAGCGTTTTGAACGCACGAAGGTAAGGCAAGTAAAAGCGATTTGGCGGAGTGCCAGCCGTCTAACTCGATGACATTGCCAGCTGAATTGTTACATCGGGTTGAGTATGTATGGAGGGAGAATATGCTGAGAGGGATCTTTCGTTTCAAAACCAGGGACAGAATATTTTATTCCTATCTTTTTTCCTATTTGGTAATCGGAGTGCTTCCTATTCTGGTCTCTCTGTTTGCCTATATTAATTATGGCAAGGTGGTTCTGGAGGATATCCATACCTCCCAGTCCTATGCCCTGTCCCAGCTGAAGTACAGCTTTGATGACAATCTGGAGACGGTGCTGAAGACGGGCAATCTCCTGGCGGAGAACGAGAGGCTGGGAGAATTGATGAATGCCCCTGCTTTTTCCCAGGACAGCCTGCTGAAGGCCTGGAAACTGAAGGATGAGATCAATACCATGAAGAGCACCATCAATTTCTGCAGCGAGATCTTCGTCTATTTCTATGCCAGTGATAATATTATAACCAGCACAAAACTCTATTCTTCCCAGATTAATTATATTTTTGCCGGCACCTACCAGCTCACAAGAGAGGAGCTCTTAGGTGTCATTGACACGCCGAACTACTACGGCTATGAGATTATTGAGGATAAGGAAGGGAATAAAACTCTCTTATTTCTTCAGAATGTCTACAGCTATAACTATAAGGACAGGATGGCAACCATTGTAACGGTGGTGCCCTGGAAGAACATTGCGGCGAACATCGCGCTCCTGGAGGAAGGTCATGTCTACTGGATTAACCGGGATAACCGAATACTGCAGGGCAGTGATGCAGCCTATACGGAGGTGGCTGTAACCTATGATGAATACAACCATGAGAACCGGCTGATCGAGAAGCATGTGGAGGGTATTAAATATGTGAACTCCTATATGAAATCGGATTATTTTGATTTTAAATACTGTATCACCATGCCGAAGAGCTATTATTTAAAGGAAATGAACAGTCTGGTGGGAGGAATCATACTGCAGATTACGGTCATGGCCGCGCTGGCCTTTGTGCTTGCCTGGTATTATTCCGTCAGAAACTATAAGCCCATCTCCAGACTCTCCGCTGCTCTGCGTAAGAACAAGAAGGCAGCAAAAGAAATCAATTTCAGCAGTATGGAGAATTATATTGAGAATCTGTATACCGAGAATAGGACACTGAGTAATTCCTGGGAGCAGGCCAGGGATGCTCTGCTCAACCAGAGAATTACCGGCTATGTGAAGGGATGGAATCGGGATGAGGCCATGGCGGAGGATGTGATCGGGGCGGGAACAAAGGTCAGCCTGGAGAATTCTTATCTTGCCATGGCGGTTACCTATGTGGATATTATGGACTGCAGCCTGTTCAAGGGAATCAAGGATTCGGAGAAGGAGAAGACCTTTCAGCTGCTGAAATTTGTCTTCTATAATATTTTTGAGGAGAACATATTCTCGAAATACGCAGGCTTCTTCTGTGAAATTGACGGAAGGCAGCTGTGTATTCTGAATATCAGTGAGGAGGAGGCGGGGAACGGAAGTCTGGCCTATGATATTCGTAAATGCCTGAATACCTATAAAAGCCTTTTTAACTTAAAGGTAAATATCGGCTCCAGCAAGCTCCACCGGGGGATAGAAGAGCTTCCCAAAGCATATGAGGAGGCGGTCCTGGTGCTGTCCTTCCAGGCTTTCTGGGGAGGAGAATTTGAAGCCTTTACCTTCTATGAGGACAGCGGCATGGGATATGATGTGATTGCCGGGAGCGACGGCCAGCTGCTGGAGAAGCAGAAGAAGCTGTACAATCTCATTATGACAAGGGAATACTCCCAGGCGGCAGAGTATTTAAACCAGCTGCTGGAGGAGATGTTCCTTAAGGAAATCCCGTATATGGAGATGAACCGGTGCAGGCTGTCTGCGCTGATTTATATGGTTTATGATGCCTTAAGCGAGATGATTGGGAGAAATGAAAGAGAATTCTTCCGAAGACTGCGTCCCATGGAGCGTATGCTGAAGATTGATTCCATCGCGTCGGCAAAGCGGATTATGGGGGACCTGTTTCGGGAGATTACGGAGAATGCACAGAGGTATCTGGAGAATGAATATCCCTGCTGGGTGCAGGAAATTATAAATTTCGTCAATGAAAATTATGGAGATCCCAACCTCAGCGTGTCCATATTGGCAGATAAGCTGAGCATGAATCTGTCCTATGTGGGGCGAACCTTTAAGAACTACACCGGCTGCGGCATTATGGATATGATTCACATCCGCCGGGTGGAGGAGTGCAAGAGACGGCTGCTGCTGGGCGAGAGTGTCAGAGAGGCGGCAGAGGCCCTGGGCTATCTGGATTCCAAGTCCTTAATCCGTATTTTCAAGAGGTATGAAGGAATTACACCGGGACAGTATAAGAGCAATTTTGAGAAGCAGATGCTGGAGCTGGCTTAAAGCAGATGACATAGTGCGGATGCCGGATAGAAAGCCGGGAAAGGATGAGGAGCGGATGCCGGATGGGGTAAGAGTAAAGAATAGGGGGAAGATGTCCGTAAGGATGTTGAGAAAAGCCGGGAGACAGATTATCTTCATAGGGTTCCTTCTGGTTGTGACAGGGGCTCTTTTCTGCGGTTGTTCGGCGGCGGAGGATTCCCGGCAGAAGGATGGGGGTGATACCCTTGTAACCGGCGAGCCCGTCACTCTGACCGTCTTTGCCGGGATGGACAGTAATCTGGAGGGAATTATCATGGATTACAATGATAATGCTTTTTTTCAGGAGCTGGCGAGAAGAACGGGAGTAAACCTGGAATTTGCAGTTCCGGAATTCGGTTCCGAGCACGACGCCTATTATTCCATGATTGCCTCGGATAATTTTCCGGATATCATATCCCATAACGGCTATGCCTACCCGGAAGGGCTGGATGCCGCCATTGACGACGGCTATTATCTGGATCTTACCCCCTATCTGGATACCTGTCTCAAGGACTATAATGCCCTGCGGACCCGGGATTCCTACACGGTAAAATGCACCACCACCGGTTCCGGCAGGGTGGCGGCCTGTTATGATCTGTATTCCCGGGAACAGGGGCCGTGGATGGGACTTCAGGTGAGAAAGGACTGGCTGGATGAATTGGGACTTCCTCTCCCGGTAACCTATGATGATTGGGAGAACATGCTGACACTTTTCCGGGAGAAGAAGGGAGCTTATGCTCCGCTGACACTGGGCAGCAACGGGGCTCTGGAGCATTCCCATGGGCTGAGTGCGGGCTTTGGCGTATATGAGGATTTTATGCAGATAGAGAACCGGGTTGTCTACGGGCCGGCACAGGAGGGCTGGAAGAAATACCTGAGTCTGATGAACCGGTGGTATAAAAAAGGCCTGATTGATCCTGATTTTATGATCAACGGAGAATGGCAGGTGGACAAGACCATGGTGGAAAATGGACAGACCGGAGCCTGGAATGCAATGTATATTATGATGTCCCAATATGAGAAATCGGATCCGGGCATGGAAGTCGTCCCGGTGGCGCCTCCCGTGATCAGAGAAGGGGACGGGCTGCATATCCGGAGAGAAGACTGCAGCATCGGCAATCCGGTCACGATCTCCGCCAAATGCCAGAGGCCGGAGGTTGCCATGATGCTTTTGAATTATCTCTATAGCGAAGAGGGAGCCTTGCTGGCCAATTACGGCATTGAAAATGACACCTTCATTTTTGGCGCTGACGGCAAGCCCCAGGTGACGGAGAAGATATCCAACCATCCAAAGTACAGCATGGGCCAGGCGCAGGCGTTGTATCTCCTGCCTCCGAACAAGCTGGGAGGACTCTATGACTGGACGAGGGAGCTGAGCGCGGTGCCGGAGAAGGATCTGCTGGCCTATGAGGTATGGAGCAAAGGGGACGATGCCTATATGCTTACCAAATTCTTAAGCTATACCGTTGAGGAATCCAGAGAACGGAGCAGAATTGTATCCAGTGTCACCCGGTATATGGAGGACATGGCTGTAAAATTTATTACCGGAGTGGAGGACATCAATCTGCGATGGGATTCTTATTTGAAGGACCTGCAGGAAATGGAGCTTGACCGTGCGGTGGAGATCACCCAGCAGGCATTGGACCGTTTCCGTGAGGAACCTTAAGAGGGATATTGACTAATGAGATAAAATACGGCATACTACAATGACGGATAAAGAAAATCCTCTTAGCTGACTGGAGGTGTAAGGATGGACAAAGCCAATCATTGTGAGAGCTGTAACTACTATGAATACGATGAGGAATATGATTGCTATGTGTGCCGGGTGAATCTGGACGAGGACGATATGGAGCGGTTTACGAGCTATTCCGTGTTTCATTGCCCTCATTTTCAATATAAGGACGAATACCGGATTGTGAGGAAGCAGATTTAGGAGACGGCTCGGAGATGAAATAGAAAAAATTGTTGTATACAAATACCGTGATATGTGTTAATTTATTCTGGTACGAACAGGAACACAAAGCAGGAAAGGGGAGAGGAAATGAGCACTTACAAAAGGCGGTCGGAGTTTGCGGCAAGCATTGCCGTGCTTCTTAGTGTCGCCATATCAGCGCATCTGATGCTGGTGCCTCTTGCTGATGTCCGAAGATCGGATTCGAAGGCGGCAAAGCATACCTCCTTATCGCTGCAGTATGAGAATGTACTCCTGACCAATGAAGTGAATAAATTGAGGATGTCCGGCAATGCCGGAATCAGTCCTCCTATCTATAAAGACCTTGGAGAATTCCAGCGCCTGTTGCAGCGGCTGCTGGATGTTTCCTTGATTCCGGCGGTTACCGGTATTATCTTATTATCATATGGCTTAACCTTCTATAGAAATACGCGGAGAAGAAAATCACTGTTGGCCATATCCCTGGGCGGACATGCTCCGCCGGCGGCATTCTGATTGATACAATGAGTGCACATACCAATACCTTTGGAAAGGAAAGAAAAGAAAGCATGAATAAGAAAAAACCGACATTTTTTATAGTGTTAGTGATTGCGGTGCTTATGGTTTACACCGCCATGTTCGGAATTAAGATTCCTATGGGAGATTCCCCCCTTGTTATTCTGGGAGCGCCGGATATGCGTTACGGCATCGATATCCGGGGCGGTGTGGATGCGGCATTTGAGCCGGTAGGCCTGGACCGCAAGCCTACGGGAGATGAACTGGAGGCGGCCCGCAGCATTATTGAGACACGCCTTGACCAGCAGAACATCATGGATCGTGATGTAACCATTGACAAGGACAATGGCTTTGTTATCGTACGTTTCCCGTGGAAGGCCGACGAGACGGATTTTGATCCGGAGAAGGCAATTGCAGAGTTGGGAGAGACCGCTCAGCTGACCTTCCGGGATTCGGAGGGCAATGTTCTTCTGGATGGGGCCCGTGTGGTAAAGGCGGCTCCGGTCGTGGATAAAAGTATCAATCAATATGTGGTGAGCCTGAGCTTTGATGAAGAGGGAACCAAGCTCTTCAGTGAGGCTACCAAGCGTTTGATTAATAAACCCATCATTATTTATATGGATGAGGTTGTAATTCAGAGTGCAACGGTGAATTCCCATATTACCGAAGGCTCGGCGATCATTACCGGTATGAAAGACTATAAGGATGCTAAGGATCTGGCGGACAAGATTAATGCCGGTGCCCTGCCCTTCTCCATGGTCACCAAGAATTACAGCACCATCAGCCCGACCCTGGGTTCCGGCGCGCTGGGTGTAATGCTGACGGCAGGCGCGGTTGCATTTTCGCTGATCTGCCTCTTCCTGATCTTCTATTACCGTCTTCCCGGCGTTGTGGCCTGCATCGCGCTTACAATCCAGGTGGCGGGACAGATACTGGCGCTTTCCGTTCCCCAGATGACGCTGACCCTTCCGGGTATTGCCGGTGTCATTCTATCCATCGGTATGGGCGTGGATGCCAATGTTATCAGCTCGGAGAGAATCAGCGAGGAAATCAAATCCGGTAAGAGTGTTCTTTCCGCAGTTGCCGCAGGCTATGAGAATTCCTTTTCCTCCATATTTGACGGAAATATCACGGTGCTTATTGTAGCGTTTATTTTAATGATATTCGGATCGGGAACGATGCTGTCCTTTGCATACTCCATGTTTACCGGTATTGTGTTTAACTTCCTTGCCGGTGTGACCGCATCCCGTTTGATGACTAACTCTCTGAGTTCCTTTAAATTCTTTACGAAAAAACCGGCACTCTATACCTGCCTGTCAAGGAGGGTGACATTATGAAAGATGCAAAGAATAGAAAATATGTAAAAGAAATAGCAGTGACCCCGGAGATGTATAAGGAGAAGCATATTCTGCCCTTTTATGCAAAGCGCAAGATTTATTTTATAATCTCAATCTCCATTATGCTGATCGGCATTGCCTTCATATTTATCAATAAGGGAGTACAGCTGGACATCCAGTTTAAGGGCGGAGCTATGTTAAAATACTCCTATACCGGTGAAATGGATGCCGAAAAGGCGGCGGATGTGGCTTCGGAAAAGCTTGGAAGACCTGTTACAACCCAGATCACCGAAGATATCTCTACCGGAGAGCAGCGGTTGATCCTGAATATAGCCGGTAATTATGGCGTGGAAGCCGCGGCGCAGGGGGAATTTGATTCTTATTTGAAGGAGGCTTTTCCCGGTTCTGAGCTGAAGCTGGCGGAGTCCTCCATGGTGGAGCCTTTCTTTGGAAAACGCTTCCTGAGAAACGGCATTATCTCCATCCTGCTGGCTAGCGCATTGGTTCTGTTATATGTATGGATCCGTTTCAAGATGATAGGCGGTCTGGCCGCCGGTGCCATGGCCCTGGTTGCCCTGTTTCATGACGTGCTGGTGGTGTTCTTTGTCTGCGTTATTTTCAGGATTCCCATTGGAGAATCCTTTGTAGCCGTGGCACTGAGTATCATTGGTTACTCCATCAATGACACCATTGTTATTTATGACCGTATCAGGGAGAACTCCAAGATCTATATCGGTTATCCCCTGGAGGCGGTAACAGATCTGTCCATTACCCAGTCCATGATGCGGTCAATCAATACCAATGTGGCAGTTATGCTGAGCGTGAGTCTGGTATATATTCTTGCCACAGCTAACAATATCAGCTCTATTCAGAGCTTTGCCCTGCCCATGGCCATAGGCTCCATCAGCGGCTGTTATTCCACAATCTGTATCGCAGGACCCCTCTGGGTGATGTGGAAGAAGAAAAAGGGTGAAGGCATCATATATGAGGAGAAGAAGCCCAATCCCAACTACAATTAATATATGAAAATATAGAAGGCACATCAGGCATTATTCCAAGCGGGGTAATGCCTTTTTCCTTGACCGGATGCGAAAAAAGAAGTAAAATGTAAGAAATGGAATGTGCTTGAAAACAATCTAAGGAGGAGCATTCACATGGAAGGCGGCAATTTGTTATCCGGCGGAATAGACCAATTAAATGAGATGAAAGATTGTCTTTTAGAGCTGTACGGAAATCAGTCCAGCAGCGCGTCCCTGCGTCTGGAAGAGGACGTGCTGGAGAAAAGTATTGCAGGCCTGGAGCAGTCCATGAGGGAAGAGATTCAGAAGACGACGAAAAAGCGCCGTCAGGAGATCGAGAATACCTTTCATCAGGAGGAGGACAAGCTCCGGCAGCGAAGCAAGCGCTTGAAGGAGAAGCGGGAGAAAAATAAGAGCCTTAAGGTATCCGAGCGGATCAGCAGCGAGACGGCCTCGCTCCGCGCAGAGAACGGACAGCTGAGGCAGGATATCAGAACCCTCTTTAAGCAGCAGAGAATCCCCCGTTTTTGTGATACCAAGCTGTATTATGCTCTTTATTCACCGGGATGTTTTACGGATTATCTGGTGATACTCCTTACTTTATTAATAACCCTGCTTCTTATTCCCTGTGGAGTATACTTCCTGTTCCTCCAGCAATACGGTGTTGTATTCCTCATTCTGACTTATGTGGTAACCGTAGTGTTGTTCGGAGGAAGCTATATCCTTATTGGCAGCCGTACCAAGGAAAGGCATCCGGAGGAGATTCAGAAGGGAAAGGGAATGCGCAGACAGCTTCGGATGAACCGAAAGAAGATGGCGGTGATTCGCAATAATATCCGCAGGGACCGGGATGAAAGCTCCTATGGCCTGCAGGATTTTGATGAGGAACTGGCTAAGCTGGAGCAGGAAGCGGCGGAGACAGCAGCCCGGAGGAAGGAGGCTCTGGCGGCCTTTGACAACTCCACCAGTCAGATTATCACCGCGGAGATTGAGGAAAATTATAAGCCCGGGCTGACGGAGCAGAAGGCGGAATATGATAAGGTGCGAGCCCAGGTAAATAAGGCGGAAGACAAGATTAAGGAGCTTACCCTCAAGGTGGCCAGCGATTATGAACCTGTTCTCGGGAAGGCATATATGACCATCAAACGGGTGGATGCCCTGATCCAGATCATCCAGGCAGGGAATGCGGCCAGTATATCGGAAGCCATCGCTTTCCACAAAGCAAATGCAGAGCCGGAAGAAGAATAATGATTAAAAGACATAGGAACGGTTTAAACGCCACCCTTGTGCAAATGATTTGCCCGTGGAGGAAAAACCGGTAATATGTCTTTTTTAATAGGACATCCCGCAAGGCAACAGTTCGGACGGCGGCAGGGAGAAAGGCACGGTGCATTACAGGAGCACCATGCCCTTCTCCCTGCCGCCGTTCGAACTGTTGTCTTGTGAGATATCAGACACCCTGCAGATCCTTCTGCAGTGCATTTTTCAGTTTACCGAGGCAATAATTGATGGCAAGGCAGATCTGGTCTGCCATCATCATTACAACATTCAGGCGAGTGGTCTGCAGAAGCATATTGTCCAGCATCCCGGAGAAGTTGACGATGCCTGTAATAAAGATATCTCCCACAGCCGGGAGCTCCTTATCAACTCCGGCTCCGGGCTTCAGCGGACCTTCTCCCAGGGTGATATAGCCGATATGATCCGATCTTCCCAATGAGGCATCAATGGCGATAACAAAAGCGTCCTGATGCTTCCGGTAAATCATAGCAATGGTATCCTTCAAGTTCTTGGCATGGACGGGTTCTTCCAAGGTCCCGTATACATGATAATTATGGTATTTCATATACTTTACCAGCTTGTATCCGATAATGGGCCCCAGGCAGTCACCGGTAGCCCGGTCGGAGCCGATACACAGAAAGATAATGGAGCGGTTTAGCAGCACCTGTTCTCCGATCAGCTGGGATAATGTGCTTCCCAGTTCATAGGCTGTGGTCTTTTGTGTGGAATCATAATAGGATATTCTATTTTTTGTTTTTAGAAAAATATTCATCATAATATTATATACGCTGTTGTCACGTACCCTTTCATTTATGCTTAGATAAAGTATTACCGGAATTTAAAGAATTAGACGTAGAAAATGCACACAAACAGAAGATATCCGGCAAAATCGAATTTATTTCGGGCGGTAAAGGGAAAACAAAAGGAAAAAATTGGCATATAATATAAAATTCTAATATTTTCTACGGAATTATAAAGATAATTTATGTTTACATAAGAGCCCGATATGACAAAAAAGCCTGTCCCACCTATGATAAGATTAACCCTACAGAAATAGAACCTTTTATCTGAAGCGCAAAGTGTAACAGTTCTGTTACCGCAAAGTATGGAATAGGGGTGGGTCACATGATAGAAACCATTTACAGCAATGAAAATGCAGAGGGCAATTCCGGGGGTAAAGCCCAGGCGTCCTTCAAACTTCCCAAGAATGTCCGGCAGATAGGCAAAAGCAATGTAAGCAAGAAGATCTATGTGGAAGATTACGTCATGACTTATATAAAACAACTGATCGGAGGAGACTATTCTGCCTGCAGGGCTGCGGTTCTGGTAGGGCAATGTATCCGGCTGGACAGCTGCCGTAATTTTTTCATATCGGGAGCGGTAGAGATACGGGATTTTGATCTGACGGAGGAGACCAGCTTTTCCAATGAAACCTGGACCAGAATCTATGAGGAAATCAAAAAATATTTTGTGGAGACAGAGATTGTAGGCTGGTTCATCGGCGGTCCGGGATACCTGCTGGAGGATATGGAGCGGATAACAAAAGCGCATGTCAATAACTTTGCGGGGCAGGACAAGGTTCTCTTTACCTTTGATAACCTGGAGAAGGAGGAAACCTTCTACAGCTACGAGAACAGCCGCCTGGTGAAGCAGGAGGGGTATTACATATATTATGAAAAAAACGAAGAAATGCAGAATTATATGATTGAGAGCAAGGAACCCCAAAGCATGGAGGCGGGCTATGATGACCGTGTCGCACGGGAATTCCGAACGGTTATCCAGAATAAGAAGCAGCCGGTGCCGGAGGTTAAGAATATCTCCGGACTGATGTATGCCGCGGGAACGCTGCTGGCCATCATCGTTCTCGTGGTGGGAGCCGCTATTTTAAATAATTATGATCAGATGAAGAGTATGCAGGATACTCTGAAATATCTGTCTCAGAATATGGAGGAGGTTCAGACGGTGGTTACCAGGGACCGGCTGTCAGACACCATTGATTCCGGAACCCTGGTAACAAAGGGACAGTCCTCGGATGTCAGCGGAGAGGGAAACGCGGCAGGACAGCCGGATCAGAGTGATACGCCGGCTGCCCCTTCCGAGGATAGTCTGGAGGTGGAGGTAGTCCCTGGAAAGGTAAAGCCCGTGGAGGGAACGGACAGCAAGGAGGCATCGGAACAGAAGGCGGGAGGAGAGAAGAAAGGGGAGGACGCGGCCCCCGAAAGCCCGGCAGATGAAAAAAACACAGTGAAATCCTCCGGTGAGCAAGCAGGAGAAAAAAAATCCGGTGAAAAATCCTCCTCAGAGAAAACCGGCACAGAAAAGAATTCGGATCAGAGCCAGGAGACGGGATCGGAGAAGGTGAATAAGGTAAATTATTATATCGTCGTCGAAGGAGATACCCTGGCGGATATCAGTTATAAATTATATAAGACCTATACGAAGGTAAACCAGATTATGGAGCTGAACGGTATAAGCAACAAGGATTTGATTTACATCGGCCAGAAGCTGATCGTTCCATAGGGATGAATGAGGGTGATGTCGGGTGCCTGCCGCGTAAGATATGGATGCAGGCGGCACGGACAGCACCCTTTTCATTTAAAAAATCTTTTTTCAACTTTTCATGTAAAAATAGTACGTGCCAAGACAGTTTAAATGAGTTATAATCACTATAAAGTAAAACACAGGAGAGCAGGTTATGGCTAAAGATAATGAAGGGCAATCGATCAGAGACTATGGCAGCCGTAAAAAAAGGATCCGGCGCAGGCGTAACTTTATCATAGCCGTGGCACTCATTGCATTATTGATCGGCGGCGGCGTGTATTTATACAAGCTCTACAACAAGAGCTATACCGGCTACGAGGTATCCCATTCCCAGGAGAACCCCACAGAAAGCGGAGCAAAATATCTGCGGTATAACGGAGGAGTTCTGAAGTACAGCAAGGACGGTGCAACTGCGATTGCCAAAGACGGCAGCCTGAGGTGGAACGGTTCCTATGAGATGAAGAAGCCGGTGGTGGATATCTGTGAGAAGTATGTGGTGATTGCAGACCAGGGGGGGACTTTACTGAAGATCTTTGATGAAGACGGAGTGGCAGGCAGTATCCCCACCGTCAACAACATCATAAAGGCTGAGGTTTCCGCAAAAGGTATTGTAGCAGTTTTACTGGAGGAGGAGAGGGCTAATTATATTAAGCTGTTTGATACCGACGGGACGGAGCTGGTAGGAATGGCCACCAGTGCGGAAACAGACGGATATCCCATGGATATAACCCTGTCTAACGATGGCAGGAAGCTGATTACCAGCTATCTTGCGGTAACAAGCGGCGAGCTGGTGGGCATCACAACCTTTTATAACTTTGGCGAGGTGGGGCAGAATTTTATGGAGAACATAATGGGGGCTTTTAAATTTGAAGGTCTGGTGGTACCCAGAGTAATCTTCAACAATAATGAAGCCGCCTGTATTTTCAAGGAAAACGGGATTACGATTCTGAAATATTCCGAAAAGCCGGAGGAGGTTAAGGAAGAGACCTACGAGAGGAAAATCGAAAGCATACTACATAATGAAAAATATGCCGGTGTGGTGCTGGAAAAAGCAGAAACGGGCTACCGGGAATTAATCCTGTACAGCCTGGATGGCACCAAAGTGCTGGATCAGAAGCTGGACTTTGATTTTGATCATATCTATCTGTCCGGAGATGAGATTATTATGTATGATAATCTCTCCTGCGTTATTATGAAGCTGAGCGGCAGAGTGAAGTTCCGGCATACCTTTGATATGAATATTGATGCGTTCTATCCCATCAATCATCTGGACCGCTATTTCCTGATAAATGATACCGGGATTTCTCAGATTAATCTGATAGAATAAAACAGTGAGTTATCGATTGACAGGACCGGTGGAATCATCAGGCTCCTGATTTATCAAGAAAAGGATGTGAGAGAATGAATTGGTTATTAATTGCAGTAGCTGTAATCCTCCTTGGCAATGCCCTGGTTGGTATGAAGGCGGGCTTCATTAAAACAGTGTTTTCCCTGGTGTCACTCATTCTGGCTTTGTTTTTGACGATATGGGTGAGTCCCCTTGTGAAAGAGGCGATCAAGAGCAATGAAAAGTTGTCCCATAGTATATCGGACAAGATTGAGAGGATGCTTCCCTTTGAGGATAAAGCTGCCCAGGGAGAGCAGCAGGGGCTGATCGAAGGGCTTTCCGTTCCCCAGACGGTGAAGGAGGGGCTTCTGAAGGACAATACCGCAGCAAAATATAAGGAGCTGGCTGTCACAAGCTTTAAGGAGTATGTCAGCAGGTATCTGACGGAGATCACCATCAATGCGATGGCCTTTATCGTAACCTTTATCGTGATTTTAATCCTGCTGTGGGTTGTTTTCCTGGCACTGCATCTGATCAGTAAGCTGCCCCTGCTGAACGAGCTGAATAAAACAGCTGGATTGCTGGTGGGCCTTGTCCATGGTCTGCTCCTTGTCTGGCTCTTCTTTATTCTGCTGACGGTTTTCTCGAGTACGGAGTTTGTACAATCCACCATGAGGCTGGTAGAGGAAAACGAAATTTTAAGTATTATTTATAATAATAATATATTGTTGAAGCTTATAACCGGCGCAACAAAAATTCTGTTTGTTAAACCATTATAATTACAAAAGGAGATAGAAAAATGAATGAGATGTTAAGTAAAATTCAAAAGATGGGTATTGTACCGGTCATCAAACTGGATGATGCAAAGGATGCATACCCTTTGGCAAAAGCTTTGGTAGAAGGAGGACTGCCCTGTGCGGAAATCACCTTCCGTACCGCTGCGGCGGAGGAATCCATCCGCATTATGCGTGAGGCATACCCGGAGATGCTCATTGGAGCGGGCACCGTATTAACTACGGAGCAGGTGGATAAGGCGATTGCCGCCGGTGCGACCTTTATTGTGAGCCCGGGATTGAATCCGAAGATTGTCCGTTACTGTGTTGAGAAAGATATTCCTATTACACCCGGCTGTTCGAATCCCAGCGATATCGAAGCGGCAATTGAATTAGGACTGGATGTTGTGAAGTTCTTCCCGGCGGAAGCGGCGGGCGGACTGGCTATGATAAAGGCAATGGCAGCTCCCTACGTGAATATGAAGTTTATGCCCACGGGGGGAATTAATGAGAAGAATCTCACTGCTTATCTGGATTTTTCGAAGATCATCGCATGCGGAGGAAGCTGGATGGTAAGTGACGAACTGGTGAAGACCGGGCAATTTGACAAGATAACGGCCCTCACCAGACAGGCGGTATCCCTGATGCTTGGATTTGAGGTACGGCATGTTGGTATTAATATGCAGAATGAGACAGAAGCGGAAGCGGTTGCTGATCAATTCGACAAGGCTTTCGGTTTTACGAAGAACATTGGCAGCAGTTCCGTCTTCGCAGGGACAGGGGTCGAGGTCATGAAGGAGCCTTATCTTGGAAAGATGGGCCACATTGCTATTATGACCAATTATATAGAACGCGCCATGTTCCACCTGGAGGCAAGAGGCTTTACCTTTAACCAGGAGAGCCGGAAGTATAAGAATAATAAGCTGGTGGCGATCTATCTGAACGAAGAGTTCGGCGGTTTTGCGGCACACCTGTTACAGAAATAGAATCATTGGAAAACAGATAGGGAAAAGGATGGCTGCTTGCCCGGATTGTATCCGGAAAGCAGCTAATTTTTTAAATATATAAAAAGTTAAAAAAAGCAGTTGACATTTTCCCTTTTAGAAGGTACAATGAAATCCGCCGCTGAGAAATGGCATCCATACCACAGAAAAAGATTTGAAGAAAATGAAAAAAGTGGTTGACATAATAAAGCGGATGTGATAAACTAAAAAAGTTGACGGTAAAACGAGAAA